>DATLPH010000140.1:0-6764 GCA_035535855.1 Gaiellaceae bacterium
CCTCCGCCTCCTCCGCCTCCGCCTCCGCCACCGCCTCCGCCACCGCCTCCCCCGCCTCCGCCTCCGCCCCCGCCAGCGATGCCCGCACCCGCGGACATCCAGATCACCGACGGCGGCGGCACGGTCGGCACCGCTGAAGCGGGTGACGTCGTCACGTTCACGTTCGCCGGCGCCGTCAACCCGGCGCTGATCCTCACCGGCTGGAACGGCTCGGCCGTCGCGGTCACGGTCCGGATCCAGGGCCAAGGGCAAAACGACGCGCTGGATGTCCGCAACGGAGCGAACACCGTTGACCTGACCGAGCTCGGTCAGGTCGAGCTCAACGGGAAGCACTCCAACGGGCAGGCGCTCGAGTTCACGAGCTCGCAGATGACCCTGGTCGGCAACAGCACCATCAGGATCGTCCTCGCCTCCCAGTCCGGGAACGCGCACCACAACGGCTCGGCCAAGGCGATGGATTGGACGACGCCGCAGGGCACGGCGACGGAGTCCGGCCCGCTCGACGCCGACTTCTAGGTCCTGGCCGTCTCAGTTCCCCGGAATGCGGCTCAAGCGAAGGTTTTCGAGAGCCGATAACCAGTGGATGACTGCGGCACCTCCCGCGACGGCCGTCGAAGACGCGGCCAGCGGTCGCCGACGCCGAAACCGCCCCCCGGTTGCGCGCCGCGCCGGCCTGCAGCTGCTCCTGGGCGTCCTGATCGTAGGGGCGATACCCGTCTTCTCGACGGCCCGCATCCTCCAGGCGAACGCGCTCCGCAACGAGCGGGCGCGCGCCGACTCCGTCCTGCGCGACGAGCTCCAGGCAGGGCTGAGCGAGCTGACGCGCCAGGCTGACGACGCCTCGTACCGAGCCGGGGACCTCGCCCGCTCACCGGTCGTCCAGCGCGCGATGCTCACCGGCAACCGGAACACTCTCAGGAGCCTGGCCGCAAGCCGGCCCGGGACCTCGTTCTTCCTGCGCGGCAAGCGGGCGGCCGGGGCCATCCCCACGCAAGGCCTTGCCCGCTCGATCTGGCTGACGGTCAACGGAGTCCGGATCGGGAAGGTCGTTGCCAGCGTCCGACTCGACGAGGGCTTGGCGCGCCGGCTCACGAGGCATGCCCCGCACGGCTCCCACGATCGGCTCGTCCTGGCCCGCCGAGGAAAGCTGCTCGGAACGGGAGGCACGCTTCGGACCGAGGGTCGGACGATCAGCCTTCACGGGGTGCGCTACCGCGCGCTCCCGGCGCTCGTGCCCGACACGACCGGCGTGCGGCTGCTCGCGCTCAGGCCGGAGCACGAGATCTCCGCGACCGTGGCGCCCTACCAGCAGCGGATCCGCTACGCGGCAGTCGGCTCGTTCGCACTGCTGACCCTGGTGGCACTCCTCTTTGCCGGCCCGATCCTGCGCCTGCTCGGCGATTTCCGCCGCGTTGCCTCCCAGGCGACCACGGACAGCCTCACCGGCCTCGGCAACCGGCGGATGCTCGACGAGGAGCTCACGCTCGAGTGGCGCCGCGCCGATCGCGTGGGCGATTCACTCTCGTTCGTGCTGCTGGACCTCGACAACTTCAAGCGTGTCAACGACGGCCACGGTCATCTGGCAGGCGACGCGGTGCTGCGCGCCGTCGGGGAGCTGCTCGCGTCGGGGGTCCGACAGGTCGACCTTGCCGGCAGGTACGGCGGCGAGGAGTTCGGGCTGATCCTCCCGGGCACAGACCTGCTGGGCGCACAGAATCTGGCCGAGCGGCTTCGAACGGCTCTCGCGGCCGCACAGGTCGAGGTCGCCGAGGGCACCTCCCTCACGACGACGGCGAGCTTCGGGGTCGCTTCCAAGGGCGAGCTGCCGAGCGCGGAGGCGCTCGTGGCGGCCGCCGACCAAGCGCTGTACGAGGCCAAGCGGGCCGGCAAGAACCGCGTGGTGCCCGAGCCGCCGGGCGTGCCCGAGGCCGCGCTGCGGAAGCCGGAGCGCCGCGTTCGCAAGTCGGTGGCAAGGCGCACCGCGGCGCCAACCGCCGCGAAGAAAGCTCCGGCCAAGAAGTCTCCGGCAAAGGCCGCTGCGCGCAAACGCAAGGCGCCGCCAAAGCCGGCCACCGAGGGCGAAACCTAGCCCCGGCTAGATTTCGCCTGCATGCGCGTTTCCGCGAAGGTCGACTATGCAGTGCGAGCGGGCGCCGAGCTCGCCGCGGCGGCGGGCGACGGCCCCGTCAAGGGCGACACGATCGCCCAGGCCCAGCAGATCCCGCTCAAGTTCCTCGAGAACATCCTGCTCGACCTCAAGCACGCAGGGCTCGTGCAGAGCCAGCGCGGCGCCGAGGGCGGCTACTGGCTCGCGAAGGCCCCCGGGGAGATCTCGCTCGCCGACGTGATCCGCGCGGTCGAGGGCCCGATCGCGAACGTGCGCGGCGAGCGGCCCGAGCAGGTCGAGTACCCAGGCGCCGCGACCCCGCTACGCGAGGTGTGGATCGCGGTGCGCGCGAGCCTGCGCGGCGTGCTCGAGACCGTGACGCTCGGCGACGTTGCCGCGGGCACCCTCCCGGACGAGGTCTCCCGGATCGCGTCCAACCCGGACGCCTGGTTGCCGCACTAACGAGCGAAGACCGTCTCGCGGCTCGGCCGCACGTACACGATCTGGCCGCGCTCCAGCTCGAGCTGCTCGGCCGCCTCCCCCGTCAGCTGCGCCAGTAGGTGCTGGCCGTCGTCGCGCACGAGCTCGACGCGCGCCTCGAAGCCGAGATGCACGACGCGTTCGACCATCGCCTCCGAGCAACCCGCGTCCGGCTCGAGCAGCAGCTCGACGTCGTGGGGCCGCACGAATGTGTCGCCCAGGCGGTTGACCGGGCCGACGAAGCTCATCACGAACTCGTTCGCCGGTTTCTCGTAGAGCTCACGCGGGGAGCCGACCTGCTCGACGCGGCCGTCGTTGAGGACGACGATCTGGCCTGCGACCTCCATCGCCTCCTCCTGGTCGTGCGTGACGATGATCGTCGTCACGTGCACCTCGTCGTGCAGGCGCCGCAGCCAGGCGCGCAGCTCCTTGCGGACGCGCGCGTCGAGGGCGCCGAAGGGCTCGTCGAGGAGCAGCACGCTCGGCTCGACCGCGAGCGCGCGGGCGAGCGCCATGCGCTGGCGCTGGCCGCCGGAAAGCTGTGCGGGGTAGCGCTTCGCAAGGCCCTCGAGCTGGACGAGCTCCAGCAACTCGTGCACCCGCGTGCGGATCTCCGCTCGGGGCCGCTTCCGGATCGTCAGGCCGAAGGCGACGTTGTCCTCGACCGTCATGTGCTTGAAGGCCGCGTAGTGCTGGAAGACCATTCCGACGCCGCGCGTGCGGGCCGGGCGCTCGGTGACGTCTTCCTGGCCGATCAGCACCTGGCCGGAGTCCGGCTCCTCGAGCCCCGCGATCACGCGCAGGAGCGTCGACTTTCCGCTGCCACTCGGCCCGAGCAGGGCGGTGAGCGAGCCTTCCGGGATCGCGACCGACACGTTCTCGAGAGCCGAGAACTCCCCGAAACGCTTCGTGACGTCGACGACCGTGATGCCCATCAGCTGGTCTCCTCTTTCGGCTGGAAGGCCCGCAGGCAGATGACAGTAGCGACCGCGATCAGGGCGAGCACCACCGATGCGGCATAAGCGCCGGAAACGTTGAACGACTCGAACTGGTCCTGGACGTAGAGCGGCAGCGTCTCGGTCTGCCCCTGGATGCGCCCGGAGACGACGCTGACGGCGCCGAACTCGCCGATCGCGCGCGCTGTCGTGAGGACGACGCCGTAGGCGACCGCCCAGCGGATCGCGGGAAAGGTGATCCTGCGGAAGACCTGGAACGGCCGCGCGCCGAGAGTCTCCGCCGCCTGCTCCTGCTCGGTTCCGATTTCGCGTAGCACCGGGACGACCTCGCGCACCACGAACGGAAGCGAGACGAACATCGTCGCCAGGACCATCCCCGGGACTGCGAACAGGATCTTCAGCCCGTGGCCGGCTAGGCCGCCGAGCCAGCCGCCGCGGCCGTAGAGCAGGAAGAGGGCGAGCCCGACGACGACGGGTGAGAGCGCGAGCGGAAGGTCGACGATCGCGTTCACGAGGCCGCGGCCGGGGAAGCGGCTGCGGACGAGGGCAAGCGCCATCACGATCCCGAAGACGGTGTTCGCCGGGACGGCGATCGCCGCCATCAGCAAGGTCAGCTCCAGCGCGTGGATCGCCTGGTGCGTCGTGACCGCGTCCCAGGCGGCGGCGAAGCCGTGCTCGAACGCGCGGTAGAAGACGAGCCCGACCGGCACCAGCAGCAGCAGCGCCAGATAGCCGAGCGTCGCGAAGCGGAGCAGATATCTAGACATGGTCGTGGCGGGTCCTCCAGCGCCTGAACGCCCCGATCAGGAGCAGGACGCCGAGCGAGATCGCCAGCAGCAGCACCGACACCGCCGCCGCCCCCTGGCTGTTGCCCGACTGCAGCTGGCCGAAGATGTAGACGGACGAGACCTCGGTCTTGAACGGGATGTTCCCGGAGATCAGCACGACCGCGCCGAACTCGCCCACCGCCCTCGCGAACGCGAGCGCGACTCCGGAAAGGATCGCCGGCAGCAGGTTCGGGAAGACGATGCGGCGGAAGATCCCGAGGGAGCCGGCCCCGAGCGAGGCTGCGGCCTCCTCCATCTCCACGTCGAGCTCGAGCAGCACCGGCTGCACCGCGCGCACGACGAACGGCAGCGTCACGAAGAGGAGCGCGAACAGCAGGCCGATCCGGGTGAACGCAACGTCGATGCCGAAAGGCCCGCCGGGCCCGTACAGCGCAAGCAGGGTCAGCCCCGCGACGATCGTCGGCAGCGCGAACGGGAGGTCGATCAGCGCATCGACGGTCGACTTGCCGGGGAAGCTGTCGCGCACCAGAACCCAGGCGATGGCGGTGCCCGCGACCGCGTTCACGAGCGCGCAGACCGCCGCGAGGGCGAGCGTCAGCTTGAGCGCCGAGACCGCCTCGGGGCGAGTCGCCTGGTGCCAGAACGCCGCGAGCCCGTCCCCGCGCGCGCTCCAGATGAGCGCCGCGAGCGGCAGCAGCACGACGATGCTCAAGTAGCCGGTGGCGACGCCCCTTGCGAGGGCGCCGCCTCCCCGGCTCAGAACGGCGTCGCGCGGCGGCTCTAGTGCCGCGGCGTCAGTGCCCAATCGACCTCTCGATCTTGGCCATGATCCCGTTCTCCGGATGGAAGAAGCGGCGGTTCACCTTCGTCCAGCCGTTCAGCCCGAGCCTGGCTGAGCTGATCGTGAACAGGCCGGCGGGCTTGTAGAACTTGTAGCCCTTGGCCACGCGCTTGACGACGGGCCGATAGCCCTGGGCGGCGAACGCCTTCTGCGCCGTGCTCGACCAGAGGTACTTGTAGAACCCCTTCGCGGCGGGCTTCTTGAGGCCGCTCTTCGTGAGCGCGACGGGCGTCTCGATCAGCAGCGTCGCTTTCGGCGTCTTGTACTCGGTGTGCACGCCCTTCTTCTCGGCGTAGATGGCCTCGTTCTCGTAGGTGAGGAGAACGTCGCCCTTGCCCTGCGCGAAGATCGCGAGTGCGGAGCGGGCGCTGTCGGGCTGCACCGGGACGTGCTTGAAGAGCTTGTACAGATACGCGATCGCCTGCTTGTCGCTCTTGCCCGCGCGGCGCATCGCGCCGTAGGCGGCCATCACGTTCCAGCGCGCGCCGCCCGAGGTGAACGGGTTCGGCGTGATCACCTGGATGCCGGGCTTGACGAGATCGCCCCAGCCTCTGATGTTCTTCGGGTTCCCGTTGCGAACGACGAAGACGACCACCGAGTCGGAGACGATCCCGCGGTGGGCGTTCGCCGCCCAGTTCTTCGGGACGAGCCCCTTGCCGACGAGCATGTTCACGTCGTGGGCGAGCGACAGCGCGACGAGGTCGGCGGGCTGTCCCGCCGCGACCGCGCGCGCCTGGTCGCCCGAGGCGCCGTACGACTGGTTGAGGCTCGTGCCGCCGCCTGCCTTCGTCTTCTGGAAGGCGCCAATGATCTTGCCGTACGCGTCCTTCGGGGTGGAGTAGGCGATGAGGTCGACCGACCCACCCTTGGAGGCTCCGGCTGCTGACCCGGCGAGGAGCGCGACCCCGATCAAAGCAATGCAAATAGCTTTCATTCTTGCTCCTTATCTTCCTAGTTTGTCCACGGAGTTAGTAGAGATTAGGAGAAGCCCCTGTCGGCGTCAAATCGGAACCGCGGCCGCACTAGAGTTGATGCCCGTGGAGCCGCTCGACCGCGCGACAATCTGGCCCTATCGCGACGGCGAGCCGGGCGAGCTGTACTACCAGCGCTACGCGCATCCGAACGGCCTCGCCGCTGAGAAGGCGCTCGCGGAGCTCGAGGGCGGCGAGGCGCTCCTCTTTCCCTCCGGGGCCGGCGCGACCACTTCACTGGTGCTCGCGCTCCTGGAGCCCGGGCAGACGATCGCGCTGGCCGAGGGCGGCTACTACGGCACCGGCGTCCTGTTCGCCGCTCTTGAGCGCTGGGGCTTGAAGGTCGTCGAGTTCGATCAGAGCGGCGCGCCGCCCGACGGCGCCGACCTCGTCTGGCTCGAGGCGCCCTCGAACCCGTTCCTGACCATGCCCGACTTCGAGGCGGCCGCCGCGCACCCGGCTCGGGTGGTAGTCGACTCGACCGCGGCGACCCCCGTCTACCTGCGCCCGCTCGAGCGCGGCGCCGACTTCGCGCTCCACAGCGCGACGAAGTTCCTCGGCGGCCACGACGACGTCCTGCTCGGCGCCGTCGCGTGCCGCTCGGCCGAGGACGCGGAGCGG
>DATLPH010000141.1:0-11433 GCA_035535855.1 Gaiellaceae bacterium
GTCGGACGCCCCGAAGGCGAACGTCTTGAAGTTGAGCGGGTACGGCTGCGCGGCGAAGGCGGGAGCACTGGCGGCGAGCGAGAGCCCGGCGGCCGCGATGAGTGTGAGAAGAGCGCGTTTGATCATGCTTGCGATCCTAACGGGGTTTCTCGAAAGTGCTAAATGGAGGCGCGCTGGGGGCGCTCGCGGGTCTCCGGGTCGCCGTGGGTCGGCAGCAGCAGCGTGACCGGGAGCTCGAGGAGCGGCCTGAACCAGGCGCGGTAGTCCTCGCGGGTCTTTCCCTCGGGCAGCCACTCGTCGGGGATCGCCCGGCCCGGGAACGAGTCGCCGAAGACGAGCGCGCGGTGCTCCTCGAGCCAGAAGACACGCTCGTCCGGGAAGAAGCCCGGCCGTGACTCGAGCTCGGCCTCGGTCGCGCCGAGCTCCGGCGCGCTGCGCGCGTGCCACGGGCAGGTGAGCGCGACCCGCAGCTCGCGGCCCGCCAGGAGCTCGGCCGGCGGCGACAGCGGGTCGATCAGGACGAGGGCGCCCTCGCGCTCGACGGCGTAGGAGCGCACCACCGGCTGCTCGTGCCACTCGGGGTGGGGCGCCGTCCAGGTCCAGAGCCCGGGTCTGAGCTCCTCCACGGGGGCGAGCATACGTAGGATGGCCGCATGTGCCGAAACATCCACACGCTCTTCAATTTCGAGCCCGAGGCGACCGAGGACGAGGTGCGCGACGCGGCCCTTCAGTACGTGCGCAAGATCAGCGGCTCCACCAAGCCGTCGCACGCGAACGAGGAGGTCTTCGCCCGCGCCGTCGACGAGGTGGCCGCCGCTACGAGCCGCCTGCTCGACGGCCTGGTGACGAACGCGCTGCCGAAGGACCGCGAGGTCGAGGCGGAGCGCAAGCGCGCCCGTGCAGCCAAGCGCTTCGCCACGGCCTAGGTAGATCGGAGCACCTGTCGGCTGCTGGTGGTGAGGCGGGACCGGCCGCGCCGGCCCCGCCCCGGTACGGCTCAAATGACGCGGAAGCCGCCGCGCATCTGGTCGGCGTGCGGGTCGCAGACGTACGTGTAGCGGCCCTTCTTCAGCGTGATCGTGATCGTCTTCGTGCCGGTCCAGCCGACGGACGAGATCATCCGGTTGACGGGGCCGCGCAGGTGGAAGTCGTGCTCGCTCGAGCGATCGCGGACGGTGAGCCTGTACTTGCCTCGCTTGAGCGAGCGCACGACCGTGGAGCCCTTCTTCAGGCTGATCGTGTAGCCGGGCCCGACGGTGGCGGTGAGCCGGACGGGTGCTGCGCTGCCGGTCCCGACGAGCGCCGCCGCGACGGCTCCGACGGTGACCAGCAACAGGGTGAAACGGATCATGGAACCCCTCCTCTGATTTTCGTTGACGGAGTCCTTGTAGAGGAGGCTGGGAACGCTTAACCGTCGGGTTACGAAGATTTATCCAACGGGCTGGGGCAGGATGTCGCGATGAGGGTCACGAGCCACGCTGGCGCCGACGCCTTCCTCGCCCACGCAGGCGAGTTCCTCGCCGCGCGCGAGGCGGAGCACAACCTGATTCTCGGGCTCAGCTCCCGCCTGCAGCGCGAGCCGATGCTGTATGGGGAGCCCGCCTACTTCGCGGTGGTCGAGGCCGCCGGCAGTGTGGTAGGGGCCGCCATGCGAACCCCGCCGCACAACCACATCCTCTCGGAGATCGACGACGAGGCCGCGATCGGCCCGCTTGTCGAGGACGCCCGCTCGGCGTTCGGCTCGCTCCCTGGAGTGGTTGGCCCGAAGGAGCCCGTGGCGCAGTTCGCGGCCGAGTGGCAAGCGGCAACAGGGGCAGAGGCCCGGATCGGGATCGAGCAGCGAGTCTTCGCCGCCGACCACGTCGACGCGCCGCGGCCTGCGCCGGGCCGGATGCGCGACTACGAGCGCGGCGACCGCGAGCTCGCCAGCCGTTTCATGGACGCGTTCACCGCCGAGGCGCTGCCGGAGCCACCGCCGGGGTCGAGCGAGGAGTTCGTCGACAGCCGGGAGGAGGACCCGCACGGCGGTCTGGTGCTGTGGGAGGACGGCGACCCGGTCTCGCTGGCCGGCTTCGGCGGCCTGACGCCGAACGGGATCCGCATCGGGCCCGTCTACACGCCGCCCGAGCTGCGCGGCCGCGGCTACGCGAGCGCGCTCACCGCCGAGCTGACGCAGCGGCTGCTCGACGGCGGCCGGCGCTTCTGCTTCCTCTTCACCGACCTCGCGAACCCGACGTCGAACAGCGTCTACCAGCGGATCGGCTACCGGGCGGTGAGCGACGTGGACCAGTGGACGTTCGCGGGGTAGGCTGCCCGCGGCAGAACACGAGGCAGGGGAGAGAGGACACAGATGCGAAAGGTCAGTCTCGCTTTCGTCGCGCTCGCGGCCGCGCTCGTCTTCGCGGCGGCCGGCAGCGCGATCACGAACGGCGTTCCGGACGAGAACGCCCACCCGGAGGTCGGCGCGCTGCTCGCGCCAAAGGCGTTCCCGGATGGGACGTGGGAGGAGTGCACCGGCACGCTCATCTCGGCTCACGTGTTTCTCACCGCGGAGCACTGCGACCTGGGCGTGAGTCGCGTGGAGGTCACGTTCGCCACGTCCTTCACGCACGGCGTGAGCCACACCTACTGGGGCACATGGCATGGCGATCTCGCGTACCGGAAGGCGGCGAGCGACCCGCATGACCTCGCAGTGGTCGTGCTGGACGACGACGTCGCGGCGCTCGAGGGGATCACGCCGGCGCGGTTGCCGACCGCGGGCTCGCTCTCGAACCTGCCGAAAGACCAGAAGTTCACCCCGGTCGGCTACGGCGCCCAGTCGGTCACGAGCGGTCCGGGCGGCAAGACGTTCCACTATCAGGACGTCCGTTACCGGACGGTCGGGACGCTGAACACCGTCACGCCGGCCTGGCTGAGGCTCTCGATGAACCCGTCTCACGGCGACGGCGGCACCTGCTACGGCGACTCCGGCGGCCCGAACTTCCTCGGCGCCGGCTCGTCGGAGTCGACCATCATCGCCGGCACGACGATCACCGGCGACACGCCGTGCCGCTCGACGAACGTTGACTACCGGCTCGACACCGAGTCGGCACGGTCGTTCCTCGGGCACTACGTGGCGCTGCCCTGACTCAGTCCGCGAAAGGCCGGGCCTCGAGCGGGGTCCGGCCTCTCGCGAGCGTTAGGCTGCGGCCGCCACGACAGCTAGCAGGGGGTACCACGTGTCTCGACGCCGTCTTTTGATCCTGTTCGCAGGCGCAATGGCTGCGCTAGCGCTGCTCGTCTCGCCGGCGGGCGCCGTCTCGCCGGGCGCGCACCAGCCGTCGCTTCAGTTCATCGGCCAGGCGATCGTCCCGACCGGGACGACGTTTGCCGGCACGACCATCGGGGGCCTGTCCTCGATCACGTACAACCCGAGCCGAAACGTCTATTACACGCTCTCGGACGACCAGTCGCAGATCAACCCGGCCCGCTTCTACACGGTCGGCATCGACGTCGGGCCGAGCTTCGACGCGAGCGACGTCCACTTCGACGCGGTCACGACGCTGCAACAGCCGGGCGGAGGGCCGTACCCGCTCGGCGGCCTCGACCCCGAGGGCCTCGTGCTCACCAAGGACCGGGAGCTGATCCTGACCTCGGAGGGCAACACGAACACGCTGCTGGCCCCGTTCGTCCGCCGGTACGACCTTGTCGGCGACTACCTCGCCGACCTGCCGGTGCCGGGGTACTACCTGCCGACCGCCGACCACTCGAGCGGGATCCGCTTCAACCTCGCCTTCGAGTCCGCGGGCGTCCCGCCGAACGGCCGCTTCTTCTTCACGGCGACGGAGAATGCGCTCTTCCAAGATGGGCCGGCCGCGACAGTGGCGACGGGCAGCCCTTCGCGGATCCTGCGCTACAACCTCCAGACCGGACGGCTCGACCGCGAGTACCTGTACGAGACCGATCCGATCTTCCAGCCGCCGGTGCCGCCGACGAACTTCGCCGTCAACGGCATCGTCGAGCTGCTGCCGTTCAACAACGAGCTGATGCTGTCGATGGAACGCTCCTTCTCGGTCGGCGTGCCCGGCACGGGGAACGAGATCAAGCTCTATTCGGTCGCGCTCCCGGGGGCGACCAACGTCGAAGGGCTGTCCAGCCTTGCCGGCCGGCTCGGCTCGATCCGCCCGGCGCAGAAGACACTGCTGCTCGATCTCGGCTCGCTCGGCATCCCGCTCGACAACGTCGAGGGCATGACGTGGGGGCCGAAGCTCCCGGACGGACGGCAGTCGCTGGTGATGGTCAGCGACAACAACTTCGCCGCGTCCCAGTTCACGCAGTTCCTGCTCTTCGCCGTCAGTCCCTGACGGTCACCTCGAGCCCCTCGAGGCCCCAGATCACGAAGGCGCGGTTGCGCCGGGGCTGAGCCGCAAGGGCCAGCCCCGGCGCCCGCTCCACCAGCGCCCGCAGGGCGGCCTCGAGCTCGATGCGCGCGAGCGGCGCGCCGATGCAGACGTGGATGCCGCCGCCGAAGCCGATGTGCTCGGCGGCGTCCTCGCGGCCGACGTCGAAGGCATCCGGCTCGTCGAAGAGGCGGGGATCGCGGTTCGCTGAGCCGAAGAGCAGCGCGACCTTCTGCCCGCGCGGCACAGGCTCGTCGGCGATCTCGACGCCGTCCTCGAGCACCCAGCGCTCGAACAGCTGGAGCGGCGGGTCCCAGCGGATCAGCTCCTCGACCGCAGCGGCGGGCTGCACCTCGCCTGCGACCAGCCGCGCCCACTGGCCGGGGTGGCGGAGCAGCGCGAGCACGCCGTTGCCGAGCGTATTGACCGTCGCCTCGTGGCCCGCGTTCAGGAGCACGATGATCGTGGAGACGATCTCGGCGTCGCTCAGGCGCTTGCCCCCGACTCGCGCCTCCACGAGCCGGGTGACCATGTCGTCGCGCGGCTCGCGCCGGCGCTGCTCGATCAGGCCGAGGACGTAGTCGCGGAACTCGGCCGCCGCGAGCGTCGCCGCGTCGGCTTGCTCCTCCGTCGTGTCGAGCTCGTACATCTTCACCATCGCGTGCGACCAGTCCAGGAGATCGCGGCCGCGGTCGGTCGGTACGCCCAACAGGCGGCAGATGACCGCAATCGAGTACGGCTGCGCGAAGTCGCGGAGGAGGTCGAACCGACCGTCGGGCAGGAGCTCATGCGCCAGCTTCTCGGCCTGCCCGCGGAGGCCCTCGACCGAGCGCGGCGTGAAGGCGGCAGCGACGAGCCTCCGGACTCGCGTGTGCTCGGGCGGCTCGACCCAGAGCAGGCTCCAGCGCTCGGTGTCCCAGAACGGCTGGTAGCGCGGGTCGAGCGGCTCGGCCGCGAACTCCTCCTCGCTGCCGACGTGACGGAAGTTCCGGCCGAGCCTGCGGTCGCGCAGGCACGCGCGCACGTCGGCGTGCCTGGTGACGAACCAGCGGCGCAGCCCCTCTTCGTAGAACACCGGGGTCTCCTCGCGCAGCGCTGCGAGCGTGGGGTAGGGGTCGGCGAGGAACAACGGCTCGCCGGGGTCGAAGCGCGGGCTCACGGCGCCAGTCTCGCGGACGGTTCGGTGGTCCGTCGAGATACCAATCAGTATCTGCAGGGACTACGAGCCGACGACGAACGTGCTCTTCCCGAGCAGCTGTCCGTAGCGGCCGGGCGTCGCGTCGATCTTGAGCGACTTGGTTGTGACCGTCGTCGTGCCGCCGTCGCTGGTCGCGGAGCAGGTGCGCGTCGTGCCGGTGTTCGGCCCGTTGACCTGGATCGCAGGCTCGCAGCCGGTCGTCGAGATGATTGCCGACTCGGGATCCGTCACCGTCCAGTGCACGACGACGTAGTTGCCCCCGGGCTGCCGCGATACCAGCCGTTCGTCCCTACCGTGTCGTCGATCGTGTACGCCACGACGGGACCCCTGAGGAACCAATCGAGAGTACTCCTCCGTGCAAATCGTGGCAACTGCCTCTTGACTACGGTATCCAACAGGACTACTCCTCGGTATCTTTCTGGACGAATGATCACCGACGTCAACCCGTTCGTGTACTCGCGCCCGATCGCTCCCGACCAGATCGTCGACCGCGACGAGGAGACGCAGCTACTGCTCAAGAACGCGGTCGGCGGGCACTACGTCCGCCTCTATGCCCCGCGCAAGTACGGCAAGACGAGCCTGCTGCGCCGCGCACTGGCGGACGGCGAGCGGCAGGAAGGGCTCGTCCCGGTGCTGGTCGACCTCTACGGCGTCGTCTCCCTCGCAGACGTGGCCGTGCGCTTCGAGCGCGCGTACGCAAAGGAGCTCCGAGGCGCGATCCGCGGCCGCGTCGAGGAGTTCCTGCAGAAGACGGGGCTCGGCCTTTCCCTCGGCGCGTTCGGGATCAGCGCGAGGCTCCAGCTCGAGCCCAAGACCGACCCGCTGCCGGCCCTGCATGCGCTGCTCGACCTGCCGCTGCGGCTCGAGGAGTCGGGCGGCTTCCGCGCCTACATCGCGCTCGACGAGTTCCAGGACGTCCGCAAGGTGCCGTCCCTGGACGGGATCCTGCGCAGCCACATCCAGTTCCAGGGCGACGTCGCCTCCTACGTCTTCGCCGGCTCCGAGCCGGGGCTGATGAAGCAGCTCTTCGAGCACAAGGAGGCGCCGCTCTACGGGTCGGCCGTGCCCGTGCGGCTCGGGCGGCTGCGCGACGAGGATCTCGCCGGGTACGTGGCCGAGCGCTTTCGCGAGACCGGCCGCAACGTCGGCGAGGCGCTCAACCCCCTGCTGGTCTCGGCCAAGGGCCACCCCCAGCGCGCGATGCTGCTGGCGCACCGGCTCTGGGAGGACGTCGAGCCCAAGGGCACGGCGGAGCTGGAGCACTGGGAGCGCGCCCATACGGCGGCGCTCGCCGAGCTGCAACCGGAGTTCGAGGCGCAGTGGCGCGGGCTCGACACCTCTGAGCAGAAGACGCTGCGGGCGATCATCGCGGGCGAGGGCTCGCCCTACCGCGCGGCCGTGCTCGAGCGCCTCGCCCTGACGAAGACCAGCGCGCAGAAGGCGCTGCAGCGGCTCGGCGCACGCGCGGAGATCGAGGCCGACGGGCGCAGGCAGGCGATCGTCGACCCGCTCTTCGCCGAGTGGATCGCCGGCCTCAGTTCGTGATCGCCCGCTCCAGCCCGGCGAGGCCCTCGCGCTCGACTCCGGGGACGCGCTCGAGCCGGCCGTAGCGGGCGAGCACGGCGCAGAGCTGGATCGCCAGCACGCGCGCCCGCAGCAGCTGTGCCTCGTTCACGGGCCCGTAGGCGTCGAGGAACGCGCTGCGGCCGGCCGTCGGCACGAAGCTCCAGAGGAGGGGCAGGTCGATCGCAGGGTCGGCGCGGCAGACGTCGCCCCAGTCGATCACGCCGCTCGCAGACCGGCCTGCGACGAGCAGGTGGCGGAAGTGCAGGTCGCCGTGGACGAGCACGGGCGCCTCGGGCGGCGGCAGGCCCTCGGCCTCCCGAAGCAGCTCCTCGACCTGCGGCGGTGCGGTCCAGAGGCCGAGCTGCTCGAGCTCGGCGAGCTCCTCGCGGGCCAGTGCGGCACGCCGCGGCATGTCGGCGCGCCCGTTCTGGTCGGTCGGGAGCTCCGCGTCGAGCTCCAGCGAGTGCAGCGCGCGCAGGAACCGTGCGAGCTCGAGTCCGACCTCGATCCGGGCGTCGTCGTCGAGCGCCGCGTCGGCCGCTTCGACTCCGGGAAGCAGCTCTGCGCCGAAGAACGGCCATGGGTAGCCGCCCGCAGGCCGGCCGAGGTAGGCGGGCACCGGCACCGGCAACGGGAGCAGCCGAGCAAGCCGCGGCAGCACCGCGAGCTCGCGCTCGACGCCGGGGATCGCGACCTCCCGCCGCGGGAAGCGGAAGGCGACGGCATCGTTCACGACCCAGACCGCGTTGTCCCAGCCCTCGGCCAGGAGGTGCAGCGACTCGATCTGCAGCTCCGGAAACTGAGCTAGCAAGCGGCGCACGAGGGCTTCGTCGATCTCGACGTCGGCGCTCCAGATTGGCATCGCGCGAGCCTAGCCGCCGTTCCAAAGCTCAGCGCCGGAGCGTATAAAGGCGGGATGAGCGTCGCGGCATCCCAGCTTCCGGCCGGCACTCTCCTACGGCCGCTCGAGGCGCACGAGGACGAGCGCGGCGCGTTCATGGAGCTCTTCCGGGCCGAGTGGGCCACCGGCGTCGCGCCCATCCAGTGGAACGCGGTTCGCTCCGAGGCCGGCGTCCTGCGCGGGACGCACGTCCACATCCGTCACGACGACTACTTGACCGTGCCCTTCGGCCGGGCCTCGGTCGGGCTCCGCGACCTACGCCGCGGCTCGCCCACGGAGGGTCTGAGCGCGCTTGTCGAGCTCTCCGCGGAGAGCCCCGCCGCGCTGGCGATCCCGCACGGCGTCCTGCATGGCTTCTACTTCCACGAGCCTTCGTTGCACGTGTACGCCGTCAGCGAGTACTGGGATCCGGCGGACGAGCTTGGCTGTCACTGGGCGGATCCGGAGCTGGAGATCCCGTGGCCTGCGAGCTCGGCTCGGGTCTCGGAGCGAGACGAGCAGGCTCAGCCGCTGCGGGCGCTGCTGGCCGAGCTAGAGCCTTCGCAGCCCATCTGAGGCCCGGCACGCGCACGAGCGCGCCGCGCAGGCGCCAGGTCGCGGAGGCCGCGATCCGGTCGAGCTCGGCCTGCCTGGTCGCGACATCGGTCTCGAGCGAGGCGACCTGCAGGCGCAGCTCGCCGGCGAGCGCCTTGTACCCGGACAGCTCCTCTTCGAGCGCCGCGCGGTCCGGCAGCACCCTGTCGAGCACACGCTGGTCCAGCTCGGGAACGCGCTCGGCCCAGGCGTCGAGCTCGGCCAGCCGCTCGTCCACGCTCCACGTGGCCCGCGCGGGGCTCGGGAGGTGGATCACGGTCGGGCGCGTCCCGCTCGCCGCCCGTGTGCCGGGCAGGGAGAGAAGCTGCTGCCAGAAATGGAGGTCGACGTAGGTGCCCTCGGGAGTCGTGCGCCAGCCCTCAGGCAGACGCCGGTAGTGAGCGAGCGTGTGGCCTGTGATCGAGTGGTGGATCCGGCTCTCGCCTCCGAGCAGGAGCTGCCGGTAGTAATCGCGTGAGAGGTCGAGCCGCATGACATGAAGCAGCTCGCTCGGTTCGATCGAGAACGAGAGCGAGTTCGCGACGTCGGCGTCCGCGAGCAGCGCCTGCAGCTCCTCGATGTGGCCGGGCAGCCAGACGTCGTCGTCGCTCAGGTAGCAGACGATCTCGCCCCGCGCCTCCCGCAAGGCCGCATGGCGGTGGATCTCCCCGTGGCGCGGGCCCTTCGGATTGTCGAAGAAGCGGATTCGCTCGTCCGCCGCAGTGAAGTCGGCCATGATCTCGCGGGTCACGTCCGGCGCGCCGTCGCCGACGACGAAGACCTCGATCTCCGTGACCGTCTGCGCGAGCGCGCTCGGCACCGAGCGCAGCAGGGTCGGGCCATGGTCGTGCGTCGGGATCAGGACGGTGGCGACGAGGCTCATACGGCGAGCCCCGCGAGCGCCCGGAGCTCGGCGATCCGCTGGACGATCGCCGCTCCCTCTGCGGCGCTGCTCTTCGGCGGCGGACCTCCGTCGAGGTGCTCGACGAACGCCCGCAGCTCGCGCAGCAGCGGGAACTCGGTCGAGACCTCCCGCTGCTTGGGCTCGCTTCCTTCGCGCCGGACGACGAGGTGGTCGCTGTAGCCGCTCGGCAGCATGGCGACGCCGTCCTCGCACACGAGCGTCACCTCACGCCGCCGCTCGACGGAGCGGGACGAGACCTCGAGCGCGTGCCAGGGCCGCTCGCCGAGGAGGCCCACGAGACCATGCGCCACGCCGCCGACCGAGTCGGCGACCGCGCTGCGCGCCTCCGGGAGCTCGCCGAGAATCTCGACCGCGAGCGCGAGGTCGTGTGGACCAAGGATCCAGACCGCGTCGACGTCGTGCGGGTTCCCCCAGCCGATGCGGGTGCTGCGCAGCCCGACCACGAGACCGAGCTCACCCTCGCGCGCGATTCCCGCGAGCGCCTCGATTCCCGGGTGATAGCGCCACTTGTCCATCACGAAGAGCCGCTGCTCGCCGCCGAGCCGGGCCGCGTCGGCGGGATCCGACGACAGCGGCTTCTCGACGAAGACCGGCACTCCGCGCGCGAGCGCCTCGTCGCAGATCTGCGCGTGGGTCTGCGTCGGCACGGCCACGACGACTCCCTCCACCTCCGGGAGCTCCGACGTCGACGCCACGATCGCGGCCGCTCCGCCCTCGCTCGCGGCCGCCCGGCTCGCATCGGACCGTGCCACGACGCTCACGCGGCAGCCCAGCGAGAGGAGGTCCCGCAGGATGAACCGTCCCCATCGTCCGCAGCCGACCAGGCCGACTGCAATCCCCTCACGCATGCGCGGGAACCTAACGGGCCTCAGCCGGCCAAGTGACTGCCGGCGGTCGCGAGACAGACTGGTCTGTCGTATGGGTGATTCGGCGCTAGACTCGCCTTGTGGCACAGGCAGTGGCAGCGGCAACGGACCAGATCACCGCTCGCGACCGGATTCTCGAAAGCGCCTACGACCTCTTCTCGCGCCACGGCGTTCGCGCCGTCGGCGTCGACGAGGTGATCAAGCGCGCGAGCGTGGCGAAGGCGACCCTCTACCGGCACTTCGCCTCGAAGGACGACCTGGTGCTCACGTTTCTGCAACAGCGCGAGGAGCTCTGGACTAAGGACTGGGTCGAGGCCGAGGCGCGCCGGCGCGGCAGCACCGGGGAGGAGCAGCTGCTGGCGATCTTCGACCTCTTCGACGAGTGGTTTCAACGCGACGACTTCGAGGGCTGCTCGTTCATCAACGTGCTGCTCGAGATGAACGATCGCGAGACCGCGATCGGCGGGGCCAGCGCGGTCCACCTCGCCAACATCCGCTCGATCATCGAGACGCTTGCGCGCGAGGCCGACCTGCGCGATCCCGAGCAGTTCGCGCACTCGTGGCACATCCTGATGAAGGGCTCGATCGTGGCCGCCGGCGAGGGCGACAGCCAGGCCGCCAAGCGGGCCCAGGCGATGGGCCGCCTGCTGATCGCCCAGCACCGGCCGGCATAACCGAGGACGAATGCGGCCGATCGTCGGGATCACGACGTACGTCACCTCGGCCACGCACGGCGACTGGGAGGAGGAGTCGGCGCTCGTCCCGTTCGACTACGTGCGCGCCGTGGAGGGTGCCGGCGGCCGCGCTCTGCTGGTCCCGCCCAGTGACGACGGGGTGGACGAGACACTGGACGCGCTCGACGGCGTGATCTTCTCGGGCGGGGGCGACCTCGACCCGGCGACCTACGGGCAGGAGCCTCATGCCAAGACGAAGGGGATCGTGGCCGAGCGCGACCGCGGGGAGCTCGCGCTGCTGCAGGCTGCCCTCGCGCGGGACATGCCGGTGCTCGCGGTCTGCCGTGGCTC
>DATLPH010000142.1:0-2330 GCA_035535855.1 Gaiellaceae bacterium
CTGAACGACGAGATCCAGGCCGTGCGGCCGACCGCCGACGACGTCCCCGGGGTGACCCTGCTCGTCACGCTGACGACGTGGGTCGGCATCCTCGTCCTCGCGGCCACCGGGATCGCGCATCCGAACCTCGGCCTGACGGCCGTCTTTTGGGCGGCCGCGATCGCGCTCGTGCTGGCCTTCCGCGCCGTGGCGCGGGCGGTCGTGCGCCGTCGCTTCGTCCCGCGTGAGCGGACGCTGATCGTCGGCGCCGGCCGCGTGGGCTCCGAGATCGCGGAGAAGCTCGGGCGGCGCCCCGAGTACGGCCTCGAGGTGATCGGCTTCCTCGACGACGATCCGCTGCACGACCCGCTGCGGGCACTGGACGAGGGCCCGCCGCAGCTCGGCGCCACCTCGCGGATCGAGACGGTCCTGCGCGCCTACCGCGTCGAGCGCGTGATCTTCGCCTTCTCGCGCATGCCTGCGAGCGAGCAGATCGACCTCTTCCAGCGCTGCATGGAGCTCGGCGTCCAGGTGGACATCGTGCCGCGGCTCTACGAGGTGATCGGCTCGCGGATGCAGGCGCACGACGTGGAAGGCCTGCCGCTCGTCGGCCTGCGTGCACCGAGGCTCTCACGCTCGTCGAAGCGCTTGAAGCGCGGGCTCGACCTCGGGCTCTCGCTCGCGCTGCTCGTGCTGTTCGCGCCGCTGTTCGTGTACGCGGCAGTGCGGATCAAGATCGGCTCTCCGGGCCCGGTGCTCTTCCGCCAGGAGCGGATGGGCGCCGGCGGGCGCCACTTCCGGATCGTCAAGTTCCGCACGATGTACCTCGACGCGGAAGAGCGGAAGGCCGAGCTGGCGCATCTGAACAAGCACACCGAGACGGGGCCGTGCATGTTCAAGATCCCGGACGACCCGCGGATCACGCCCTTCGGCCGCTTCTTGCGCCGCTGGTCGATCGACGAGCTGCCGCAGCTCTGGAATGTGCTCCGCGGTGAGATGAGCCTCGTCGGCCCACGGCCGCTGATCCTGGCCGAGGACGAGCACGTCGTCGGCGCCGGCCGCCAGCGGCTACGGCTGACGCCCGGCGTCACCGGGCTCTGGCAGGTTCTCGGCCGGAGCGACATCCCGTTTCGCGAGATGATCACGCTCGACTACCTGTACGTCACGAACTGGTCGCTTTGGGGCGACATCAAGCTCCTCGCCCGCACCATCCCGCGCGTCCTGCAGAAGACCGGCGCCTACTAGCGCGTTTCGTGGCCGGCCGGTCCGCGCGGACCCAGCTGCTGCTCGTCTCGTCCACGGGCGGCCACCTGCTCCAGCTCCTGGCTCTGCGCGAGGCCTGGGACGGCTTCTCGCGTGTGTGGGTGACCTTTCAGGCTGCTGACTCACGCGCGCTGCTGGCCGACGAGGAGGTCGTCTACGCGCACTCGCCGACGAATCGCAACGTGCCGAATTTCCTGCGGAACATCGTGCTCGCGTTGCGCGTCGTCCCGCGCTTGCGGCCGCGGGTGATCGTCACCACAGGCGCGGGCGTGGCGGTTCCGTTCGTCTGGGCGGGTCGCCTCTTCGGCGCGCGCGTCGTCTACGTGGAGAGCCTGACGCGCATCGAACGGCCGTCGCTCTCGTATCGCCTGGTCAAGCCCTGCGTCACGCGCACGTACGTCCAGTGGCCCGAGCTCGAGCGCGCCCTGCCCGGAGCCCGCTTTCGCGGCACGGTCTTCGACCGCGCGTGATCTTCGTCACGCTCGGCACGCAGGCGTACCAGTTCGACCGGCTCCTGCGAGGGCTCGACGGCATCGGCGAAAGGCTCGTGGTGCAGGGAGGGGCTTCCGGCTTTCGCCCGCGCGGCGCGACCTGGTTCGACTACCTCGAGTACCCGCAGCTCGTGGAGCAGATGCGCAGCGCTCGCGTCGTCGTCTCGCACGCAGGCGTCGGCTCCGTGATGACCTCGCTCGCGGAAGGCAAGCGGCCGGTCGTCGTGCCGAGGCTGAAGCGATTCGGGGAGGCCGTCGACGATCACCAGCTCCCGTTCGCACGCCGGCTGGCTGAAGGCGGGCTCCTGACGCTCGTGGAGGACGTCTCCGGGCTGGCCGCGGCGGTGGCCGAGACTCCCGCCGCACCGCCGTCCCTCGGCGGCGAGAGCCGTCTGGCGGCGGACTTGCGCGACTATCTCGAGGAGCTACTCGGTCACTCGAAGTAGCCGAGGCTGCGGAGCCGTTCCTCGACCTCGCGCGGGCTCTCGAACGCCTCGACGGCGGGCGCGGCGAACTCCTCGTCGGCGAACTCGAGCGGCTGCTCGTCCAGGAGCCTCAGGTCGAGCGCCTCGGCGAGCAGGCGGCCCTCGAAGCTCG
>DATLPH010000143.1:0-7139 GCA_035535855.1 Gaiellaceae bacterium
GACGAGCACGAGCGAGACGCTGCCGCTGCCGAGCGAGCGCTCGACCAGCCGCTCGACGAGGCGCGGAGACAGGGACGCGGTCACGACCGCCAGCTCGAGCGCCCGTCCGGCAGCGCTCGCCTCGTCGGCCAGCAGCGCCGCGAGCGGCGGCCCGGACATGGGCTCGGCGGCCGCGAGCAGGTCGAGCGCACCCCGCCAGTCGCCCTCGGCAGAGCGGACGCGCTGCTGCTCCTGCCGGCCCGAGTTGATCACGAGCAGAGCCCGCCGCCCGCGGTGCACGTGCGCAAGCAGGAGCGAACCCGCCGCGCGCACCTGCACGTCGAAGCTCTCCCCCACGACCGCGGCCGGGTCGGCGTCGAGCACGACGGCGACCTCGTCGCGGGGCGCATCCTCGAGCTCCTTCACCATCAGCTGCGCCCGCCGCGCGGTCGAGCGCCAGTGCACCTTCCGGAGCGAGTCGCCGTGCTCGTACTCGCGGACGCTGTGCAGGTCGAAGCCCGACGGCCTCCGCAGCAGGAGGCGCCGCCCGTCCTGCGCCCTCGCGCCCGACTCCGAGAAGAGCCGGTCGAGCTCGACCAGGCGCGGGTAGACCAGCAGGGCGCCCGGTGCGGCGAGCGGCTGCTCGACGCGTTCCAGGCCGAACGGGTCCTCGATCACCGCGACGGACTCCTCGAAGACGTACCGGCCGCGAGGCAGCCGCTCCAGGACGTAGCGGGCGCGGCCGTCGGCCCTCAGGGTGGTGGCGCGCTCACCGAGCTTCCCGATCCGCTCCCGCAGCGTCCAACGCGCGGGGATGAGGTGCTGCTCCGAAGCGAGCTCGATCTCCACCTCGACGTCGTCACCTTCCAGCCGCTCGCCCCCAGGCAGGGTCCGCCGCAGCTGCAGGGGCCGGTTCGCAAACGCCGTCCAGAACCAGGCCAGCACGACCGCGACCGGGAGCCCGACCCCGACCGGGTAGAGGATCTTCGAGCCGAACGCCCACGCGCCGAGGTAGGTCGCGCCACCGAGGACCAGCGCGAGCCGTCCCCGTCGGGTCATACGGGAACCGGAGTGTGCTCGAGCGTCTCGCGGACGATGGCGCCGCCGGTGAGCCCAGCCGCGCGCGCCTCGGGCGCGACGATCAGGCGATGCGCGAGCACCGGCTCGGCGGTCGCCTTCACGTCGTCGGGCGAGACGAAGCCCCGGCCGTCCGCGAGGGCCCGGGCCTTGGCGACGCGCAGCAGCGCGATCCCCGCGCGCGGGCTCGCGCCGAGGTAGAGCCGCGCGTCGGAGCGGGTCTGGCGCAGCAGCGTGACGACATAGCGGTTGACGCTCTCCTCAACGAAGACGTTCGTGGCCGCCGCGGCCAGCCCGCGCACGTCCGCGGCGCTCGCGACCGGCTGCAGCGAATCGAGCGGCGGGTCGCTCGTCTGCTCGGTCAGCATCCGCGCCTCGTCGGGCAGCGGCGGGTAGCCGATCTCGATCCGCAGCGTGAAGCGGTCGAGCTGGGCCTCGGGGAGCGGGTAGGTGCCCTCGTACTCGATTGGGTTCTGGGTCGCGACGACCATGAACGGCGCGGCGAGCTCGTAGCTGACCCCGTCGACGGTGACCTGGTTCTCCTGCATGGACTCGAGCAGCGCCGCCTGCGTCTTCGGCGACGCGCGGTTGATCTCGTCCACGAGCAGCAGGTTCGCGAACACCGGCCCGGGCCGGAACTCGAACTCGTTCGTCCTCTGGTTGAAGACGTTCACGCCGGTCACGTCGGACGGGAGCAGGTCCGGGGTGAACTGGAGGCGAGAGAAGGAGCAGTCGACCGATCGCGCGAGCGCCTTCGCCAGCATCGTCTTCCCCACTCCCGGGAAGTCCTCGATGATCAGGTGGCCCTCGGCCGCGAGGCAGAGCACGACGAGGCGCAGGGTGTCCTCGGGCGCGTGGACGACCTGCGCCAGGTTCACGACGATCCGCTGGACCGCGTCGGCCGCAGCGGTGTCGACCTGCTCCTCCCTACCGACCGCTTCGTCCATTCGTCCCCTCCAGGCGTTCGGCCACCTCGTCCAGGATCGCGGCCGCGATGCGCTCCTTGGCCGCCTTCGGGATGCGCCGCTCCCCGTCGGCCGCGACGAGCACGACCTCGTTGTCGTCCGCGTCGAAGCCGATGTCGGAGCGGCTCACGTCGTTGTAGACGATCAGGTCGGCGCGCTTGGCCTCGAGCTTCTCGCGGGCACGTGCAAGCCCTCGCTCGCCGCGATCGGCCGCGAACCCGACGAGCAGCTGGCCGTTCGTGCGGCGCTCCCCGAGCTCGCGCAGAACGTCGGTCGTCGGCTCGAGCGTTACCGTCCACGGCCGCTCGTCCTTGGGGCGCTTCTCCTCGTCCGGTTCAGCGGGCCGGTAGTCGGCCACCGCCGCAGCCATCAGGACGACGTCGGCGTCGGGGCGCGCGGCGGTCTCGCGGGCAACGTCGGCTGCTGTCGGCGCTAGCACCACGTCCACTCCTACGGGCGCGGGCACTGCAAGGTTCGAGGCGACGAGCGTCACCTCCGCCCCGCGCCTGCGCGCCTCGGCCGCGAGCGCTGTGCCCATGCGCCCCGACGAGCGGTTGCCCAGGAAGCGCACCGCGTCGAGCGGCTCGCGCGTCCCGCCCGCGGTCACGAGCACGCGCCGGCCGCGCAGCTGCTCCCGCTTCTCCAGCAGCGAGCTGACGCGCGCGAAGATCTCCTCCGGCTCGCTCATCCGTCCGAGGCCGAGCTCGCCCTCGGCCGTCTCGCCCTCCGCCGGGCCCACCAGCTCGACCCCTCGCGCCCGCAGGGTCTCGACGTTGGCCTGCGTCGCCGGGCTCGACCACATGCGCGGATTCATCGCCGGCGCGGCGACGACCGGGCCTTCGAAGGCGAGTGCCGTCTGCGTGAGCACGTTGTCGGCGAGCCCGTGTGCGAGCTTCGCCAGCGTGTTCGCCGAGAGCGGCGCCACCACGAGCAGGTCGGCTTCCATCAGGTGCGGGTAGAGCTCGCGCGGCAGCTCCTTGCGCGCGAGCGCCTCGAAGGTCTTGGCCGCAACGAAGCTCTCCGCCTCGGGCGTGAGGATCGGCGTCACGTCGTGGCCCGCGCGCACGAGCAGGCGCGCGAGCTCGCAGGCCTTGTAGGCCGCGATCCCACCGGTCACTCCGAGAATCACACGCCCCATGCGCACATTGTGCCCTCAGTGGGGCGGGACGCCTACTTCGGGTACGTGTACTTGATCTTGCCCTCGCTGATTTCTTCGAAGGACATCGTCAAGTAGTTCTTGGAGCGCGACTCGACCAGGGGCGGCAGGAACTGATCGAAGGTGCCTTCGCCCAGCTGGTGGTGGTAGTTGTTGATCTGTCGAGCGCGCTTCGCAGCGACGATCACCAGCGCGTAGCGGGAATCGACGTTGTCGAGCAGCTCGTCAATGCGGGGATGGATCACGGGCGGGCATGGTACCTGCAGCGCACAGCGCCTCGCGGACGATGCCCTCGAGCTCCTCCAGGGCGCGCTCCACGGAGTCGTTCACGATCGTGTGGCTGAACTCCGATTCGAGCGCAAGCTGCCGCTCGGCGATCTCGAGCCGCTCGTCGATCTCGCCCTCGCCCTCGGTCGCGCGGGACCGCAGCCGGCGCTCGAGCTCCTCCTTGCTCGGCGCTGTCACGAAGATCGTCACCGCCGTCGGATCCTGGTCGCGCACGGCGATCGCGCCGCCGGTCTCGATCTCGAGCAACGGCGAGTGGCCCTTCGCCCTGATCCGGTCGAGCTCGGACCAGAGCGTGCCCGAGCGGTAGCCCTCGCCCCAGGGGAGCCTGACCCATTCGAGGAACTCGTTGGCCGCCAGCTTGCGGTCGAACTCCTCCTCGCTCAGGAACCAGTAATCGCGGCCGTCCTCCTCCCCGGGGCGGCGCGGACGCGTGGTGGCCGAGACCGCGAGCTCGAGCTCGGGAACGCGCTGCACGAGGCCCTTGGCCAGGGTGCTCTTGCCCTCTCCCGACGTGCCGGTGATGACGAAGACCGGCCTGGAGTCAGGCTCAGCGGTTGAAGAGGCCAATGAGCTCAGCCCGCTGCCGGTCCGAGAGCCCACCGACGGTCTTCGACTGGCTGATGCGGCACTGGTTCAGGAACCGGGCGGCCTTCACGCGGCCGAACTTCGGCACCGCCATCAGCATGTCGAACACCTTCGCCGTCGAGACGTACTCGGGCGGATCGCTCAGGATTTCCTCGATCGACGCAGAGCCGGACTTGAGGTCCTTCTTCAGCTGCGCGCGACGAACGCGGATGTCGTTTGCCCGCTTGAGCGCTTCCATCCGTTGGTCGAGTGAGCGGAGTGGCGCCTGGGCCTGAGTCTTGAGCGCAGCCACGGCGGGGGATACTAACAAGCTCGCAGCCACGGTCAACCCAACAACTTTGCGCTTATATGCAGGGGTTTTTCAACTCGGAGTCTCGACTTTTGGTCGAGGGTCGCGCCACCGGGCTCGTGGGCGACAGCGACGGCGTTGTCAGGACTGACGAAGCCGAGTGCCACCGACTCGGCCTCGAGCTCGGAGCGGATGCGGGTCGCCGCGCCCGGGTCGGAGAAGAGCGCGGTGCCGATCGCGACGTCGTTCGCACCCGCAGCGAGCAGCTCCAGCGCGTGCCTCCCCGTCGAGACTCCGCCCATGCCGACGATCGGCAGAGCGGTCCCGGTCCGGCACGCGTAGACGGCGGCGAGCGCGACCGGTCGCAGCGCCGGGCCCGAGAGCCCGCCCGCGCCGCGCGCCAGCACCGGGGCCAGACTGCGCTCGTCGAGCGCGAGCCCCCGCACAGTGTTCACGAGGCTGAGCCCGTCGGCGCCGGCGGCCTCCGCGGCGCGCGCCGTGGCGGCGAGGTCGGCGACCGCGGCGGAGAGCTTCGCGTAGAGCGGCTTGGTCACGACGGCGCGAACGGCGGCCACGACCTCCCCCACGTTCTCGGGAACCTCGTCGACATTCGGGCAGGAGAGGTTCAGCTCCAGCGCCTCGATCTCGCCGCAGCCGTCGAGCCGGGACGCAACGGCGACGTAGTCGTCGACGCAGAAGCCGCCGACCGAGACCCACAGCGGCACCTCGAGCGCGGCGAGGCGAGGAAGGTGGTCGGCGACGAAGCCGTCGATCCCGGGGTTGGCGAGGCCGATCGCGTTCAGCATCCCAACCTCGGTCTCGGCGATCCTGACCGGCGCGTTCCCCTCGCGGGGGAGCGGCGTGACCGTCTTCGTCACGTAGGCGTCGAGGGTGCGCGCGGCCTCGGGCGCTGTGAGCGCGTCGAGACAGCCGCTGGCGTTAAGCAGCCGCAAGGACCGGTCCCTCCACACAGAGGCGCTGCAGCCGGCCGTCGAACTCGACCACGCAGCCGTAACAAGCGCCGTAGCCACACGCCATCGGCGCCTCCCAGGCGAGCTGGGCGTGCGGCGTCAGGTGTCGCACCGCCTCGAGCATCGGCTCCGGCCCGCAGGCGAGCACGTCGTGCCCGGCGGGCATCACCTCGGTGACGTAGGTGGGCTCGAGGACGACCTCCGCGTTGGGCACCAGCGCCGCGGCCTCGGCGTGCCAGCCGATGCGGAAGCCGAGCACGGCCGGCGGGCCGCCGAGCCGCTCGGAGAGGTACGGGAACGGCGCGATGCCGATCCCGCCGCCCACCAGCAGCGGGCGCTCGACGTCGAGCCGGAAGCCCTTCCCCAGCGGGCCGAGGATCCCGACGCGGTCGCCCTCGGCGAGGCCGCAGAGCGCACGCGTGCCGGGACCGATCGGGTCGATCAGGAAGGCGAGCTCGCCGGGAGGCGCGAAGGAGAGGCTCATCGGCCTCGGCAGCAGTCGCCCCGCAGCCTCCAGCATGAAGAACTGCCCCGGCGAGCCCGGGTCGATCCCGCCACGCTCGACGCGCAGCAACGCGTAGGGCCCGACCGGCTCAGTGCCGACGACACTACGCGCTTCGCGCCTGAGCATCGATCCGCTCCTGCAGGCTCAGCGCGACCTCGTCGCGCGCGTGGGCGATCGCTTCGACGGCCGCTGCCGCGCCGGAGATCGTGGTGATGCAAGGCACGCGGGCCACGAGCGCCGCCTCGCGGATCCGATAGCCGTCCGTCCGCGCACCGAGGCCCTGGGGCGTATTGATCACGAGGTCGCAGCGACCGCGCCGGACGAGGTCGACGACGCTCGGCCCTTCGCCATCCTCGGTCACCTTGCGCACGTACTCGACCGCGAGCCCGGCCGCGGCGAGCGTGTGCGCGGTGCCCGCCGTCGCGAGCAGGTGGAACCCCAGGCCGGCGAGCGCCTGGGCCACCGGGATCGCCACCGCCTTGTCCTCGTCGCGGACCGAGAGGAAGGCAGTGCCGCTCGACGGGAGCCGCCGCCCCGCTGCGCGCTCGGCCTTGGCGAATGCGGTCGGCAGGTCGGAGGCACTTGCCATCACCTCGCCGGTCGAGCGCATCTCCGGGCCGAGCACGGGGTCGGCCCCGGGGAAGCGCGCGAACGGCAGGACTGCGGCCTTGACCGATACCTGCCCCGGCTTCGCCTCGACGAGCTCGAGCTCCGAGATCGTCATGCCCGCGGCGAGGCGGCAGGCCGCCTGCACGAGGTTGATCCCGATTGCCTTGCTCGCAAACGGAACCGTCCGCGACGCGCGCGGATTCGCTTCGAGCACGTAGAGCTCGCCGTCGGCCAGCGCGAGCTGGACGTTCAACAGCCCGACCACGCCGAGGGCGGGGCCGAGGCGGCGCACCGCGTGCATCACCTGGCGCCGCTCCGAGCGGGTGAGCGATGCGGGCGGCAGCACGCAGCTCGAGTCGCCGGAGTGCACGCCGGCCTCCTCGACGTGCTGCATCACCGCGGCGACGAACGTCTCGCTGCCGTCACAGAGGGCGTCGGCGTCGATCTCGATCGCGTTCTCCAGGAAGCGGTCGACGAGCAGCGTCCCTTCGACCGCAGCTGCTTCGCGAACGGCCTCCGCGTCGTAGCAGACCCGCATGCTCCTCCCGCCGAGCACGTAGCTCGGGCGGACCAGCACCGGGTAGCCGACGCGCTCGGCCACCTCGACCGCTTCCTCGGCGCCGGTCGCCGTGCCCCACGGCGGCACGGCAATCCCAAGCGCGTCGCAGAGCGCCGCGAAGCGCTCGCGGTCCTCGGCGAGGTCGACGGCCTCGAA
>DATLPH010000144.1:0-4893 GCA_035535855.1 Gaiellaceae bacterium
CCGAGCGCGGCTGGCCGTCCGGAGCGCGGCGAGGCGCTCCTCGAGGCTCTCGACCGTGCCGGAGCGCAGCGCGAGCTGGAACCGTGAGGGCGCCTCGTCCGGGAAGACGAGCGACAGGCCGAGCAGCGCCCCGAGCGGCAGGAGCCTTCGAGTCAGCATGTACCCGACCGAGACGACGACCGTGGCCGTGACGCTGATTCCGAGCCACCATGCGAGGAATACTGCGAGCGACGACGTCGGGACGCCCGTCACCATCGTGAGGAGCCGGACGAAGACGACCGACGCGGCAATCGGCAGCGCGTAGACGAGCAGGCGGACCGTGCGCGCCCGCCACGGGTGCGCCGTCCAACGTCGAACGGGGGTCGCCGGTTCCGCAGCCATCGGTCTCATATCGGCCGGAAACGACCCGCGCGGTCGTCTTGCCCTCCCTGAAACGAGGGATGCCCCGGCCGCGCGGCGAGCCGATCCAGGGAAGGCGTGTTCGGCCGCACGACAGCCCTCCTCTTCGCGCTGGCGCTCTTCCTGGGAACCACCCAGATCGCCTCTGCGCATGTCGTGCTGGACCTGGACCCGGGCTGGCCTGCGCCGGTCGTGAAGGGGCCGCCCCCGCTCACCGGCTCGATCGTGCAGACGAACCAGACGTGGGTCTGCCGCGGCCCGGTCAACCTCGACTCCGTCTCCGTGACGATGACCCCGGCGTTCGCCTCGCGCCGCGGCGGCGACGCGGTGCACCTCGAGCCCGGCTGCACCGGCGTGATCCGCCGGATCGAGGTGGTGACCTCGGTCGCCGACGCGGTCAAGGTCACCGAGGGCGTCCATGACCTCTCGATCGGCGGCGGGAGCATCCGCTGCGCCGCGAAGGTTGCGAACGTGCACCAGGACGGAGTCCAGGTGATGGGGGGCACCCGCATCACCTTCCGCGGCCTCAGGATCGACTGCGGCCGCGTGACCGAGGGCCTGATCAACTCGAACCTGTTCATCAAGCGCTCGGGCAGGTCGGTCGCGCCACCCACCGACGTCGTCTGCGTGAACTGCTTCCTCGGCGGCTCGGCCGCCCACACCGCGAGCATCCAGGAGTCCGTGCGCTCGGGGCTTGTGTCCTCGACCCTCTGCAAGGCCAGGTACTCGAGCCTGACGCTCGCGATCGGCGCGAACGCCGTCGATCCTGTCGACGTTCGCAACACGATCGGCGCCTGCTAGCGCGGCGGCCGACGGTATCGTCGGCGCGTGGCGGAGCTTCCTTACAGCGTGGTGATCCCTGCGCGGAACGCCGCCGTGACGCTGCCGCGCGTGCTCCAGGCGCTTGCCGCGCAGGAGCCAGCTCCGGCCGAGGTGATCGTCGTCGACGACGGCTCGACGGATTCCACGGCAGCGGTGGCCGAGGCGCATGGCGCCCGAGTCGTCACGACCGGTGGAGGGCGCTTCGCAGGCGGGGCGCGCAACGTGGGCTGGGAGGCTGTCACGAGCGACGTGGTCGTCTTCCTCGACGCGGACGTGGTCCCCGGTAGCGGCTGGGGAGGCGGCTTCGTCAAGGCGGCGCGCGAGTTCCCGGGCGCCCTCGTCGGATGCGCGCGCACCTTCGAGGCCGACACCCCCTGGGGCTGGGTCTGCCACCTGCAGGTCGAGACGCCTTTCCTCCCCCGCGGCGCGCCACGAGAGGTGCCGTTTCTCTCCGGCTTCTGCCTGCTCGTCCCGCGGGAGACGCCGCTGCGCTGGGACGAGAGCTACGGCGGCGAGGACGCCCTCTTCTGTGCCGATGCCCTCGCGGCCGGGATGCGCCTTGTCTTCGACCCCCGCTTCTCGGCCGCCCACGAGCACGAGCGCCGCACGTTCGCCGACCTGCGAAGGCAGCAGCGGCGCCTCGCCTACGGCCTGGCGCGTGCCCTGCCCCTGGAGACCGGCAGGACGAGGCGCGCGCTGCGCCGCCTGCCGTTGCACTACTTCGTCCTGGCCCGCCTGCCCGTCGTCTACCGCCGCCTCGCTCCCGATCAGGAGCTCCGCAGGCGCTTCATGACCCTCCTGCCCCGGCTCGCGGTGGCCGAGTGGACGCTCGGCGCGAGCGCGCTGCGCTACGCGACCCGGCGCCCCGCGCTGCGCGGCGGCTCGCAGCCGGTCTTCGAGTGAGCAGCGGCCCGCCGATCCTCGTCACGGGGGCCCACCGCTCGGGGACGACCTGGGTGGGGAAGATGCTCGCGCTCGCGCCCGGGATCGGGTACGTGCACGAGCCCTTCAGCCCGCGTACGCCGGTCGGAATGAGCCCCGCCGGCTTCGACCGCTACTTCACTGTCGTGACGGCCGAGAACGAGGACCGCTACGGGCCCGGCCTCGAGCGCACGCTCTGCTTCCGCTACGGCTGGGGGCCGCAGTTGCGCGATCTGCACAGGCCGCGTGACGCTCTCCGTGCGGTCCGGGATGCTGCCGCGGTCGGGCGGCAGCGGCTGCGGAACGCCAGGCCGCTGGTCAAGGACCCGATCGCGCTGCTGTCGGCCGAGTGGCTCGCGGAGCGCTTCGGCATGGAGGTCGTCGTGCTCGTGCGCCACCCCGCGGCTTTCGCCGCGAGCCTCAAGCGTCTCGGCTGGAAGCACAGCTTCGGCACCTTCCTCGTGGACGGCCGGGCCCCCGAGGTGCTGCTGTCCTACGAGGAGGAGATCCGCGAGCAGGCCGAGCGGCCGGGCGACTCGCTCGAGCAGGCGGCGCTTCTCTGGCGCCTCCTCTACAACGCGGTCGACGGCTTTCGCGAGCGGCACCCGGACTGGATCTTCCTGCGGCACGAGGATGCCTCGGCCGACCCGATCGGCACGTTCGAGCGCCTCTACGCGACGCTCGGCCTCGAGCTCAGCGACGACGCGCGCAGCGGGATCGAGCGCTCGAGCGCCTCCGACAACCCCGCCGAGCTGCGCTCGCCTCACGACGTCGCTCTCGCGAGCGCCGAGAGCATCGGCCGCTGGCGCGGCGACCTCGAGCCGGCGGACGTCGAGATCCTGCGCGAGCGGACGCGGGACGTCTGGCCGCGCTTCTACGCGGAGGAGGACTGGTAGCCGAAGCGGCGCAGCGCGTCGGCTGCACGCTCGTCGAGCGCCGCTCGCAGCTCGGCCGGTGCGTCGCGCCAGCGCCCGAGCGTCTCGGGCACCTGCACCTCGGCCGCGGCGATTGCCTCCGCGTCGCCCTCGAGCCCGAAGAAGGCCAGCACCGCCGTCACGCGGCCGGCGGGGTCGGCGCACAGATCCTCGAAGCGCAGCCGCAGGTAACGGCCCCCTAGCTCGGCCTCCCCGAAGTCGGCGGCGCGCAGGTTGACCTCGCGCCAGAGCGAGATCGAGCGCAGTTCCTCGGGCTCGGTAGAACTGCCCAACACGGCCTCGCCGTGCTTGCGCAGCTGAACCTGGTTCGAGGAGAGCGCCATGTCGCGCCCGTCACGGATCACGTGGACGAAGCGCAGGCTGGGGAGCTGCGCGGACAGCAAGGGGAGCAGGTAGAGGCTGCGCGGCTCCTTCCAGCCCCACGGGCGGCCGGCCGCCTCGGCGTGCTGGCGGGCCACGAGCGCCCGCAGCTCGGCGGTCATCTCGGCGGGCGCCGCGCCGGTCGCATGCGTGTCGACCCAACGGTCCGAGAACGCGGCGAAATCGAGCGCGTCCTCGGAGCGGTTCAGGTCGGAGCCGACGTACATCCCGGCCGCACGAACGACCCGTGCCAGCACGCGGGTGCCGGAGCCGCCTGTCGCCCCGATCACGCCGGGGCCGTCAGCGGCGAAGCCCGCTGCCAGCCGCTCCCACTCGGCCTCTGTCACCGCTGCGGGCTCAGGCCTGGACGGCTCGACCCGCCTACCTCGTAGCCGGCGCAGGAGCCTCATTCGTCCTTCGCTCGCGCGAACGGGGGCTGCGCGCGTCCGGCGACGAGCGCGGTCGCCGCACGTGCCGCCCGCCGTCGCTTCTCCTCGCTGTGCAGCGACCGGATCCCGTACCGCAACAGGAGCGCGCCTCGCATCGCCGCCCGCGACGGCCCGGAGAGGTTCTTGTCCGCGTACTGCAGCTGCGCCCAGGCGCTCTGGCTGGCGAGGCGCGGGTCGAGCGCACGGCCGGTGCTGCCGTGGTGGAGGATCGTGACCGAGGGGAGGTGCACGACGTTCCAGCCGGCGCGGCGCACGCGCAGGCAGAGGTCGACCTCCTCCGAGTAGAGGAAGAAGCGCTCGTCGAACGAGCCGGCGGCGTCGAGCGCTTCGCGGCGCGCCAGCAGGAACGAGCCGATCGTCCAATCGCCCTCGAACTCCTCGGAGTAGCGGTCGAGCTGCACCTCACGCTCGCCGAGCCAGTCCGGGCGCCGGGGCAACCGTTCGAGCCCAAACGCGTCGCCGAGCGTCCGCGTCGCCGTCGGGAACCGGCGTATCGTCGGAGTGAGCGTTCCGTCGGCGTCCACCTGGCGGACCCCCGCGACGCCGATCTCGGGCCGTCCGTCGAGCTCGGCGACGAGCTCCCGCAGCGAGCCCTCTAGCACCTCGGTGTCCGGGTTCAGGAACAGCACCCAGCGCGCGTCGCAGGTCGCGAGCCCGACGTTGTTCGCGTTCGCGAAGCCCCGGTTCTCGGTCCGGATCACGCGCGCTCCGTCGAGCTTGCCGACGTCGCCGCTCGCTCCGTTGTCGACGACGACCACGTCGAGGGCCAGCCCTTCGGCGTGGTCGAGCAGGCTGGGCAGGCACCGGCCCAACCAGTGCGCCTGGTCGGTCGAGACGACGATCACCGCCAGATCGTGCACGGCCGGACGGTAGCGTCTCGCCGTGGCCGGGATTCGCCGCTACCTGGAGGAACGTGAGACCGCGCGCACGCGCGGCGTCCAGCGCGGCGCGGCCGTGCGGCTGCTGCGGCGCGTCTCCAGCTTCGAGCTGCGGCAGCAGGCGAAGGT
>DATLPH010000145.1:0-14030 GCA_035535855.1 Gaiellaceae bacterium
CTCCTCGACGGCTCTGCCAAGAACGTGCTCGAGACCGTGCGCCATCTCGGCTTCCTCCAGATGGACCCGATCGCGACAGTCGCGACTCCGCAGCAGCTCGTCCTCCACAGCCGGCTCGGCTCATTCGACACCACCGAGCTCGACCGCCTGCTCTGGGAGGAGCGCAAGCTGTTCGAGTACGACGCCTTCATCTACCCGATCGAGGACCTGCCGCTCCAGAAGGCCCGAATGGCGCGGTTTCGGCGCGCGAACACCTTGAAGCGCGACCGCTGGATCCGTGACTTCCTGCGCGAGAACGCCCGCTTCCGCCGCCACATCCTGCGCGAGCTCGAGCAAGACGGGCCGAAGCTGTCGAGGGACTTCGAGCACGAGCTGATGCCCGCGGGGCAGGCGCACCGCTGGTGGGGCGACCGTCAGGTGCGGCTGATGCTGGACATCCTCACCGCGCGGGGCGAGGTCGCCGTCGCGGGGAGAGTCGGGAAGCAGCGCCTTTGGGACCTGGCCGAGCGCGTCTTCCCGGAAGCCGAGACGGTGCCGTGGCGCGAAGCCGAGCGGGAGCTCAAGCGGCGACGTCAGCGTGCGCTCGGCGTTTGGCGGGAGCGGGGCGAGTGGGTCGCCCACCCGGACGTGAGCGACGAGCCCGTCCCGGACAGGGCCGTCTTACTCTCGCCGTTCGACCGTCTCGTGCACGACCGCGACCGGGCCGAGGCGCTGTTCGACTTCCACTATCGCCTCGAGATGTACGTGCCCCAGGCGAAGCGCGAGTTCGGCTACTACGTGCTGCCGCTGCTCGTCGGCGACCGGCTTCCGGGCCGGGCGGAGCCGCGTCTCGACCGCAAGACCGGGACGCTCGAGCTGCTCGGCGCCTGGGGCGACACCTCACGCCTGGACGAGGCGCTCACAGGCCTCGCGGAGTTTCTCGGCGCCGAGCGCGCGCTGCCTCGCGGACGGAAGCGGCCGGCCGCCCCTCGCACGCGTGCGCCGCGGCGAAAGGCGAGCCGGCCGCCGAGGGGGCGGCGCCGCTAGGGCGTCAGCGTCACGGGGATCCGCACCGAGTGCGGCGGCTTGCCGGTCCCGGCTGCGTCGTCGTCGTGGACGACGATCGTCCCGCGCTGCTCGCTTCCGACCTTGAACTTCACCGGTACCGAGAAGGTCCCGCGGCAGCCCGTGCCGCAGCTCGCGGTCGTAAACGTCTTGCCGACGACCTTGCCGCTTGCGTCGAGGATCTCAACGGTCACGTTCGCCTCGAAGACGTTCGCCGTCCCGGCCACGGTCACCGGGCTGGACACGCTCTCGCCATCCATGGGCTTGGCGACCGCGATCGGCGGGAGCAGGTTGGCGTAGTCGCTGCGCCCGACGGGCTTCTTGAGCACGATCCCCTCGCTCGAGAAGACGTTCACCGGAGTGCCGTCGAGGCGGAAGCGCACCTTCTGCACCGTCGGGAACTGCGTCAGCGTGTAGACGACCTGCCCGAGGCGCATCTGCATCGAGAGCGAGCCCCCGCCCGACTGATACTCGGACGTGAGGTCGACGGTGGCGACGCCGTTGCGGATGTTGATCCCGAGCAGCCGCGTCCCCTTCGGAACGGCCGACACGAGCCCGGCGGAGCGCTCGGCCGCGGAAGGGCCCGCGAGCAGAGCGTCGACGGCCGCGGTCGCCACGAGCGGCGTCGGCTGATGCGTGCGCTGCACGGAGACGAGCCCATCGCGGTCGGCGAACCAGACCTCGAGCGAAAGCAGCGTCGGAACGGAGCCGGTCTGCTCGGGGGCGGTCGTGGCCGGCGGCGGCTTCCCGAGCGAAACGGCCTTCTCCGAGCCGCAGCCCGCGACAGCGAGCCCGAGGGCGCCGCCGAGGACTGCGAGTGCGATGAGTGCGACGATCTTCTTCACGATGCCCTCCCGAGCGAGTACCGATTGATGATGACGCCGCTCTCGGGCGACGTCGCGAGCTGGTAGAGCCGACCGTCGGGGCCGATGCGGACGTCTGCAAGCAGGTTGTCGCCGAAGATGGCGCGCGGGATCGAGAACTGCGAGCGGACGCCGTGTGGCCCGAGCCTCAGGACGACGTACTCGAGCTTGCCGTTGGCGTAGACATCGAGGACGGCCACCGGGTCGCCGCCGACGAGCTCGGACGTGGTGTAGTCGAGACCGATGTCGGTGGTGCTGGTGACGCGCCAGGAGCGGACGAGCCGCCCCTTCCGGTCGAGCAGCGCGTAGCGCACTTCACGTACCGGGCCGTTGGTCTTCGGCGCGTACGCCTCCGAGATCAGGCGCAGGCCGCGACGCAGCGGCTGGTCCGGCCAGTGAGTGGCGCGGCGCTGCGCAGCCAGCGTCAGCGGCCGGCCCGCCGGGGTGGCGACGGGCATCCAGCCCTGCTGGCCGCCCGGAAGCCCTGGCATCGCGACGAGCAGGTAGAGCGTGCCGTCGGAACCGGTGCGCAGCTGGCTGTTCCAGCTGAGGTTGAAAGTGTTGGCGTCCCCCACCGCGGATCCGGCGAGCTTGCTCCTCCAGAGGACGCGGCCGGTGGCGCTCAGTCGGTAGAGGACGAACCGGGTCGCGGCGCCCCTGCCGACCACCCCGGTGATGTAGAAGGTGTGGTTTGGGCCGAGGGCGACGTCGTGGTCGGCTGAGAGGTCGGGCAGCGGCACCGTGCGCACGATCGTGTCCGGGTGGCCCGCGTCCCAGCCGAGCAGCCGGTTGTTCAGGCCGTCGTCGAGCCAGGTCGAGCCGTCCGGGGCGACGAGGAAGGTCTCCGGGCCGAAGGAGGTCCCCCAGCCGCCTGGAGGCGGGATCTGCCAGCCGACCTGGTCCGCGCTAGTGCGGGCGACGACGGTGCTCGGCGCGCGCGTCTGACCGAAGTGATGTGCGCCGAGGGCGACCTTGACTGGGTGCTCGAGGATGAGGGCCGAGGTCGTTCCGCGGGCCGGCACGCGTGCCGAGCGCTTGCTGCCGCGGTCGCGAATGACGGCGTAATAGGAGAGTTTTTGCCCGTGGACGAGCCGAGCCGGCACGCGGACCTCGATCGCCGAACCGCGGCTGAGGTGTCGCAACGTCAATGCGGTAAAGCTGCGCTGCGCGTCGCTGCGAACGTAGACGGTGCCGATCGTGCGGTTGAATCCGGGCGCGTCGTAGACGAGGGAGATGCCGTCTCCCGGGACGATCAGATTGCCGATCCCGCGCGGCTCCTGGTGCGGCGCGAACGGCTTGGCAGCCGGAGCCCCCGCAGCGGCGACGAGGGTGACGGCGGCGATGCCTGCTAGTGCGAGGAGCGTTTTCACGAATGCCTTTCTCTTTGCTTTGGGTGGACGCTCATGCTCGTCGCCCCGCGCAACGCTTCCGCGACCGTCGTGTAACCGTTCCGTCACGAAAGCTTCCGAACGAACGCGTCGGGCTTGTCGTTGGTGTCGCCGGCGATGAAGTTCGCGGCCCACGACGAGAAGGCGAGGTAGCGGGCACCGGCGCTGAACTCGAGACCGGAGCCGGCACCGCCCACCGAGCTCGCGTCGTCCCCCTGGCCGGCGGCACCGAGGCTCGCCAGCGTGGTCGTCCCGGTCCGCAGGTCGCGGATGAAGACGTCGGTGATGTCGTTGGCGTCGTTGGCGACGAGGTTCGAGGCGAGCGAGGTGAAGGCCACGTAACGGCCGTCGGCGCTCATCGTCAGCGCGCCGAGGCTCTCGCCGTTCCCCTGCTTGCCGGCGCTGCTGACGCTCAAGCGCGTTGTGCGGCCTGCCTTCAGGTCGCGGACGAAGATGTCGGCCGTCTTGTTGGTGTCGCCCGGAACGAGATTCGTGTCCGCGGAGTGGAACGCGACGTAGCGTGCGTCGGCGCTGATCGCCGGAGCGTTGCTGCCGGTGTTCGTGCGGTCGCCGCCGGCCTGCTTGCCGGCGCTGGTGACGCTGACGCGGACAGTCTTGCCCGTGCGGCGGTCGTGCACGAAGACGTCGCCCAGCTTGTTCGTGTCGTGGGAGACGAGGTTCGTAGCCGAGGACTGGAAGGCGACGTAGCGCCCGTGCGGGGTCAGCGTCGGGGACGTGCTCTCGCAGTAGTCGGCCTTGCACCGCGCCTGCGCGCCGTGGCTGTCGACGCTGACGCGGGTGGTCTTGCCCGTCGACAGGTCGCGAACGAAGACGTCGGAGAGCCGGTTCGTGTCATGTGCAAGATTCGTCGCAAGCGACTGGAACGCGACGTAGCGGCCGTTTGTGCTGATCGTCGGGAACGAGCTGCTGCCGTTCGCCTGGCGGCCGTGCAGGCCGCTGCTCACCCGGCTCGTCCGGCCGGTCTTGCGGTCGCGGAGGAAGACGTCTTCGGCGTGATTCGTGTCGCCCGGGACGAGGTTCGCCGCGTCGGACTGGAACACGACGTAGCGGCCGTCGGAGCTGATTCCGCCGCCGATCGAGCCGCCGAAGGGCGACTTCTCAGCCTTTGCCTGGCCTCCGCGACTCGTGACGCTGACGCGGTTGGTGCGGCCTGTCGAGCGGTCGTGGACGAACACGTCCCACCGGTTGTTGGTGTCGCCCTTGACCAGGTCGGTCGCGAGCGAGTTGATCACGACGAAGCGCCCGTTGGCGCTGATCCCAGCCGCGAAGCTGTCGCGGTTGCCCTGAGCTCCCGTGCTCGAGACGCTCACGCGGGTCGTGGCGGCAGGAGCCGCCGAGAGGGCGCCGGCCGCGGCGGCCAGCGAGGCCACGGCGACGATCGCCGAGGTGAGTGTGAGGAATGGTTTCATTCTGAGCCTCCCTGTCGAAGTCGCCGCCCATCGTCCTCCGCCCCGGCAACGTGTCCGTCACGCGCCCGTAACGGTTCGGCCACAAAGACGGCGAGACCGCCGTGTCGCGGCGAGGAAACAGCCGTCATAGGCAGGTAGCCGCTACGCCAAAGCTAGCCGGAGCGTGAAGCGGCTACCCGCTCCGGGCGTGCTCTCGACCTCGATCGCGCCGCCGAGGAGCCGTGCGTTCTCCTGCGCGATCGCGAGGCCGAGGCCGGTGCCGCCGCCGCTGCGGGACTCGTCGGCCTTGTAGAAACGCTCGAAGACGTGCGGCAGGTGCTCGGGCGAGATCCCCGGCCCGTCGTCCACGACCTCGACCACGCCCTCGCCGAGCCGCACCTCGACGTGCGAGCCGCCGTGCTCCAGCGCGTTGTCGACGAGGTTGGCAACGATCCGCTCGAGCCTGCGCGGGTCGCTTGTCACCTGCAGCCCGCCCCCGTCGAGGCTGACGCGGTCCTCCCAGCCGCGGGCGCGTACCACTGCCGACACGAGCGCCGCGACGTCGACGTCCTCGGCGTGGACGCTCTCGGCGCCGGCGTCGAAGCGCGAGATCTCCATCAGGTCCTCGACGAGCCGGCGCAGGCGGCCGACGTCCCCGATCAGCAGCTCGGCGGGCCGGCGCGACTCGGGCGGCATCCGCTCCAGGTGCTCGGAGAGCAGCGACGCCTCGCCGACGAGCGCGGTCAGCGGTGTGCGCAGCTCGTGCGCGACGTCGGCGGTGAAGCGTCGCTCCCTCGCCTGCGCGGCCGAGAGCGCGTCGATCTTGGCCTCGAGTGCAGCGGCCATCTCGTTGAACGACTGTGCCCAGGCGCCGAACTCGTCCTGGCCCTCGACGGGAAGCCGCGTCTCCAGCAGCCCCTCGGCCAGCGATCGTGCGGCGGCGCTCGCACGCGCCACCGGTCGCAGCGCGCTCCGTGCGAGCACGAACCCGACCAGCGCCGCGAGCAGCACGAGGATTCCGACACCCGCGAGGAGGATGTTCCGCAGCTGAGCAAGCTCGTGGCGCAGGCTCTCCTCCGAGAAGAAGAAGTAGACCTTCGTCCCTTCGGCAGGACCGCCCGTGACCAGGTAGTGGGTCCCGGCCACCGTCGTGCGTTGGTAGCCGAGCTCACCGTTGTCCACCACCTCGCGCAACCCCGGCGGAACCTGGCGCAAACCGACGCTGAAGCTCGAGACGACGCGGCCGTCGCGGACCACGACCGCCACGAAGCCACGGCGCTCGTACGCCTGCAAGAGCCTGGCGGGCAACCTGTACGCGCGCGCCACCTCGAGGTTCCGCCGCGTCTGCACGGTGGCCGAGTCGACCGAGTCCGCAAGCAGGTTGTGCCGCACGACGAAGTACGAGCCGGCGCCGAGCGCCGCCGCCGAGAGCCCGACCGCGAGCGCGAGCACGACGGTCAGGCGGCGGCGAAGCGTCACTTGCCCGCGTCGAAGCGATAGCCGACACCGCGCACGGTCTTGATCAGCACCGGCTGCTTCGGGTCGTCCTCGATCTTCGCGCGCAGGCGCTGCACCGCCGCGTCGACGAGGCGCGAGTCGCCGAGGTAGTCGTAGTTCCAGACGAGCTCGAGCAGGAGGTCGCGCGTGAACACCTGCTTGGGCCGCCGGGCGAGCTCGAGCAGAAGCCGGAACTCGGTCGCGGTCAGCGCGACCTCCTCGCCACGCTTGCGCACCATGAAGCCGTCCGGATCGATCTCGAGCCCGGCGACGGCGAACGTGCCGCCTTCGCCCACGGGTCCGGCCCGCCGCAACACCGCCTTCACCCGCGCCACCAGCTCCGGGAGCTCGAACGGCTTCGTGACGTAGTCGTCGGCGCCGAGCTCGAGCCCGACGACGACGTCGTGCAGCTCGCTGCGGGCGGTGAGCATCACGATCGGCGCCCCGCTCTCGCGGCGGATCTCGCGGCACACCTCGAAGCCGTCCATTGAGGGCAGCATCACGTCGAGCAGCACGAGATCGACCCCGCCCTCGCGGAAGCGGTCGAGCCCTTCGCGCCCGTCACCGACCGCGGTCACGCGCAACCCGGCCTGCTCCAGGCCGAGCGTGGCCACCTCGCGAATCGAGGCGTCGTCTTCCACGAGCAGCACGTGCTCGTCCACCGTGAGTCGATTATCGCGCTACGGCAGGAGGGTGACCGGGATCTGGACCGAATGCGGCGGCGTGCCGGTGCCGGCCGCGTCGTCGTCGTGGACGAGGACCGCGCCCAGCTGCGCCTTCGAGACCTTGAACGGCACCGCCACCGAGTACTTGCCGCGGCAGCCCGTGCCGCAACTCGCCGTGGTGAACGTCTTGCCGACGACCTTGCCGTCGGCGCCGAGGATCTCGACGGTCACGTTGGCCTCGAAGACGTTCGCGGTCCCGGCGACGGTCACCGGGCTCGACACGCGTGCGTCCTGCAGCGGCTTGGTGACGGTGATCGGAGACTTGACGACCTTCCCGGTCGACGTCGTGCCGGTCGTGGTCGGGGAGCTCGAGCTGTGCGATCCGCACCCGGCGAGCACGAGGGCGAGCGCGACCCCGGCGCCGAGCCTGGCTAGAGCGGCCACGTCGCCTTGACCTGCTTGAAGTTGCGTGGCCACTCGCGGTAGGCCTCGCGCGCGTCGTCCGTCTCCTCGGGTGCAGCGACGCCGTGCTTGACCGCGAGCTCGGTCACCGGGTAGTGAAGCTTCTTCCCCTCGCCGCGCGCGCCGACCATCAGGATCGCGCAGGGCCCGTCGCCCGCGCCGATGCAGATGTGCCGCGTCCCGGGCGCGAAGTGCATGAAGTCCCAGGCCTTCAGCTGCCGCTCCTCCTCCTCGACCAGGAGCAGGCACTCGCCGGAGAGAACGAGGAAGTCCTCCTGAACGCTCTCGGAGTGGTAGAGGCCGTTGACCTGGCCCGGACGGAGGACGTGGATCCCGATCCCGTACTGCTCGAACTCGCCCTCGGGCTCGCCGAAGGTCGACCACTCGCCGCCTCGGTCGTCCTGCGTCCAGACGGAGTCCGCCATGTTGACCACGAACCAGCCCGGCGAGGTGACGACCATGCCCTCGTCCGTCTGCTCGATCTTCGCCTCGGGCGCGGTCACGAGCGGCAGCCTACAACGGCGAGGGGAGCGGCTCGCGCCGCTCTCCTCGGCCTGATTCCTAGGCGAAGAACATGAAGACGGCCGTGTGCGGGGCGGTGCCGTCGTTCAGCTGGCGGCTGACCGCCCGAACGCGAGACAAAGTCAAGTGGCGCACCCTGGTCCCCGCCGGTGCTAGCTTCCGGCCCGTGGGCGCCACGGCCGCTTCTGCCGCTGCCGAGCCGCGGCGGCGAATCCGCCCCCGGCTCGTCTACGGCGTCGCCGCGGTGCTGTTGCTGATCGCCGCGATCCTGTCCGTCGCCGACGTCGGCGAGCAGCCCGGGCGGCTCTCCGACTGGCAGGCGTTCGTCCTCGGCCTCACGCAGGGCCTGACCGAGCTCCTGCCGATCTCATCGTCGGGCCACCTGATCCTCGTGCCCTGGCTTGCCGACTGGCACTACCTCGAGGCGCACCCGAGCTTCAACAAAACCTTCGACGTCGCGCTTCACCTCGGCACGCTGGTCGCGGTCGTCGTCTACTTCTGGGCCGACGTCGTGCGCTACGTCGTAGCCTGGGGGCGCTCCGTCGGCCACCGCAGCGTGCGCACCGACGACGAGCGCATCGCCTGGTGGATCTTCGCGGCCACGATCCCGGCCGCAATCGCCGGCGCGCTCGGGGAGGAACCGATCGAGAAGCATCTCGGGCAGCCCTGGCAGATCGCGATCTTCATGGCCGTCTTCGCCGTCCTCCTCTGGCTCGCCGACCGCTTGCCACAGGAGAAGCGGATCCGGGACCTCGGCTTCTGGCCGGCGCTCGGGGTCGGCCTCTCGCAGATCCTGGCGCTGATGCCCGGGGTCTCGCGCTCGGGGATCACGATCACGACGGGCCGCTTCCTGCGGCTCGACCGCGACTCGGCCGCCCGCTTCGCCTTCCTGCTCTTGATCCCGATCGTCTTCGGAGCGGTCGTCTACAAGGGGCTCAAGCACGTCGTGCTGGAGTCGCTCCCGCCGGGCTCGGTGGGGCCGTTCGTCGTGGGGACGATGGTCGCAGCCGCCGTGGGCCTCGTCGCGATCGACCTGCTGCTCGGCTACCTGCGCCGGCACAACTACACGCTGTTCGTGATCTACCGGCTGGCGGTGGCGGCCTTCATCGTGATCGTGATCGCCAGCGGCTGGCGCGGCGCGCACTTCTAGACCAATCGGTGACGAAAGCGCGCCGAGAGGCGCGCGGGCGCGGATCGGGCGGTCGGCACGCCGGTATCGGTGGGCGCAATCGACCGAGAGGAGATCTCAGATGCGCCTGTTTCGAAGTCGCGTGCTGCTCGTCGCGGTGCCGCTGGCCCTGGCCGCCGGTGTCGCGCTGGCCGCGCAGCCCGCGGGAAAGTCGTCGGCCGCGGCCATCAACGCGTGCGTGAAGAAGAGCAGCGGCCAGGTCCGGATCGTCCGGGCCGCTGGCTCCTGCCGCCGCGGCGAGCGAGCGATCGCGTGGAACGTCGCCGGCACGCGTGGCCCGAGCGGCGTCACCGGCGCACCGGGCCCACGCGGACCCGCGGGCTCCGCCGGGCCGACCGGCGTCAAGGGCGACGCAGGAGCACGCGGGGCGAATGGGCCTGCCGGAGCGGCCGGGCCACAGGGCCCTGCAGGCCCAGCCGGGCCGGCAGGACCTGCGCTGCCCTCCCTGGAGAGCCTGAACGGCGTGGGCTGCCACGTCGGCGGCGTCGCGGGTACCGCTTCCCTCACCTACGACGCGACCGGCATCGCCACCCTCAAGTGCACCGCCTCGGCAGGTAGCTCGGCCGTCCTGCGCGTCAACGAGTTCATGACCGGCTCGACCGGAGCGGCCTCGAACGAGTTCGTCGAGATCGTCAACGCGGGCACGACAGCCGCAGATGTCGGCGGCTTCAAGATCGCCTACCGCTCGGCCGCGGGCTCGAGCGACATCACGCTGGCCACGATTCCCACCGGCACGTCGATCCCGGCCGGCGGCTTCTACCTGGTCGGCGGCAGTGGCTATCTCGGCTCGCACACGCCCGACCAGAGCTTCTCCGCCTCGCTGGCCTCAACAGGCGGCGGCCTCGCCGTGCGAGACAGCACGGGAGCGATCCTCGACTCCGTCGGCTACGGCGACGCCACGAACGCGTTCGTCGAGGCGCATGCGGCTTCCGCCCCGCCGGCCACGGCGGCGCCCGGAAGCAGCTCGGGCCGGATTCCCGACGGCCACGACACGAACGACAACGCGCCTGACTTCTCGGTCAGCGCGACCCCATCCCCCGGGGCCGCGAACCACTAGGGACGACCACGCGGGCGGCGCTCCCCACGGCTGAGCGCCGCCCGCCAATCACTCCAAGGGGTGATTCCGCTCCGCGGGCCCACACCGATACTCCGCATGCGGGTTCACCCTCGCATGGCGATTACACAAACAACTGCGGAAACTGCGGCGATTGGTCTCATCGATCCACACACCCTCGTACGGTCGCTCTCGCCCGAGCTCATGCTCGTGGATCCAGAGCTGGCCGAACGGGCTCGCGAGCTCCTGCGGGAGCCGCACGAGGCCAACGGAAAGGGCGTCTACATGTCGGCACTAGGGACTCACGAAATCACTGCGGGGATGAGCCTCGGGCTCGAGCCCCCGCTCAGCCCGCCGGTGGTCCGGAGCCCCATGGGTTCCGCGATGCCTACCGGCGACGGCCTCGCTGGACTGCCGACGCCGCCTCCGGCGATCCGGCCCCCCGAGAGCGCTGCCCCGGCTTCCACGCCGGCGCCTGCGCCTGCGCCTCAGGCCGAGGTGCCCCAGCAGCCCGAGCCGGCCCCCGTGCCTGCTCAGCCCGAGCCTTTGCAGCCCGACCTAGCACCTCCGGCGATGGTGCCCGAGCCCGCCCAGGTCCTCCCTGAGCCCCAGGCTGTCCAGCCGGAGCCGCAGCCCGAGCCCGAGCTGCCGGCGATGGCTCCCGTCGAGGCCCCGGCCGAGCCGGTGGTCGACTATTTCGCAAGCGAGACGGCCGAGCCCGCCCCTCCGGTGCCTGCGCCGGTCGAGGAGCTCACCCCGATCGAGCCGGTCGAGCTGCCCCAGATCCAGCCGGTCCCGGTCGCAGCGCCGGCGCCCGCTCCCGTCGAGGAGCCGGTGGTCGAGCTGCCCACGATGGCGCCGGCGGAGCTCGAGCCCGAGCCCGCCGCCCTCATGGCCCCCGAGCCCGTCGAGCTCGCCTCGCCGGCTCCCGAGCCCGAGCAGGCACCCGAGCACGAGCTGATCGAGGTGGCTCTGCCGGTCGTCGAGCAGGCGCCCGAGCACGAGCTGATCGACCTGCCTCTGCCGGTCGTCGAGTCGCTCATGGTCACCCCCGAGCCGGCTCCTGCCCCGGCATCCGAGCTCGAGGAGCTCTTCGCTCCGAAGCGCACCGACTTCCGCGTCGTCGTCCGCCTGAAGGAAGGCGATGGCGTCGAGGTCGGCTCCTTCCGTGACTTCGGCACCGCGATGGAAGGCGCCCAGGAAGTGATCGAGCAGTTCTCGACCGCGTCCGAGGGCCAGTGGCCCTTCTACGCCGGCCGCTTCATCCGCCCCGACCTTATCGTCTCGGTAGACGTGGTCGAGGGCGACGAGAACTAAGCCCGACCGACGTAGATCACGACGGTCGAGCCCGCGGGCGCCTGCTTGCCGCCGCCGGGCTGCTCGTCCACGATCTTGCCGACCTCGCTGCGTGCGGTGACCTGCTGCACGAGCAGTTGCACCTTGAAGCCCGCCGCCTGCAGGCGCGCACGGGCGGCCGCCGGATCCTGGCCGAGCACGTCGGGAACGGCGCGCTGCTCGCCGGGGGTCGGGCCGAGCGAAACGTTGAGCTGGATCCGCGTCCCGCGCTTCTGCGTCGTGTTCGCCTGCGGCGACTGCGAGACGACCGTGCCCTGCGTCTCGTCCGATGGGACGTAGACGACGCCCGCCTTGAGGCCGGCGGCGTTGAGCCTGGACTGCGCCGCTGCCTGCGGCAGGCTGGTCACGTCGGGAACTGACACCGACGCCGGCGGAGGCGGAGGCGGAGGTGGAGGCGGTGGCGGTGGCGGCGGAGGCCCGCCGCTGGAGCGCTGCCCGTTCGAGACGTTCAGCCTCACGGGCGTCCCGCCGGGCACGCGCTTACCCGCGAGAGGCGTCTGCGCGACCACGGTTCCCTTCGGCTGCGTCGAGGGCACGGCAAATGCCTTGGGCACGAGCCCGGCGCCGCGCACCGTCTGAACGGCGTCGTCGCGGGACTGGCCGACCACGTTGGGGACGGTCACGAGCCCACGCGAGACGCGCACGATCACGGTCGAGCCGCGAGCCACCCTGGTGCCGGCGGCCGGGCTCTGGCCGAGCACGGTCCCGGGCGGCTTCTTGGACACGACATTGGCGGTCTGAATCTGGAAGCCCTTGGCCTGCAGCGTCCGGATCGCCTGAGCCGTGCGCATGCCGACGACGCTCGGCACGGCCACGGTCTGGGCGGCCGACACGGTGAGCGTCACGACCGAGCGGCGGGTGACATGCGAGCCCGGGCCCGGATCCTCGGCGACGACGATCCCGGCCGGGGTTGGGCTCGGTCGCGTCGAGATGCGCGCCACGAGCCCCTTCCGGTTCACGCGCGCGACAGCCTCCTGCTGCCTCAGGCGGACCACGTTGGGGACGACCACGGTCGAGGCGCTCTTGTTGCCGTCGTCGCGGGTCAGCAGCCAGAGCGCGACGAGGCCGCCGATGACCAGCAGCAACAGAAGCAGCAGCCACGGCCAGAGCAGCGGGCGCGGCGGAGGAGGCGGAGGCGGTACGACCTCCTCTTCCTCCACGACCGGGGCGCCCTGCTCGACGACCGTTTCGGCCTCTCTCCTGCGCATGGGAGCACGGCGTCGTCTCATCCGGGACGTCATGTCCGCTCCGCTGAAAGCCCGAACCTCGCGTTCAAGAAATCTTTCCAATTCGCCCACGGGGGCCTAACGCGGCGGGCTTTTACTTAGGCCACGCAGGCTCTCAATGGGAGGTCCGTTTTCATGGCACGCAAGCTGATCGTTCTCGCACTCGCACTCGGTCTCGGCCTCGCCGTCACCGGTGTCGCGGGTGCGCGCTGGTTCAACGTCATCCGCGGCACGCGCGGTGACGACGTGATCGCAGGCACCGCGAACCGCGATCTCATCCTCGCCTTCGGCGGCAACGACCAGATCACCGCGGCCGACGGTCGCGACATCGTCTACGCCGGCAATGGCAACGACACCGTCGACGGCGGCCCCGGCCTCGACCGCATCTTCGGCGGGCTCGGCGACGACACGCTCACCGCCGGAAACGGCCGCGCCGTGATGTGGGGCGGCTACGGCAACGACACGCTCACGGCCGGCGATAACGGCCTCAGCCGCCTCCACGGCGGTCCCGGCGACGACACGCTGAACGGCGGCGCACGGCGTGACTTCATCTGGGGTGGCCGCGGCGTCGACCACGAGTTCGGTGGCGACGGCAACGACGTCCTCCACGCGCTCGCCCGCGACAACCAGGTCGACACGCTCGACTGCGGACCCGGCGACCACGACGTCGCTTGGCTGCGCGCCGGCGAGTCCGACACGACCGTCAACTGCGAGGTCGTGAAGACCGTCTCTGTCGGCTCGGACGGCTAGCACCAGCACCTCCCCGCAACGCCCACGTCCCACCACGAGGCCCGCCCAACCGGCGGGCCTCGCCCTTTGTAGGGTCGCCGACGATGAGCGGGCTCGAGCTGGTCGCGGTTGCCGTCTGGTCCTTCGTCGTCGCGCTGGCCGGCGGGGCGGTCGGGCTCGTGCTCGGCAACCTGCGGCTGCCGCTGTTCGTGGCCGCGGCCTCGTCGCCCGCGGCGGGCGGTGGAGCGAACATCGCGGTCTCGGGAATCGCGGCCGCGACGGCAGGGGCGGCACACATTCGTGCCGGCCGGGTGAACTGGCGCCTCTTCCGCTGGATGGCGCCGCCCTCGATCGTGGGTGCGCTCGCCGGCGGCTACCTGGCCGGGCGCGTGCCGAAGACTGCTCTGCTGCTGGTCATCGCAGCCGTGCTCTTCTACAGCGGCCTCGACCTGCTGCTGCGCCGGCCGCGCGAGGCGCGCGTGCGAACGGAGCCTTCGCTCGTCGCCGCCGTGATCTCGGGAGCGGTGATCGGGTTGCTCGGCGGTTTCGTCGGCCTGATCCTCGGCTCGCTGCGGATGCCCGCGCTGCTGCGGCTCGTCGGCGAGCCGGCCTCACGCGCGGTGGGG
>DATLPH010000146.1:0-11323 GCA_035535855.1 Gaiellaceae bacterium
CCGGAAGGTATGAAAACGGCCCAGGCGGGAACTGTTCGTGCCCTTGCGAATCGAGATCAACAAGCCGGAGTTCTTGCACGATCTCTGCGACTACCTCTCGCGGCACGGTTTCGTCGCCGTCCGCGCGAGCCTGGAGCAAGCGGAGGTCCTTGTTCCGGATGCTGGGAGCGAGCTTGCTGCGCTCCTACTCCTCAAAGCGAGGATTCGCGCCTGGGCCGCAACCCATCCCGGAATTAATGTGCGGGTCGATCAATATGCGTAGGTGAATCCCATCGTTTCCCCTTACGTCATGAGCGAGCTGCTGCGATCGGCCGCGCGCGGGGTTCTCGGCGCCATGGCCATGACGGGCGTGCGCCGGGTGACGACGGATCTCGGGCTGGTTCGCAAGCCTCCTCCGGAGCGCGTCGCCACAGAGGGCATTCCCAGGCTCGTCGCGCGACTCGCACCCGAGCACCCCGAGACCGTGATCGAGCTCTGTCACTGGGGAGTCGGCGCTGTGGGTGGAATAGGGTTTCGTATCTTTCCCGCATCACTTCGCGGGCGACGTTGGACGGGCCCCGCCTACGGCCTCGCGATTCTGGCCGCCTTCGAGACGGCGATCGCCCCGGGCCTCGGAATCGCCGCCAGGGATCGGACCGTCTCGGAACGGTTGGCTCTGGCGGGAGACCACCTGGTCTATGGGATCGTCTTGGGACGAGAACAAAAAAGGGCTTAGGAGCGGCCATGTTCAAGCTCCGCCACGCCTACGGCTCGCGCCTCGCTTCGCGCGGGCTCAGCGCGAAGCAGATCGCCGGCGCGATGGGGCACAAGAAAACCTGAGATCTACATCCAGCGCTTTAACGGCGCCCAGGCCGACGAGCGCGTCCGGGAGGCGATGAGCGGCTAGTCGGTTCCAAAATCGGTTCCAAAGCCGAGCACGCTGCACGGAGCGCAACTCCGCTCCACGAGAAAACCCACCCTTTGCGGCGGGTTTTTTCTATGGGCGTGCCTGGGATTGAACCAGGGACCTCCCGCGTGTGAAGCGGGCGCTCTCCCGCTGAGCTACACGCCCTTTCGGGGCGCAGGATAGCCGCTGCTACCATCGCCGGCCTCGGGCCGGGCCCCGTGCGGTGGAAGCTTGCGAACCGCGTCAGATCCGGAAGGAAGCAGCGCTAAGTGATGCCTTCCAGGCGCGCGGTGTGCCCGGCCCGGGGTTCGGTAGAGTCGTCGCGTGGCCGCCTTGTACCGCAAGTACCGCCCGCAAGACTTCGACGAGGTCGTCGGGCAGGAAGCGGTCACGCGCACGCTCAAGAACGCGCTCGCGCACGGGCAGATCCGGCAGGCCTACCTCTTCGCGGGCCCGCGCGGGACCGGCAAGACGTCGCTGGCGCGCATCCTCGCCAAGGCGCTGAACTGCGAGCACGGGCCGACGCCGACCCCGGACAAGACGTGCCACGCGTGTCGTGCGATCGCCGACGGCACCTCGCTCGATGTGATCGAGATGGACGCCGCTTCGCAGCGGGGGATCGACGACATCCGCGAGATCCGGGAGCGAGTCGTGCTGCAGCCGGTCGAGGGGGACTACAAGGTCTACATCCTCGACGAGGCACACCAGCTCACCGACGCGGCCTTCAACGCGCTGCTGAAGCTGATCGAGGAGCCTCCGCCCCACCTCGTCTTCGTCTTCTGCACGACCGACCTCGGGAAAATGCTGCCGACGGTTCGGTCGCGTTGCCAGACCTTCGCCTTCGCGCGGCCGCGGCTGCCCGAGCTCGTCCAGGTACTTCGGCGCGTGGCCGACGGCGAGGGGATCGAGGCACCTGACGCGGCGCTGTCGCTGATCGCTCGCGCAGCCCGCGGCGCCTACCGCGACGCGGTTTCGACGCTCGACCAGCTCGCAGCCGCGACGGAGAAGCAGGTCACCGTGCAGTCGGTGCTCCAGCTCCTCGGCGCCGTCGAAGAGGAAGCGCTCTTCCGGCTCTGCGACCTCGTCGTCGACCGCGACACCTCCGGCGCGCTCACGTTCATCGAGGAGCTCTCCGAGCAGGGACAGGATCTCGGGCGGCTCGTGACCGACCTGCTCGAGCACCTGCGCCACCTGCTGCTCGTCCAGCACATGGGCGAGGTGCCCGACTCGCTGCCCGTGACCGAGGAGACGCGCGAGCGGCTGCGGGAGCAGGCGAACCAGATCGGCGAGGCGACCGTGCTGCGGCTCTGCGACCTGCTGGCATTGGCGGTGGACGACATGCGCCAGGGCGGCGACCCGCGCCTGCCGCTCGAGCTCGCGCTCGTGAAGGTGACGCGTCCCGCGGCCGATCTCTCCCGCGAGTCGACGGCGCACCGGCTGGAGCTGCTGGAGCGCGGTGTCCCTTCCGGCCACGCCCCGGGGACAGTCCCTAGGCCCGGTCCCGAAGAGGCACGTCCGGCCGAGGAGCCGCCGCCCGGCGAGCCCGCCCACGCGCCGTCGCTCGAGCTCGAGCAGCTGCAGGAGGCCTGGCAGCGGACGATCCTGCCGGCCGTCGAGGAGAAGTCGATCCCGACCGCATCGGTGCTGCGCGAGGCGCACCCGAAGGGCCTCGCAGGCGACACGCTGACCGTCGAGTTCCCACGCGCGGCGTCGTTCCACCGCCAGCTCGCCGAGGAGCCGAAGAACGCAACCCTGCTCGCTGAGGCGCTCTACGAGATCACCGGCCGCCACCTCGACCTCGCCTTCGAGGTCGACGAGAACGGCGGTGAGCTCCCGACTGAGGAAGAGCAGCCCGCGAGCGAGGAAGAGATCATCGAGCTGATGAAGGGAACCTTCGACGCGCGCGAGGTGGATGACCAATGAGCATGGACTTCGGAAAGATGATGGAGCAGGTCCAGCAGATGCAGACCCAGATGCAGCAGGCCCAGGAAGAGCTGAAGACCGAGACCGTCCAGGCAACCGCCGGCGGCGGGATGGTCACGGTCACCGCCACGGGCAACGGCGAGATCACGGAGATCAAGATCGACCCGAAGGCGATCGACCCGGACGACCCGGAGCTGCTCGCCGACATGATCCTGGCCGCCGTGAACGAGGCCCTGCGCTCGGCGCAGAGCCTGATCGAGTCCAAGCTCGGGCCCGCGATGAGCGACCTCAAGGGCCTCGGCCTGCCCGGTCTCTAGTGGACGCGCGGATCGAGGCGCTCCGGCGCGTGCCGCTCTTCGCCGACCTCGGCGACACCGAGCTCGAATGCATCGCCGAGGCCGCGACCGAGGTCGAGATCCCCTCCGACCAGGTACTCGTTCAGCCGGGCACGGCCGGCACGGGGATGTTCTTCATCGCCGAAGGCACCGCGGTCGTCGAGACGAAGCGCGATCACGTCGAGCTCGGCCCCGGCCAGTTCTTCGGCGAGCTCGCGCTGATGAAGCCCGACTCGACCCGCACCGCGCGCGTGTGGGCGAAGACGCCGCTGCGCTGCCTCGCGCTCGATCGCGCGAGCTTCCGCGAGCTGGTCGCCTCGCATCCGGAGGTCGCGGCGTCGCTGCTCGAGGTCGCGCTGGGCCGCCTGGCGGAGAACGCCGGCGTCGGCGACAGGTAGCCAAGGCAGAATGGTGGGGTGTTCAGCCCCGCCGTCGAGAATCTCGTCGCCCAGCTGACCCGCCTGCCGAGCGTGGGTCAGCGCACCGCGCAGCGGCTCGCGTTCCATCTGCTGAGCGTGTCGAAGGACGAAGCCCTCGCGCTTGCCCGCGCGCTCGAGGAGGTCAAGGAGCGCGTCCGCTTCTGCCGCGAGTGCGGGAACCTGACCGAGGAGGAGACCTGCGACATCTGTCGTGACACGCGTCGCGACCACACGATCGTCTGCGTCGTCGAGCAGCCGGCCGACCTGATCTCGGTCGAGCGCACGCACGAGTACCGCGGCCTCTACCACGTGCTCGGCGGCTCGCTCTCGCCGCTCGACGGCGTCGAGCCGGAGCACCTGCGCATCGACGAGCTCATGGGCCGGGTCGAGCGAAACGGCGTCCAGGAGGTCGTCCTCGCCACCAATCCGAACATGACGGGCGAGGCCACGGCCGCGTTCCTGGCCGACCGGCTGCGTGGGCGCGTGCGCGTGACGCGGCTGGCAAGCGGGCTTCCCGTCGGCGCCGACCTCGAGTACGCCGACGAGGTCACCCTCGGCAGGGCGCTCTCCGGCCGGCGCGAAATGTAGGGCCGAACAGGCCCTTCCCTACACTTCCAGCCGTGACAACCACCGAATTCGAGGCGATTCCGGCCGTTGCGGGCGCCGAGCCGCGCGTCGGCACCCTCGTGATGAAGTTCGGCGGCACCTCGGTCGCCGACCCGGCGAAGATCAAGGACGTCGCGCAGCGGCTGGTCGCGGCACGCGCGGCCGGGAACCGGGTCGTCGCCGTCCTCTCGGCGATGGGCGACTCGACCGACGATCTCGTCCGCCTGGCCTACGAAGTCTCGCCGCGCCCGAAGCCGCGCGAGCTCGACATGCTGATCTCGGTCGGCGAACGGATCTCGTGCGCGCTGGCGGCGATGGCGATCCACGATCTCGGCGCCGAGGCGATCTCGCTGACGGGCTCGCAGGCCGGGATCGTCACAGACACCGTTCACGGCCGCGCCAAGATCGTCGACGTGCGGGCGCGCCGCATCCACGAGGCGCTCGACCAGGACCGGATCGTGCTCGTCGCCGGCTTCCAGGGCGTCTCGACCGACTTCGACATCACGACCCTCGGCCGCGGCGGCTCCGACACGACCGCCGTCGCGCTCGCCGCCGCGCTCGGCGCGGAGGTCTGCGAGATCTACACCGACGTCGAAGGAGTCTTCACCGCCGACCCGCGGCTCGTCCCCGAGGCCCGCAAGCTCCACGCGGTCAGCTTCGAGGAGATGCTCGAGCTCGCCGCCTCGGGCGCGAAGGTGCTCCAGGTACGCTCGGTCGAGGTCGCGCGCAACCACAACGTCAAGCTGCACGTGCGCTCCACGTTCTCTCCGGAGGACGGCACCTGGGTTCGGGAGGAGGACGATCGCATGCTCGAGAAGGCGCTCATCTCCGGGGTCACGCACACGCGCGAGGAGACCCTCTACCGCGTCCAGGGCACGACGCCGTCGCGCCTCTTCGCCGCACTGGCCGAGGCGGGCGTGAACGTGGACACGATCGTCCAGACCAGCCCCGAGATCGTGTTCTCCGCTCCCGCCGACGACCGCGACGCCGCGACCGAGGTGCTCGACGGGCTGAGCGTCGAGTGGAGTGCCCGCGACGACCTCGGCAAGGTCAGCGTGATCGGCGCTGGCATGAAGAGCCATCCCGGTGTCGCTGCGAAAGCCTTCCAGACCCTCGCGGACGCGGGCATCGAGCCGGAGGTCGTGACGACCTCGCCGATCAAGATCGCCTGCCACGTGCGGAGCGACGAGGTCGAGACCGCGGTCGTCGCGCTTCACCGCGCGTTCGAGCTCGACGCCCCGGAGGCCGAGCGCCAGCATGCCTAGGATCGGAATCGTGGGCGCGACGGGCGCGGTCGGCCGCGTCGTCGTCCAGCTGCTGGCGGAACGTGGCTTCGATGATGTGCACCTGTTCGCCTCGGCGCGCTCGGCGGGAACCGAGCTGGTCGGCCGCGTGGTCGAGGAAGCGACCCCTGACTCGCTCGGCGGGCTCGACCTCTGCCTCTTCTCCGTCGGCGCCAAGGCCAGCCGCGAGCTCGTCCCCCACGCCGTGCGCGGCGGAGCGATCTGCGTCGACAAGTCGGCGGCCTTCCGCCTGGAGGACGGCGTGCCGCTGGTGGTGCCGGAGGTGAACGGCGAACGCGCGCTGGAGCACGAAGGCGTGATCGCCAACCCGAACTGCTGTGCGATCCCACTCGCGCTCGTGCTGAAGCCTCTGCACGAGGCGGCCGGCCTGCGCGCGGTGCGCGTCGCGACCTACCAGTCCGCCTCCGGCGCGGGCGCGCAGCGGCTACAGCGGCTCCTCGACGAGCCGCAGGCCCAGCACGACCTGGCGATGGACTGGGACTTCGACGGCGAGGAGTTCGAGGAGGAGTCGAAGCTCCGCGAGGAAACGCGCAAGATCCTCGAGCTGCCTGAGCTGCCCCTCAGCGCGACCTGCGTGCGAGTGCCGGTCCCGGTGGGTCACGCCGAGTCCGTCTGGATCGAGACCGCGGAGCCGCTCGATCCGACCCGCGCGCGTGAGCTACTCGGCCGCGCGGCCTCTGTGCGCGTCGAGGACTTCCCGACCCCCGGCCTCGCCGCGGGCGGCGACGAGGCCCTCGTCGGCCGCATCCGCCGCGATCCGGCCGCCGAGAACGGCCTGTCGCTCTTCGTCGCGTGCGACAACCTGCGCAAGGGCGCAGCGCTGAACGGGATCCAGATCGCCGAGCTCGTCCTGTCGCAGCGCGCCGTCGCGGCCTGAATAGGCCGGATTCCGCTCGAAACCCTCAAGCGGGAGGCTGTAATTCCCGATACGTGCCGTGAGATGCGGCCTGCACGCCTGGACCACAGCTTCTTCGAGAACGAGCCCCGCTCGCACCTGGGCGCTCTCCTCCTGCGCAAGGGTCTCGTCAAGAACGAGGAGCTCGACCGCGCGCTCGAAGAGCGGGAACAGGGCGAGATGCTGGGCGAGGCGCTCGTACGGCTGCGCTTCTGCTTCGAGGACGACATCGCCCGCGTGCTCGCAGAGCAGGCGAACGTCGAGTTCATCGACATCGGCATCACCTCGGTCGACTACCGCGCAGTGGAGCTGCTGCCGTGGGCGAGCGCCGAGGAGCTGCACGCGATCCCGATCCGCCTCCACCCGGACGACAGCGTCTCCGTGGCCGTCGCCGACCCGACGGACGAGAGCCTGCTGCCGAGCCTCAGGCTGGCACTGGGCGGGCGCGACGTGCGCCTGCTCGTGACGACCCAGTCGGCCCTTCGCGCCGCCTGGGCGACGGCGTACCCGCAGCGCTAGGGACGGCGCGGAGCCGGAACCGGCTCGGGCAGGAACGCTTCTTTCAGCGCCCGCAGCACCTTCGCGCGCTTCCCCTCCAGCACCGGCACCAGGCCGCCCAGCTCCAAGCGGGCGAGCTCGACCTGACCCGAAGCACGCACGGTGCGGAAGCCGAAGTCGACGAGGAAGTCGTGCGGGAAGACCGTGCGATGGACGAGGAAGCGCTCGTAGTCGGACTCGCCCTCCGGGTAGCGGTACGCGAAGGCCTCGAGCGCAGCCGCGCCCTTGTCCTTGGCCTCGCCGATCGCGGCCAGGAAGAGCGACTGCAGCACCCACGGGCTCGTGCGGTCGATCAGGTAGGCGCACGTCACGAGCACGGCGTCGTCGGAGGGCGGGCCTGCCGGGAGCTCCTCGCCGCGGGGGAAGAGTCGGGCCGCTCCGTATTGCATCGAGCCGAGCGCCCGCCCGTCGTCGTCGTAGTAGATCGTCCCCCAGGCGCCGAACTCGGTCTCGGCCTTCTCGATCCACCGGCCCTTGTCGACCGCACGACCTCCGGTGCGGGACTGCCACCAGACGCAGTTGTGGCAGACCGTGGGCGCGTGCTCGAGAGTGGCGCCGGTGAGGCCCGTGATGCGGATGCTCACGGAGCGCCGATCGCGCCCACGACGACGTCAACCGCGAGCGGGCGTGCGCCCGCCATGCGCTCGAGGTAGTCGGCCACACGGCGCTGCACGTCGGCGCCGACCTCCGGAGCCGAGGCGCCCCAGGCGAGCTCCAGGTGAAGCTCGACCGACACGCGGCCCTCCTCCTCGCTCACGCGCACGGCGCCCTGCCGGGGAAGGCGGCCTTCGACGAGCCCCGCCACCCCCTCGGCCTCCCTGGCCGCGTCGGCGGCGTAGCTGGCGAGCACGTCGGCCGCGACGCTGGCGTGGCCTTCCATCAGGCCGATTCTAGGACGAGCTCGGTCGCCTCGGGCCGCGCGAGGAAGCGGAAGGGCACAAACGTGGTGCCGAGACCCGCGGAGAGGTGCAGAGTGCCGGTCGGCCGTCGGTAGCGGCCGCGAATGTAGGTCCAGCGGATGTGCGCGAGCCGCAGGCGTCCTCCCGGCCAGGGCAGGCAGATCTGTCCGGCGTGCAGGTGCCCGGAGAGAACGAGGTCGAAGGTGCCCGCCGGGATGCGGTCGATCACCTCGGGGTAGTGGCAGAGCAGGATGCGCAGGTCGGCCTCCGGGTCGGCGAGCTGCTCGGGCCGCGACCGGCGCCGCCGGTACGAGCGCGGGTCGACGCCGACGACCTGGACCCGCTTGCCGCGCAGCTCGACCGTGTGGGAGTCGTCGGTCAGCAGGATCGCCGGCGCGAGGTCGACGACGTCGGCCGGGTGCGAGAACGGGTCGCGGGTGAGCGCGAAGTCGTGGTTGCCGAGGACGGCGACGCAGTGGGGCAGCCGCGCGAGCAGCTCCCGCAGCCGGGGCTCCCCGCTCCGGCGCGAGAGCAAGTCGCCGCTGATCAGCGTCAGGTCGGGCTGCCGCTGCTCGACCCAGTCGACCGCGCGCTCGACCGCCGCGGTTCCCCGCGAGGGAAAGCCGAGGTGCAGGTCGGAGAGGTGCGCGATGCGTAAGCCGTCGAGCTCGGGCGGCAGTCCCGGCAGCGGGCAGCGCAGCGTCTCGAGTCGCACCCAGCCGGCTTCGAAGTGACCCCACGCGAGCCCGGCCGCCGCCGCGGCGCCTCCGAGCCGCGTGATCTTCAAGTTACGCCTCGAGCTTCTCGACGAGCGGCTCGACGGAGACCACGTGGCGCTTGAACTTGAGCTCCGATTCCTCCAGGCCGGCAGCGACTCCGATCAGCTGTGAGAGGTGCAGGATCGGCATTGCGTAGTCCTTGCCCGTGGCCTTCTTCAGCTTCGATTGCCAGGCGTCGAGCGAGAGGTGGCAGAGCGGGCACGGCGTCACGATCGCGTCGGCGCCCGCCTCGGTCGCCTGCTCGATCGGCTGGATCAGCTCGCCGAGCGCGGTGTCCTCGCGCGCCTGGATGATCGGGAAGCCGCAGCACTTGATCTTCGCCGGGTAGTCGATCGGCTCGCCGCCGCAAGCCTCGATGATCGCTTCGAGCGACCATGGACGGTCCGGGTCCTCGAAGCCGAGGATCTTCGAGGGCCGCAGGATCTGGCAGCCGTAGAAGGGCGCGACCTTCAGCCCTTTGAGCCCCTTGTGCGCGACCTCCTTCAGCCGCTCGAAACCGTCGCCCTCGGCGATCAGCCAGAGCAGGTGCTTGACCTCGACGGTGCCGTTGTAGGGCGGTGCCCCGACGGTCTCGAGGTTCGTGCTCACCCGCGCGCGCAGCTCGTCGTCGTTCTGCAGCTGCCAGTTCGCCTGCCGCAGGTTCAGCGTGCAGACGTTGCAGATCGTCATCAGCGTGTCGGCGCCGGTCTCTTCCGCATACGCGAGGATGCGCGCGTTCAGGTGGAGGTAGTAGTCGGGCTCCGCCTCGTGGATGTCGCCAGCGCCGCAACACGTGACCGACTCGAGCTCGTCGAGCTCCAGGCCGAGCTTGGGCGCGAGCGCCTGCGTCGAGATGTCGAGCTCCTTCGCCGAGAGCGAGGCGAGGCAGCCCTTGTAGTACGCGACCTTCCTCACGTCAGTCGCCACCGCTCTTGCCGCCGGCCTGCTCGGGTGCGACCCGGCTCGCGGGCCCGCGGTCGGGATCCTCGTCCAGAACGTGCTCGATGCGTGCGAGCGCCTTCTCGCCCTGGATGATCCCCGCCGCGCCGTCGCGCCCCTGCTCGCGGACGAGGTCGTGCAGCGCGCGCGCTTCCTTCACGTCCTTGGCGACGTGCGGCGGGAACGGCGGCGGCACCTTGCCGTGCTTCGCCAGGTTGAGGGCGAAGCCGACCTGCTTCACGGCCTCGACCACGCCCTGGGTCTTCGGCACGAGTTCGGTCTCGCGCAGCCAGCCGGTCGTCTCCGCGGACTTCACGAACCACTTCGCGTGCTTGGCGCCCATGTCGTGGTCGACCTTCTGCTTGATCGACTCGGCGCCGAGCTTGGCGATCGCATCCCGCGGGTCGACGCCCTTGGGACAGCGCTCGTTGCAGAAGTAGCACCGCGTGCAGTCCCAGATCCCGTGCTCCTCGTTGTAGTCGTTCAGCCGCGCGACGTCCGCCTGGTCACGCACGTCGCCGACGAAGCGGAACCCCTTCGCGAGCGCCGCCGGCCCCAGGAACTCGGGATCGGACTCCATCGAGTTGCACTCGGAGACGCAGCAGCCGCACATGATGCAGAGCGACTCCTTGTGGATCGCGTTCATCCGCTGCTGCGAGACGATGCGCTCCTTCTCGGCGACCTCGTCGTAGCCGGGGTCGAGCCAGGGCTTGACGGCGCGGATCTTCCCCCAGAAGGGCGCCATGTCCACCACGAGGTCCTTCAGCACGGGCATGTTCCCCATCGGCGAGATCACCGGCACGTGGCCGGCTTCGACAATCGGCTTCATGCGCTCCTTGCACGCGAGGATCGCGCGTCCGTCCATCCGCATCCCGCAGGAGCCGCAGATCATCATGCGGCAGCTCTTGCGGTAGGCGAGCGTCCCGTCGTGCTTGTCCTTGATCAGGTCGAGCACGTCGAGCAGGCACGCCCACTCTGGCGCATCCACCTCGTACTCGCGCAGCACCTTGTCCCCGCTGACCGGGTCGTACCGCCAGATCTTGAGCGCGACGTCCATCTAGGACTGGGGCCGCAATGTCTTCATCAGGTCGACAACCGAGTCCGAAGGCGGCGGCTTGACCGACACGGGCGAGCCGAAGTCGTGCAGCTCGATGGTCACGTTCGCGGCCTGCTGCCGCCCTGCGTGCTCTGCGTAGCTCACCTTGCGAATGTAGCCGTTCGCGTCGACCCACACGTCGAGCGGCAGCGTCTTGAGCTTGCTCTGTGAGATCACGCGCCGGAGCGCCGCGCGGGTGCTGCCCTTCGCCTTCTCCGCCGCCCGCCCGAGGTCGGTGTTCACCTTGTAGTGCGTCGTCTCGACTCCGTCGACCTTCTCGGTGCCGAGCTTCTCGACGTCGCCGCCCACACCCTCGAGGTAGGCCAGCGCGTTCGTGGGCGTCGGGCTCGCGTTCAGCAGGCTGCTCAGGTCGAGCCCGCGCTGCTTGGCCAGCTTGCCGAGGTCGAGCTTGATCCATTCCTTGTTGCCCTGGGTCGCCTGCCGAAAGACGGGCGAGCGCATGTAGAAGACGTCGCCGATGACGACGGTGTCGACCGGGATCTCCCGGCCGCTCGCGGTCACCTTCATGCTCAGCTGGCCGGCATGGTCCGTGCCCGTGTTGAAGACCCCGCTGCCCGTGCCCTTGAGCCCCTGGCCGGCGATCGTGAAGTTCGCTTCGAGGCTCCCGGCTGCGGCAGTCTTCTCGGCGGCCTGGACGATGTCCTTGCCGGAGGCCGAGCCGCCGCCACCGCCACCACAGCCCGC
>DATLPH010000147.1:0-2464 GCA_035535855.1 Gaiellaceae bacterium
AGCCCGTTCAAGGACAAGGACTCGCGGGAGCACTTCGAGGTGCGCACGCACAAGCGCCTGATCGACATCCACTCGCCCACGCCGAAGACGGTCGACTCGCTGATGCGGCTCGACCTGCCGGCCGGCGTCGACATCGAGATCAAGCTGTGAAAGGCATCGTCGGCAAGAAGCTCGGCATGACCCAGCTCTTCGACCCGGAGACGGGCGAGGTCACACCGGTGACCGTGATCGAGGCCGGCCCGTGCCCGATCGTCCGCGTGAAGACGGTCGACTCGGACGGCTACGAGGCCGTCCAGCTCGCGTTCGACCAGGTCGCCGAGCGGAAGGTGACGAAGCCCAGGCTGGGGCAGCTCGGCCAGGCCGGGCCGCACCGCAAGCTCGTCGAGTTCCGCGGCACGACCGAGCTCACCGTCGGCGAGCCCGTGACCGTCGAGACCTTCGAGCCTGGCGACCGCATCAAGGTCTCCGGGATCGGGATCGGCAAGGGCTTCGCGGGCACGATCAAGCGGCACAACTTCTCGCGCGGCCCCGTCTCGCACGGCTCGCACAACGTCCGCAAGCCCGGCTCGATCGGCGCCTCCGCCACGCCCTCGCGCGTGTTCAAGGGGATGAAGATGGCGGGCCGCATGGGCGGCAAGCGCGTGACCCAGGTGGGCCTGACGGTGCACGAGATCGACACCGAGCGGAACCTGCTGATGGTCAAGGGCGCCGTGCCCGGGCCGAAGAACGGCTACGTCGAGGTCAGGGAGGACACCGGCCGTGGCCGCGCCTAAGGCACCCGTGATCGGCTCGTCGAAGAGCCTTTCCCTCGAGGAGAGCGTCTTCGGCGCCGAGGTCAAGCCGCATCTGGTCCACGAGACCGTGCGCGCGGAGCAGAACGAGGCCCGCTCGGCGACGCGTCGCGGCAAGAGCCGCGGCCTCGTCGCAGGCGGCCGCTCGAAGCCGTGGCGCCAGAAGGGCACCGGCCGCGCCCGCGCCGGCTCGACCCGCGCGCCGCACTGGACCGGCGGCGGCATGGCGTTCCCGCCGAACGATCGCAACTTCGTCGGCAAGGTCAACCGCAAGGCGCGCAAGGCGGCGCTGCGCAGCGCGCTCTCGGCGCACGCGCAGGGCGGCACGATCGGCGTGCTCGACCCCGCAGCGTTCGACGCCCCTTCGACGAAGGCTGCGCTCGAGCTGGTCGGCTCCTGGGGCAAGGAGTTCCCGCTGCTGATCGTCGCGCAGCCCGAGGAGGAGGCGCTCATCAAGTCCTTCCGCAACCTCGACCGGGTCCGGATCACCGTTCCGGCCGAGCTCGAGGTGCAGCAGGTCGTCTGGGCGCGCGCGCTTCTCGTCAGCGAGCCCGCCCTCGAGCACGTCCAGGGCAGGGCGTCATGAGCCTCCACCCGAATCAGGTCCTGCTCGCGCCCGTGGTCTCCGAGAAGAGCTACGAGCTGATCGAGCAGCGCAAGTACGCCTTCCGCGTCCATCCCGACGCGCACAAGACGCAGATCCGACAGGCAGTCGAGGAGCTCTTCGAGGTGCGCGTGCAGGCCGTCAACATCGTCCAGGTGCGGTCGAAGCCGAAGCGCCGCGGGATGATCCGCGGCACGAAGCCCGGCTGGAAGAAGGCGATCGTGCAGCTGCGCGAGGGCCAGTCGATCGAGATCTTCGAGGGGGCTCAGGCGTAGTGCCGGTCCGCAAGTACAAGCCGACGAGCCCCGGCCGGCGCTTCATGTCGGTCTCGACCTTCGACGAGATCACGAAGACCGAGCCCGAGAAGAGCCTCGTCGAGCCGATCAAGAAGTCCGGCGGCCGGAACTCCTACGGCCGGATCACGCGGCGCCACCAGGGCGGCGGGCACAAGCGCCGCTACCGCAAGATCGACTTCAAGCGCCTCAAGGACGGCGTGCCGGCGAAGGTGGCCGCCATCGAATACGACCCGAACCGCTCGGCGCGGATCGCGCTCCTGCACTACGCCGACGGCGCGAAGGCCTACATCCTCGCGCCCGCGCGGCTGCAGGTAGGCGCCACCGTCGAGTCCGGGCCCGGCGCCGACATCAAGCCCGGCAACGCGCTGCCGCTGCTGAACATCCCGACCGGCACGCTCGTGCACAACGTCGAGCTGAAGCCCGGCCGCGGCGGCCAGATGGCGCGCTCCGCCGGCTCCGGGATCCAGCTCGTGGCGAAGGACGAGGGGCAGGGCGTGCTTCGGCTACCATCGGGCGAGCTGCGCAGGGTCTCCCTTGCGTGCCGCGCGACGGTCGGTCAGGTCGGCAACGTCGACCACGAGAACGTCACCGGCGGCAAGGCGGGACGCAGCCGTTGGATGGGCAAGCGGCCTACGGTGCGCGGCTCGGCGATGAACCCTGTCGACCACCCGCACGGCGGCGGCGAGGGCAAGTCGAAGGGCGGGCGCCACCCGGTCACGCCGTGGGGCGTGCCGACGCTCGGCAAGCGCACCCGGCGCAAGCACAAGGAATCC
>DATLPH010000148.1:0-8434 GCA_035535855.1 Gaiellaceae bacterium
GAGCGCCTCGCGAAGCCGCTCTGCAGCGGGGCTCCGCACGACCGTGCCGCCGGCCGACCGTGTCGTCAGGGCCTCGAGCGGCTCCTGCGCCACGAGGCGGCCACGATGGATGATCACGACCTCGTCCACGATCTGGGCGACTTCGGGCAGGACGTGGCTGGAGATCAGGACCGTGCCACCGTCGGCGGCGAAGGAGCGGAGGAAGTCACGCAACCAGCGGATCCCCTCCGGGTCGAGCCCGTTTGCCGGCTCGTCGAGGATCAGCAGCTGCGGTTGTCCCAGCAGGGCGCCCGCGACGCTGAGCCGCTGGCGCATGCCGAGCGAGTACCCGCCGACGCGGCGGCGCGCGGCGCCTGTGAGCTCGACCGTCGCGAGCACTTCGTCCACGCGGGCCGTCGAGAGACCGGCCGCGGCGGCGAGGATGCGCAGGTGGTTCCGTCCCGAGCGTCCGGGATGGAAGCTGTCCGACTCCAGCACCGCGCCAACCGTCCCGAGCGGGTCCTGTAACTGCGTGTAGAGCGCGCCCTCGACTCGCGCCTCCCCCGCGGTCGGGTGGATGAGGCCGAGCAGCGCCCGCAAGGTCGTCGACTTGCCCGCGCCGTTCGGCCCGAGGAAGCCGGTGATCCGGCCGGCAGGGATCGAGAAGGTGAGATCGTCGACGGCGGTCGTGGAGCCGTAGCGCTTCGTCAGCCCCCGCACTTCGACCGGAGGCGTCTCCGCCATCAACCCGCGAGCCGCTCGACGAGGCGATAGACGGCGCGCGGCTGGGGCACGTGCTCGATCTCGAGCGGCCCGGCGACCAGGGTGCCGTACCCGAGCAGCCTGCCCGGGAGGCTCTGCTCGAGCTCGAGGTTCTCGACCGCGCGCAGTCGTACCGTCGCGCGCCGGCGCCGCAGCGTTCCGTCCACGAGGCAGACCTTGTCGGTGGTGACCACGAGGTGCGTGCGCTCCCAGAGCCACACAGCACGCAGGCAGACGAGCGCAGCGAGCACGACCAGTGCCGCGCCGGGAAGCTGCAGCGGCCAGGGCTGCGCAAGGAGCACCCCGCCCGAGAGCGTGAGCACGGCCGCCTGGGCGAGCGGGCGCGCGAGTGAGACGCCGTGGCGGCGCACGTCGAAGCAGACCTGCTCGTCGCGCGGGAGCATCGCCCTGCTCCGCTTCGTCACTCGCCCGGTCTCTCCTGCGGGGCGCGTTTGCTGCGATCGCAACGCGGCCAAAACGACGCCACGATGGCAGAGACAGCAAGACGCGCGTTCGTGACGACGCTCGTCGCGGTGGCAGTGATCGTCTTCGTCCTCGCGCTCTGGAAGGTGAAGATCATCCTCGCGCTGGTCTTCCTCGGGCTGATCGTTGCGTCGGCGATGCGCCCCGGCGTCGACCGCCTAGCCGAGCACAAGGTGCCGCGCCCAATCGGGGTCGCGCTGCACTACCTAGCGGTGCTGGCCGCCCTGGCGCTCGTGCTCTGGCTCGTCGTGCCGCGCGCGGTCGACCAGGTCGACCAGGCGATCGGCGGCGTCCCCACCTCACAGCAGGAGCTGAACCAGAAGGCGAAGCACTCGACCGGGATCAAGCACCAGTTCTTCGTCGGGCTGCAGAAGCGACTCGACAAGGTCCCCTCTGCCGGAGGCGTCGTCCACGGCGCGGTGACCATCGGCACGACGGCACTCGAGATCGTGGTCGGCATCTTCTTCGTCTTCGCCACCGCCGCCTACTGGATCTTCGAGCGGGAACGGACGATCGCCTTCATCGGCTCGATGATGGCGCGCAAACACCGCAAGACCGTCCACGACACGTGGGAGTTGATCGACGCGAAGCTGGGCGCGTTCGTCCGCGGCCAGCTGCTCCTGATCGCGTTCGTTGCGACGGTGCTCTCACTGGCGTTCTGGGCGATCGGTGTGCCGTTCTGGCTGTTGCTGGGCATCTTCGCCGGGATCGTCGAGATCGTGCCGGTGATCGGCCCGCTCGCGGCCGGTGCGGTCGCGGTGGGAGTCGGGTTGACCGTTTCGTGGCACGTCGCGCTCGCGGCGGGGATCGCGGTGCTGGTCGTGCGCCAGATCGAGGACTACGTCGTGATCCCGCGCGTGATGGGGCACGTCACCGGCCTCTCGCCGATGCTCGTGCTCGTCTCGGTGGCCTGCGTCGGCCTGCTCTTCGGCGGCTTCTACGTGCTGCTGGCGACGCCGCTCGTGGCCGTGCTGGTGACGCTCCTGGACGTGATCGTGCGCGACAAGGACCCGGCCAAGGAAGACGTCCCGGCCGTCCTGTTCGCCAAAGAATCCGGGGGCTAAGCCTTGCGCCAGCGGCCGAAGATCAGGCCGCCGAGGGTGAAGCCGAGGCCGAACGTCCCGACCGAGAAGGCGCCGATCGCGACAGCCTTGCGCCACGAGGAGAGCCGCGCCCAGCGGCCCAGTGCCTCCTCGTCCTCGGTCGTCAGCGGCTCGCCGCGGCGCTGCTTGCGCAAGGCGCCGCCCGCCCGCAGGCCGAGATAGAGGTCATCGAAGATCTCGGTGGATTCGTCGGCCATGATTTGAGTGTATAGCCTGCTTCGGCGTTGCCAACCCGCCTCCTCCACATCTCGGATCTGCACGCGGGAAGCGTGGAGGAAACAGCGGTTGAGCAGAGCCTCGAGCCCCTGATCGAGCGCGTATCGCCCGAGCTGATCGCCGTCACGGGCGACCTCACCCACCGCGGCCGGCGGCGGGAGCACGAGCGCGCGGCAGAGTTCCTGCGCGGGCTCGGCAAGCCGCTCCTCGTGATCCCGGGGAACCACGACATCCCGTACACGTTTCCCGCCCGCTTCACCAGGCCGTGGGCCGAGTTCGAGCGCCAGTGGGAGACCGTCGAGCCGGTGCACCGCTCCGAGGGGCTGTTCGTCGTCGGCCTCAACTCGGTGCGGCCCTGGCGCCACCAGTCCGGCGGCATCCGCAACTCCCAGATCGCCGGCGTCGCCGAGCGGCTGGCTGAGGCGCACGAAGGCGCGCTGCGAGTCGTCGCCCTTCACCACCATCTGATCGGCGCCCCTTGGAGGTCGCGAAAGAAGCCGGTCGCACGCCGATCCGAGGTGCTCGCCGGCCTCGTCGACGCCGGCGCCGAGCTGATCCTCGCCGGGCACATCCACCAGGCCGCCGTCAGCGAACGGCACGAGTTCGAGGTCGAGCAGAACGGCCTGCGCGGAGTGACCGTCTCGGTTGCCCCCGGGTTCGGGCAGCCGCGGCCGCACCGCCGTGGCGAGGCACGGGGCCTGCACGTCTACGAGGCGACCCCGGACGCGCTCCTGGTCCAGACCTACGTCTGGCGCAGCAACGAGTGGGGCCTGACGGCCCAACGCCGATTCTCGAGAGGCCGCAGGCCTCTAGCTACAGAGCCCTCCTAGACCGTCGCGCCGCGGCCGCGGTTCGCCATCAGCCGCCCGACGAGGGCGACGAGAGCAACACCGATGAGCACGGCCACGAGGAATGTCCAGAACCCGTGGTGACCGATCAGAAGGCCCGCGATGATGACCGAGGCGATGCCGATCCCGATCGTCACGAGGAGCCCCATCGGATCACGTCCGGGGTGAAAGAGCCTGCCTAGAGCGCCGACGATGATGCCGGCGATGATGAGTCCGATGATCCACATGCGACGGTCAGTATCCGCTCGCGGCGGCGAAGAAACGTCGGGTCAAAGACGTGCGAGCAGCTCGGCCTTCTTCGACTCGAACTCCTCGTCGCTGAGCATGCCCTGGTCGCGGAGCTCGCCGAGCCTGCGGATCTGATCCGTGACGTCCCGCTCCTGCGCCCGCTTCGCCGACGAGCCGAGGATGGTGCCGGCGTGCGCCTTCTGCGGCGGCGGCTTCTGCGCCTCGGGCCCCGTGAGCGGCCGTTTCTGCACGAAGCGGCGGTAGGCGACGAGCAGCAGCGTCGAGGTGAGGATCGAGCCGATCAGGACCGCGAACACGCTGCCCGAGTCCTGGTCGACGCCGAACAGCGCACCGGCGATCCCGCCGCCGATGAACGAGCCGAAGACGCCGAGCAGGATCGTCAGCGGCACGGTCATCGGGTCGGGCCCCGGAACCGCCCAGCGCGCGAGCGCGCCGATCGCGAAGCCGATCACGAGCACCTGGATGATCGCGCCGATCACGAGACGATTCTAAGCGGGCGTTTCGGCGGCAGCCAGCAGCTCGCGGCGGAGATCCTTGATCTCGTCCCGCAGCTTCGCCGCGTACTCGAAGCGAAGCTCCTCGGCCGCGGCGAACATCTCCTCCTCGAGCTGGATCACGAGCTTCTCGAGCTCCGCGGGGGCCATGCCCTCGACCTCCTTGCGCCCCTTGCGGCGCCGGCCGGGCACCGTCGGCGACTCGAGCGAGAGAAACTCGGCGATGTCGGAGACGCCCTTGACGATCGACTCCGGCGTGATCCCGTGCTCCTCGTTGTAGGCGAGCTGCTTGGCGCGGCGGCGGTCGGTCTCGTCGAGCGCGAACTTGATCGCCTCGGTGTGCTTGTCCGCGTACATCAGCACCTTGCCGTTGATGTGGCGTGCCGCCCGGCCGATCGTCTGGATCAGCGCCGTCTGGCCGCGCAGGAAGCCCTCCTTGTCCGCATCGAGGATCGCCACCAGCGAGACCTCCGGGAGGTCGAGGCCCTCGCGCAGGAGATTCACGCCGACGAGCACGTCGTACTCGCCGAGGCGCAGCTCGCGGATGATCTGGATCCGCTCGAGCGTGTCGATCTCGGAGTGCAGGTAGCGCGCCTTCACGCCTGACTCGAGCAGGTAGTCGGTCAGGTCCTCGGCCATCTTCTTGGTGAGCGTCGTGACGAGCACCCGCTCGCCCACCTCCTCGCGGCGGCGGATCTCGTTGAGCAGGTCGTCGATCTGGTTCTTCGTCGCGCGCAGCTCGACGTCGGGGTCGACGATCCCGGTCGGGCGGATCAGCTGCTCGGCGATGCGGGTCGAGTGACGCAGCTCGTACGGCCACGGCGTCGCCGACATGAAGACGAGCTGCGGCACCTTGGACAGGAACTCGTCGAAGCGCAGCGGCCGGTTGTCGAGCGCAGAGGGGAGCCGGAAGCCGTGCTCGACCAGCGTCTCCTTGCGCGAGCGGTCGCCCTCGTACATGCCGCCCACCTGCGGGATCGTCTGGTGCGACTCGTCCACGAACACGACGAGGTCGGACGGAAAGAAGTCGAGCAGCGTGTGCGGCGCCGATCCCGCAGGCCGGCCGTCGAGGTGGCGCGAGTAGTTCTCGATCCCGTTGCAGAAGCCGAGCTCCTGCATCATCTCGAGGTCGTACTCGGTGCGCTGCCGGATGCGGTGCGCCTCGAGCATCTTGCCCTGCGACTCGAACAGCTTCACCTGCTCGGCAAGCTCGTGCCGGATCTGCTCGCTCGCGCGCTCGATTGACGGCTTCGAGGTGACGTACTGCGTCGCCGGAAAGAGCGCAAGGTGCTCGAGCTTGCCGTAGACCTCGCCGGTGAGCGGGTCGAAGTGCGTGATCTGCTCCACCTCGTCGCCGAAGAACGAGATCCGGTACGCCGACTCCATGTGCGCCGGCTGCACCTCGACCACGTCGCCCTTCACCCGGAAGCGGCCGCGGCCGAGGAGCGTGTCGTTGCGCGAGTACTGGATGTCGACGAGCTTCCGCAACGCGAGGTCGCGGTCGTGCTCCTCGCCGACGGCCAGCAGCACGACGCGCTTCTCGTACTCCTCGGGCGAGCCGAGTCCGTAGATCGCGGAGACCGAGGCGACGATAATCACGTCGCGACGCGACAGCAGCGCCGCCGTCGCGGCGTGGCGCAGCCGGTCGATGTCGTCGTTGCGCGAGGAGTCCTTCTCGATGTAGAGGTCGGCCTGCGGGACGTACGCCTCGGGCTGGTAGTAGTCGTAGTAGGAGACGAAGTACTCGACCGCGTTGTCGGGGAAGAACTCCCGCAGCTCGTTGCAGAGCTGGGCGGCCAGCGTCTTGTTGTGCGCGATCAGGAGCGTCGGGCGCTGGACCTCTTCGGCGATCCACGCCATCGTGGCGGTCTTGCCGGTTCCGGTCGCGCCGAGCAGCGTCTGGTAGCGCTCGCCCGAGCGCAGGCCCTCGGAGAGCTCCGCGATCGCGGTGGGCTGGTCGCCGGTCGGCTGGTACGCCTGTGAGGTTTTGAACTCCGCCATTCGCACAAGGTTAGCGGCATGGATTCCGCTCAAGAACGCCCGCCCTACGAGGCCTACGCCGTGATCGCCGGGTCCTTCGCCGGGCTGCTCGCGACCGCCGGCGCGCTCGGGCGGCTGCTCGACCGCGACCCGCAATGCCAGACAGCGCTCGACTTCGCGATCCTCGCGCTGGCGAGCTTCAAGGCCGCGCGGACACTCGCGCACGACCGCGTCTCGGCCCCGATGCGCGCGCCGTTCGTCGAGGGCGAGGCCGACGCGCACGACGAGGTGCCCGTGCGCGGCGGCGGCATGCAGCAGGCGCTGGGCGAGCTCGTCACCTGCACCCGCTGCGTCGGCACGTGGACGGCGGCAGGGCTCGCCTCGACGCAGATCGTGGCCCCGCGCGTCGGCCGTCTGCTGACCTGGTCGCTCGGCGCGGCGGGCGCGAACGACTTCCTCCAGGCCGGCTTCACGGCGCTGAAAGGCAAGGCGAACGAGCCCGACTAGGCGGTGGCCGGCTCGAGCCGTTGCCGCCCGAGCTCGCGAGCGGACGAGGCCACGATCACGGCCATCATCGCCGTCTGCACGGCCGCGAAGCCGATCAGCACGGGCATCGTGCCGAAGGCGTCGAGCACGGGCCCTGTGATGAAGAGGCCGAGCGGGTTGACGACCGCCCAGCCCACCATCGACGTCGTCAGCACGTTGGGCCGCAGCGGCGGCGGAATGCGCAGGGTCATGATCGTGTGCAGGCTCGGGTTGACCATGCCGTTTGCGATCCCGGAGACGACGATCAGCGCCGACAGCGCGAGCGCGGGAAGCGGCAGCCAGAGGAACCAGAGCGGCAGCGCCTGCCCCATCGCGAACATCGAGATCACGGCGAGGCCCGCGTAGCGTCGCGTGAGGTAGCGGAACGAGATCCAGTTGCCGATCAGGGCGCCCACGCCGAAGGAGGCGATCAACATGCCCGCGAGGTAGGCGTGTTGGCCGAAGCGGGCAAGCACGATCACGGGCACCGAGACGAAGAACGCCGTCCAGGCCGCGTCGCCGAACGCGAACGCGGGCCACCAGACGCGCAGCAACCGGTCGCGGGCGATGAAGCGGAACCCCGCGCGCAGGTCTCGGTCCTCGTCCGCTTGCGGCGCGGGCGGCCGGTGCGGCACGAATCCTGCGACGAGCAAGAGCGAGACCAGGTAGGTGGCCGCGTCGATGACGAGCACGGGAGCCACGCCGATCACGCCGATCAGCAGCCCCGCGAGCGCCGGGCCGGCGAGCATCGTCGTCCGCGTAGCGGCTTGGAAGAGCGCGTTCGCCTCGCCGACGCGGTGCTCGTCCTCGCCGATCAGCTCGGGCACGATCACCTTCTGGGCCGCGAAGTAGGGCGCGGTCAACGCACCGAGCGCAAAGGCGACTGCCAGCAAGATCGGGAACGTCAGCCCGCCGGTCCAGTGCAGGACCGGGATCACGAGCATCAGCGGCGCGCGGGCGCCGTCGCAGAGCATCATCGTCCGGCGCGCGCCGAGCCGGCCGAGCAGGCGCCCGCCCGGGAGGCCGAGCAGCGCCAGCCCGATCACCTCGGCGGCCACGACGAACGTCGTCTTGGTGGCCGAGCCGGTCGTGACGAGCACGAACCAGGGCAGCGCGAGCCAGGTCATCTGGCCACCCGTGGTCGAGATCACCTCGGCCGCGAGCAGCGCGACGATCGAACGATCGCGCAGCAGCTCGGAACGACTCATGGGCGAGCCTCCTGACGATCGGCGCATCGACCGGTCGTTTCAGAGGGCCGGACAGGCAAAGCCCGCCCGGCCTGAAGTCGACATCGCAAGCGACGTCTCACTCGTCGGCCTCCGGGAGCTCGCGCAGCCTCGGGATCGGCGAGGGCAGCAGCCAGAGCACGCCGGCGAGCGCCCCGACCGTCGCTATCCAGAGCGTCGGGCGCAACCCGATCCACGTGCCGAGCGCGCCTCCGACGAGCGCCCCGATGGGCCGCACGCCGTAGTTCACGACCATGTAGGCGCCGGAGACGCGCGCCCGCAGGCGGTCCGGCACGAGCGCGGTCGTGATCGCGTTGGCCGAGATGTCGAGCAGCATCACGCCGAACCCGGAGCCGAACTCGGCCAGGAACAGGCACGCGAGCACGCTCCAGCGAGGGCCGCCGGCGAGCGGCACGAGCACGAGCGGCAAGGGGAAGAGGACCGCGCCGAGCACGAACACCGGGCCGACGCCGAACCTGCGGCTCAACCGACCCGTCACGAGCGAGCCGATCAAGCCGCCGATCGACGCCGCGCCCAGCACGAGCCCGAGCACGCCCGGACCGACGTCG
>DATLPH010000149.1:0-27530 GCA_035535855.1 Gaiellaceae bacterium
GCCCGCCTCGCCTCGCGCTCGATCGCCGCCTGGCGTAGGCGTCCTCGCGCACGCTCGAGCCGAGCCGCGAGGGTGGCGGCCCGGGCGGCCAGCTCATCCGCGAAGAGAGCGAGGTCGACCGAGCGCATGGGCTCGACCGTAGAGCGCAATTGCCCACAGGTGGCGCGCGGACCGGAGAAATTCAGACCCGGTTGGACGGGCAGAGTGCGTTCATCGCGCAGTCCTCGCAGCGCGGCGCCCGTGCAATGCAGACGCGTCGTCCGTGCCAGATGAGGAGGTGTGGAAAGCGTGCCCAGTCCTCCCTGGGAACGAGCCGCATGAGATCGCGTTCGATCTTCACCGGATCCTCCTGGCGCGTGAACCCGAGGCGCTGCGAGAGGCGGCGGACGTGCGTGTCGACGACGATCCCCTGCGTCGCGCCTCGCTCCGCGGCGACGACGTTGGCCGTCTTGCGCCCGACGCCGGGGAGCCGCACGAGGTCGTCGAGCCGCGTCGGCACCTCGCCGTCGTAATCCTCGAGCAGTACCTGCATGGCGCCTCGCACATTCTTCGCCTTTTGCCTGAAGGTGCCCGTCGGGCGGAGATCCGCTTCGAGCTCGGCGAGCGGGACGGCGAGGTAATCCTCCGGGCGCCGGTACTTCTGGAAGAGCCGCTCCGTGACGCGGTTCACGGTCACGTCGGTCGTCTGCGCGGAGAGGATCACCGAGACCAGGAGCTCGAGGTCGGTGCGGAAACGCAGCGCGATCACCGCGTCCGGGTGTGCGGCCGCTAGGCGTTCGATCACCGGCCGAACGCGCTCCTTCTTCGGCCCGACGCGCCGACGAGCCTCCCGGACGTAGCTGCGGCGCACTACGGCGCGGACGTCGAAAGCTCTGCTGCCGCGCCGAGCAGTCGCGGCCCTGCGCAGACGACGTCGAGAGCCGGGCAGCCGCTGCAGGCGAACTCGCTCGGGGTCGGCCGGAACTCGCCGTCCTGGATGGCGGCGATGGCGGCGGAGAGCTCCGCCTCGAGCTCCTGCACCTCGGCCCGGGCGAACGTGCGCCGGACGATGTCCTCCGGCCGCTCGAGGAAGACGTAGGCGACCTCGACTTCCTCCGCACCGGCACGGAAGGCGGCGAGCGCATAGACGAGGCGCTGCAGCGCGTAGTCGTCCTCGAGCGCCTCCTCAGGGGTGAGGTCCTCGAGCCGGTTCGTCTTGTAGTCGACCACAAGCGCCCGCCCGTCGGCGAGCCGGAAGACGTCGAAGCGGCCGTGGAGGAGGACGCCGTCGTGTTCGAAGGCGAACGGGAGCTCGGGCTGCGACTCGGCGCCGTCGCGAAGCTCCTGCGCGAGCGGCGAGGCGTGCCACGCGCCGACGAGCGCGTCAACTCGCTCCAGGTCCTCGGGAGTCGCAGCGGGATAGCGCGCGAGCACCGGCTCTGCCGTCTCCCCTGCCCCCACCCCGTGCTCGAGGAGGACGTGGACGGCATCGCCGATCTCCGTGGCGGCCAGGCCTTCCGCGCCCGGCGCCGCGGCGACTGCTGCGGACGAGCGCAGGCCCGCGATCCGCTCGGCGTAGAACCGGTACGAGCAGCGGCCGAAGAGCGCGAGCGCGCTGTAGGAGAGACGGCGGATGCGGAAGGCCGGCGGCTCCGGAATGGGCGCGAGCGGAGGGAGCTCAGGCGCTTCGCGCGAGACGGCGCCTTCCACCGCGGCAAAGAGCTCGAGCTGCGCGACCGCGCCCTCGTCGCGCTCCGGCTCAGCATCGTCCCGCCGGTCCACGCGCAGGAGGACTCGCGCCCCCTCGCGCTCGAGCTCCACGGGCTCTCCGCCTTCGAGATCGGCTTCGAGGCGATCGAGGATCCAGCGGATCGGAGCTTTGGCATCGCGCGTCGAGGTCGGGTCAACCGCGCCGGACACGATCAGCCGGTCGATCGCCCGCGTCATCGCCACGTAGTAGAGGCGGCGCGACTCGGCCTCGTCGGCGACCCGCTCCGCCTCCCGCTCCGGCTGGGCCGCAACCGGCAGCTCCTCCGCGTAGCGGTCGACCCGTAGAAGCAGCCTTGCTCCGTCCCGGTCGATCTCGACCGGCGAGCTCCCCGTCTCCTCCAGCTCGGCTGCTTCGAGCCGGTCGAGCACCCACCCGATCGGCGTGCACGCGTCGGCCGCGCCCTGGGAGGTTGCCCCGGAGATGATCAGCCGGTCGATCGCCCGCGTCATCGCGACGGAGTAGAGCCGCCGGCGCTCGGCCTCCTCAGCGTCACGCTCCGCCGCCTTGACCGTCTCGTACTCCGGCGTGGTCAGCCGCTTGCCGGTCTCGGGGTCGGCGACGCGGAAGCCGAGCCGCCCGTCCGGGAGGCAGAGGATCTCGTCGGCGTCGGTGCGCGCGCGGTCGCGACCCGCGTCCGCGACGATCACGACCTTGAACTCGAGCCCCTTCGCCGAGTGGATCGTCAGCAGCCGGATCACGTCGGTGCCTTCTTCCTCGGCCACCGCCTCGAGCTCCGAGGCGCCGACGGCGTCCTGCTCGGCCACGAAGCGCACGAAGCCCTGCACGTCCGGACCGCGCAGCTCCTCGTACGAGCGTGCCAGCCGCGCGAGCTTGCGCAGGTTCGCGTACCGGCGGCGGCCGTCCCACTGCGCGAGCACGGCCAGGTCGTAGTCGTGCTCGGCCACGATCTGCTCGCAGAGCCGCTCGAGGCTCAGCGTCGGCGCCTGCGCGGCTAGCCGGTCGTAGCGCTGCTTGAACGCCTGGAAGAGCCGCCCGTCCCGCGCCGAGAGCCCCTCCGGAAACGCCTTCTCGAGACCGGCGAAGAGCGGCCGCTTCGGCGCGGCGCGGCGCAGCAGCACGAGCGCGTCGTTCGAGACGCCGACGAACGGCGACGCGAGCACCGCCACGAGCGCCTCGTCGTCGTAGCGGTTGTGCAGGAGGCGCAGGTACGAAAGCAGGTCGACGACCTGCTGCTGGTGGTAGTAGTCGCGGCCGGTCGCGCGGAAGGTCGGCAGGCCGAGCGAGCGCAGCTCCTCCTCGTAGAGGCGCGCGTCGGTGCCCGCGGCGAAGAGCAGCACAATCTCGCCCGGAGTCGCCTCGCCCAGGTCGACGAGCTCGCGCACGCGCTGCGCGATGTGCTTCGCCTCGGCCTTGCGCCAGTGAACGTCGGTGTCGGCGTAGCTCGTCTTGTCGGTCACGAGCAGCTCGACGGCCGGGCCGAACGCGGGGTCGGGGAAGCGCCCTGCCGCGGCCAGTGGTTGGAAGCTCTCGCCGAAGTCGGCGGCGAAGAGGTGGTTGATCACGTCCAGCACCTCGGGCCGCGAGCGGTAGTTCTGCGTCAGCGCCAGCACGCCGCCGACCTGCTCGCGGCGCTCCCGGAAGACCTCCACGTCCGCATGGCGGAAGCGGTAGATCGACTGGAACTCGTCCCCGACGAAGAAGATCTCGGCGTCCTCGTGTGCGAGCAGATCGACGAGCTCGCACTGGAGGCGGTTCGTGTCCTGGAACTCGTCGACCATGATCGAGCGGAAGCGCCAGCTCTCACGCTCGCGGATCTCAGGGTTCTCGCGCAGCAGCTCGCGCGCCAGCACCTGCAAATCCTCGAAGTCGAGCGCCGACTCGCGGTCCTTGGCGTCGCGGTAGGCGGCGTCGTAGGCGAGCAGCAGCTCCTGCAGCTGCTCGCGATCGCGGGCGGCGAGCTCCTCCAGCGCAGCCTGCTCGACCGCATGCCGCGCCTGCTCGAAGCCGTCGTCGGCGCCCGCGAAGTCGGCGAGGTCGAGCAGCCCGTCGGGGCCGGGCGGCGTCTCCAGGAAGCGCAGCGTCTCGGCGGCGCCGGTCTCACGCGCCGCGGCGCGCAGCTCCTCGAGCCGCTCGCCCAGGCCCGGGTCGCCTGGAGCCTCGATCTGCAGCGGGAGCCCGGACGAGCGCAAGGTCTCATGCACGCCGGTGAGCATCCGCCGCAGCCGCCGCCCTCCGTAGGAGGCGAGCAGGCGCAGGCGGCTCTCGTCCTCGCCGCAGAACTCCTCGAGCGCGGCGTGGAAGGCCTCGCCCCGCAGCACGCGGCCCTGGCTGTCGTCGACGACGCGGAAGCGCGGGTCGATCCCCGCCGCGAAGGGATGCGCCTTCAGCAGGCGATGGCAGAAGCCGTGGATGGTCGAGATCCAGGCCGCGTCCAGGTCGCGCGCGAGGTCGTGCCGCTCGAGCTCCTGCAGCCGCCGCCGGATCCGGCCGCGCAGCTCGCCGGCCGCGCGCTCGGTGTAGGTGATGACGAGGATCGAGTCGACGTCGAAGCCCCGCTCGCAGACGGCGCGGCAGAAGCGCTCGACGATCACGGTGGTCTTGCCGGTCCCTGCCCCTGCCGAGACGAAGACGACGCCGGGCTCCTCGATCGCCCGCAGCTGCTCTCTGTTCGGACTCTCGACCGCGCTCACGAGCGCCGCACCCGGCACATGGGCCACAGCTCGCACCACTGCGGGCACGAGCCGCTCTTCGGGTCGTGCTTCACGTCGCCCTCGCGGATCCGGCCGACCATCTTGCGCGCGTGCTCCTGCGCTCGCTCGATCTGGCCCCAGAACGCGTCCTCGTCGAGGTAGTCGTTGCGCTGGAAGCCGGGCAGCCCGTCGTCCTGCGACTCGGCTCGCAGCAATCCGCGCGCCTGCCCCTCGCCGGCCAGCGCGCGGTAGACGCCGCCGAGCGGCTCGACGCCGACTAGGTCGCGGAGCACGAGCATGTAGAGCGGGATCTGCAGGTGCAGCTCGCGCTCGATCTCCGCGGCGGTGTGCGCGCGCCGGCCCGACTTGTAGTCGACGACGATCCCGCGCGCGCCGAACGGGTCGCGGTCGATGCGGTCGATCTTCCCGGAGACGTTGAAGCCGCCGAGGTCGAGTCCGCGCTGCAGCTCCGGCGCCGAGCGCTCAGACCCGAACGAGACTTCGAAACGGCTCGGCACGAGCGGCGAGGGCGACTCGGCCTCCTTGCGCACGAGCTTCTCGAGGTCGCGCGCGAGGCTCTGCTCCAGCTCGCGCCGCTCGAGCTCGGGGACGTCGATCCGCAGGTGGGCCTGCAGCGCGTCGCTCAGGCACTCGCGCAGGAACACGAGCGAGTCGTCGAGGTTCTCCGGGCGCGGCCGCTCGTCGCCGGTGCGCTTGGGGAGGCCCTTGAAGAACGAGAACAGCGCCTGGTGCGCGACCGTGCCGCGCAGGCGCGCGTCGACCTCGGCGTCGATCGTCCTCGGCGAGACGAGACGGTCGAAGAACCACATCGACGAGCAGTCGGCGAAGCGCTCGAGGTCGGTGACGGAGAAGCTCGCCTTCTGGCGCAGCTCCTCCAGCACGGCGGGGTGCGTCAGCTGCGTCGGGCGGTCGAACGCGCCGAGCGCTCGTTCGAGCCGCCGCTCCCAGCCGTTCGCGCGGGCGAGCGAGGTGGCGGCCGGCCGGTCAGTGGGCGCGAGCGAGGCCAGCGCGCGCAGGCGCTCGCGCTCGCTCGGCGCGGCCTCCAGCGGCCACGTGAGCGCGGCCAGCGGACGGCACCTCGTCCAGCGCTCGACCTCCTCGGCGGCGAAGAGCCCACGCGTCTCGTCCCAGAAGGGGCTCGGCTGGCGGGGCGCACCGTCGTCGCTGGCCGCTTCCCGCACGAGGTAGAGCCGCCGCGTCGGCCGCGTGCACGCCGTGTAGAACAGGTAGCGATCGCGCGCAACAGGATCGGTGCGCAGCAGGCGGCCGGCACGCGACGAGCGCTCGAGCTCGGCCTTCTGCTCCTCGTCGAGGAACGGCGAGCTCTGCGAGCGGCGCGGCAGGCGGCCCTCCTCGAGCCCGACGACGAAGACGACCTCGAACCGCCTCGTGCGGGCGCGCAGCAGGTCGAGCACCGCGACCCTCCCGGCCTCTCCCGCGCCCGCGAGCCGGACCTGCGCTTCGCCTACGAGCGCGACCACCTCGTCGCGGCCGAACTCGCCGCCGAGGTCGCGCCAGCCCTCGAGCTCTCTGACGAGCTTCGCCGCGGCCTCGTGGGCGCGCAGGTCGAGCCGCGCCATCTCCGTTGTCGGAGGTGCCTCGAGGCCGTAGGCCGCGCGCGCCATCGCGCGCGCGAGCTCCTGCACCGCGGCGAGCGGGTCGGCGGCACTGCGCAGGGCCTCGAGGTGCGGCAGCGGTTGCCCGCGCAACTTCGCAACTTCCTCCTCGACCCGTTCCGGGCCGCTCACGCCGCGGCCGCGCAGGCGGCCCTCGAGGAAGTCGACATGCCAGCGCGGAAGGCCCGAGTAGGGCGAGCGCAGGAAGCTGAAGAGCTCGCGGCGCTCCCCCTCGAGCCAGGCATAGCGCAGCAGCGAGAGCAGCGCCTGGCCGAATGGCGTCTGGCCGAGCCGCAGCCGGCCCTCGAGCGCGTAGGGCACGCCGAGCGTCGTGAAGGCGGTGTCGAGCGGCGCACGCCAGCGCTCCAGCGTCGGGCAGACGATCGCGATCTCCTCGGCAGCCGTGCCGTCGCGCAGCAGTCCGAGGATCTCGTCGGCGACGAGCTCCAGCGTGCCGCGGATCCCTGCGCCCTCGAGGAAGCGGAGCGAGCCGTCGAGCTCGACGCCGGGCGTGCCCGGATCGCGGGCGAACAGCGCTCGTTCCAGATGGGCGAGTACGGGCGATCGCGCCGTCCCGTGCGGTAGCTCCTCGATCCGGCCCTCGGCGAGCCGGGTCAGGTCCTCGGAGGTGCGCGAGAGCGAGGCGAACGCGTCACGGCCCGGCTCGTACGGCAGCGAGACCGTCACGTCGGCCCGCGCGGCCAGCGCTTCCAGCAGCGCCCACTCGGCGCCGGTCAGGTCCTCGAAGCCGTAGGCGAACACCGGCCGCGGCGTCCAGGCCGCGAGATCACCGGCCGCGCGCTCGGCCGCGTGCCGCCGCTCGAGCTCGCGGTCCCAGACGCCGAGCCGGTCGAGCTCCTCGCGATAGGCCGAGTACAGCTCCGCGAGCTCACCCTCGAGCTCGCCGGGCTCGAGCAGCGCCGACTCGAGCTCGGACAGCGTCGAGCCGAGCGAGTCCGCGAAGCCCGAGAAGCGCGCCGAGCGGCCCTGTGCGCCGGCCACGACGCGCCGCAGGAGCAACGTGCGCTGGGCGCTCGAGAGCACTGGCCTGTGTGCGCCGTTCCCGCGCGCGATCTGCTCGAAGAGGTCGTCGAAGGTGCCGATCGAGCCGCCGACCAGTGCTCCGGTGCGGGCCAGCAATTCCCGCTCGGCGCGGTCGACATCCGGCCGGTTCGGCACGATCAGGATCGGATCGAATTGAAGCGTGGCGAGGTAGCGCTCGAGGAGAAGCGCGACTTTGCCCGCGTTCGCAGGTCCGGCCAGCAGGCTGAGTGGCACCGGGCCAATCCTAGTCGCGTGATGTGACGACTCCGAATGCCCCGACCGGTCATTTCAGACAAGCCCACGGGCTAAGCCGTGGGCCCTGAAATCGGCACCGCAAGCGGCGCCTCAGCGCGCGTCACGACCGCTCCGGGTGCGCGGATGGCCGGGGCGGGTCGCCCCGCCCCGAGATTTCTTAGGCCGTGACGGACTTCGGCCGGCGGCCTCGTCGAGCGGCCGCGTGGCCGGGAAGTTGCCCGGCGCAGTTGTCGCAGAGATCGGCTTGCTTCGAGCCGCGGCGGGCGTCGGAGAAGTTCAGGCGCATCGTCGCGCCCTTTCCTTCGTCGATTTCCCTGCCGCAGTTGTCACAGACGAGCACTGTCTTTCGTGCCAAGTCGCCCTCCTCGAGTCGCGTGGAATTTCGTCAGCCTAACGAAAGGCTACGGCGCAATCCTACGCAGCCTCGCGTGTGCGTCGAATCCGCCAGGAACGCAGCAGGCTGAGCAGCGCCTGCTCCTCCGGATCGAGGTTCAAATCGCGTGCACCGACGACTCGTAAATGACGTGGCCTAAAGTCATCGATCGTTCTGCCGTCGAGATACTGCTCGACCACGGCCGGGCTGACGTACGACGCGCGCGCGACCGCGGGCGTATTCCCGAGGCGCTCTCCAACGGCGCGCATGACCGTGGCGACCGCTCGTTTCTGCTCGGTTGCCGTCTCCGCGGGCTCGCGCTCCGCTAGTGCCACCGCTGCGAGGAGCGTCCCGCCCCACGTGCGGAAATCCTTGGCCGTGAATTCCTCGCCGAGGTACTCGCGGATGTACTCGTTCAGGCGCCGAGCCCCGAGGTTGACCAGCTCGCCGTTGTGCCGGTAGCGAAACAGGCGGCTTCCGGCCGGCGTGGCGAGCAGCTCCTTGATCGCTTCCGCAAGCTCGGCGTCGACGAGAACCGTGCGGCAGAGGACGCGATGCTTCGCCCGGAAGCGAAAGGAGACCCGGCTTCCGCGGACGCGCACGTGGCCCTTGCGCAGGGTCGTGATTCCGAAGGTCTTGAACTGCTTCGCGTAGCGCTCGTCGCCGACCCGGAACCAGCCCTGGTTGATCAGCCTGACCGCCACCGCCGCCGTCCATTCGAAGCTCAGAGGCTCCTGCTGCATGTGCTCCGCCATCGCCTCGCGCAATGCGGGCAGCCTTTCGGCGAAGAGGACGAGCCGGTCGAACTTCGCCTGCTCTTGGCGCGCGCGGAACTCCGGGTGGTAGAGGTACTGCCGCCGCCCCGCGCTGTCGACGCCAGTCGCCTGCAGCTTCGCCCCCGCGCGAGGCGAGATCCAGACGTCCTTCCACGCGGGTGGAACGCGCAGCGAGTCGATGCGCTCGAGGGCAGCCTTGTCGGTGATCGGCCGGCCGCGCGAGTCCTCGTACCGGAACCGCCGCCGCGAGCCGAGCCGCTTCCATCCTCCTCGTCGGGCCATAGAGTTTGCGGTGTAGCCGCACGCGGGCGGTCCTAATCCAAGGGAGGTCGATGGCAGGCGCGACGATCGTGGTCCTCGAGGGCGACGAGACCGGGCAGGAGCTGCTCGAGGAGGCCCTGCGCGTGCTCTCTCCCGAGGTGGCCGGGCTGGAGCTCGAGTTCCCGCGCTTCGACCTCTCGCTCGAGTCGCGACGCGCGACGAAGAACGCGGTCGTGCACGAGGCCGCGGCCGCGGTGCGCGAGGCCGGGCTCGGGCTGAAGGCGGCGACGGTCACCCCTGAGGGCGCCGACGACGTCGGCTCGCCGAACCGGATCCTGCGCGAGGAGATCGGCGGCCGCGTAATCGTGCGCACCGGCCGGCGCATCCCGGGAATCGTCCCGTTCGGCGGCGTGCACGCGCCGATCTCGGTCGTCCGCATGGCCGTCGGCGACGCCTACGGCGCGAAGGAGTGGCGCGAAGGCGAGGGCGAGGACGAGGCCGCGTTCCGCACGGAGCGAATCGAGCGACGCATCTGCCATGCCGTCGCCGAGTTCGCGTTCCGGCTCGCCGAGGAGACCGGCGCGAAGGTCTTCGGCGGGCCCAAGTACACCGTCAGCCCCGTCTACGAGGGGATGCTGAAGGAGGAGATGGACGCGGCCGCCGCACGCCACCCGGACGTCGCTTACGAGCCGCAGTTGATCGACGCAACGTTCGCGTTGCTCGTCGCAGCCAGCGGTGACCCGCTCGTGATCCCGGCCCTGAACCGCGACGGCGACATCCTCTCCGACCTCGTCTTGCCCCTCTTCGGCTCGATCGCGGGCTCGGAGTCGCTGCTCGTCGGCTTCGGGGACGACTACGTCCCTACGGTCGTGCTCGCCGAGGCCGCGCACGGCACGGCGCCGTCGCTCGCAGGCAAGAACGTGGCGAACCCAATGGCGATGATCCTGGCGGGAGCGGCGGTGCTCTCGTACGCGGGCGACGAGGCCGACCGCGCGGCGCGCGCGATCCGGGAGTCGTGCCTCGAAGCCGTCGGCGCCGGAGTCCGCACGGCCGATCTCGGCGGCCACTCGGGGATGCGCGAGTTCACCAACGAGGTGATCCGCCGCACGCGCTCGAAGCTGGGCGCTAGCTGACGGCGGCCGCGGGCAGCTCGGCCACGGCGAACAGCTCGAGGAAGACGCTCGCGATCTGCGGGTCGAATTGGGTGCCTGCGCAGCGCTCCACTTCGGCCAGGGCCTCTTCATGAGTGAGCGCACGGCGGTACGGCCGGTCGCTCGTCATCGCGTCGAAGGCGTCGGCGACCGCAAGCACGCGGGCCTCGAGGGGAATCTCCTCACCGGCCTTCCCGGACGGGTAGCCCGCGCCGTCCCAGCGCTCGTGGTGGTAGAGCACGTACGGAATCGCGTCGCGCAGCGCGGCGATGCGGAGGATCAGCCTCGCGCCGGTCTTCGGGTGCTCGCGGATCTGCGCGAGCTCGTGGTCGTCGAGGCGCCCCGCCTTGCGCAGCACCTCGTCGGAGACCGCGAGCTTGCCGATGTCGTGCAGCGGCCCGCCGAGCCGTAGCGAGGCGAGCCGCTCCTCGCTCCAGCCGAGCTTCCTGGCCACGGCCTCTGCGAGCGCGGTCACCCGGGCCGAGTGCCCTCTCGTGTATGGGTCACGGGCCTCGATCGCCCCGCTCAGCACCGACAGCATCGCCACGATGCCGAAAATTCAGCGCCGGAGCCTGAATCCCTTCCTCAGCGCCAGATCCCCGTGATCGGCCCGACGGACGCCGAGCGGCCCAGGCGCGCCAGGCCCCAAGCGTCCTCGATCGTCCGCAGCAGCCCGTAGTGCGAGAGCCTCGGCCGGAACTGCGAGCCCGGCCGCACTGCGGTTCCGATGACGAGACCGGGAACGCGCGGGTCCAGAGAGTCGGACTCGTCGAAGACGACGAAGACCGCGGTGTTCGGCAGCCTCAGCAGCCGCGGCAGGAACCGCTTCAGCCAGGCGTCACCGGTCGCGACCGGGCAGTCGTGCATGTCATGGCAGAGGTCCGGGACGACGAGCGCGAAGTCCGGCAGGCGCTTGGCCGCGAGGTCGCGCGAGAGCTGCGAGAGCGGGACCACGCGCCGCAGTCGCGCGGGCTTCGAGAGAACGGTGCGGAAGTAGAGAAACGGCACGTGCCTTTTCGCATAGCGGCCCTTAAAGGGCCCGGTCCAGCCGGGCCGCGGCAGCCCTTCGGCGTAGGTCTTCCAGGTCCGCCGCGTGGCCTCGAGCGTGTCGGCCAGGCTGCGGCCGCGCACGGTGCAGCTCGTGCAGTCGCTCGCGATCCCGTGCGTCGAGCCGGAGACGAGCGCGAGGTAGTTCGGCAGGCTCGGATGGGTCACGCCGCGATAGCCGGCCAGGACCGCGCCGTTGGCGGCGAAGGCGTTGAAGGCGGGCGCGGCCGGGTTGCCGAGCACCTTGTCGCGCTGCTTGTTCTCGAGCACGACGACGATCGCGTGGTCGAGCTGCGGGACGGGCCGCGGGGCGGCCTGGCCGCCGGAGCAGAAGACGACAGCCGCGAGCAGGAGCGCGCGTCTCACGGCGACTCCACGAGGCGCTTGCGCCAGAGGTGGAAGGCCACGACTCCGGCAGTGATGGACGAGCCACTCACTGAGGCGTGGTCTCGTAGGCCATCAGGATCGCGTCCACGTACTCCCTGCCGCGCCGGTAGTGCCGCTTGCGGTAGCCCTCGCGGACGAAGCCGAAGCGCTCGTAGAGCGCGATCGCCGGCTCGTTGTGCGGGAACACGTGCAGCTCGAGCTTGGCGACGCTGTTGCCCCGAGCCCAGTCGACGGTGCGCTCGAGCAGCGCCTGGCCGATCCCCTGGCGCCGGTGGCCCGCCGCCACCATCAGGCCGAGGTCGGCGACGTGGCGGCTCGCCGGGTGGATGTCGCGCGCGACGGAGAGCCGGCCGACGATGCCCTCCGGGCCCTCGGCGACGAAGACCGCCGCGTGCGGCGAGCGGCGCACCATGCGCAGGTAGCGGCGCTCCGAGCCCGTGGTTCGCCACTCCTCCATCGCCAGCAGCCACCCCTCGCGCTCCGCCCCCACCGCGCGCGCGAGCTCGACGAGGGCGGCGGCGTCCCCGGGAACCGCCTCCCGGATTTCGAACGAGCTCACTCGATCACGACCCCGTGGCCACCGCGCCTCGGGTCGCCTGCCGCGGCGAGGCTGCCGTCCTCCCGGTACTCGACTCCCGCCGCACCGCCGAAGAACAGGTTCAGGCGCCGCCAGCGCGCGAGCTCATAGCCCCACGACTCGAGCCGGTCGAGCTCCGCGGGGGCGTTGCCGCCCTCGGCATTGACGTGCGTCGCGTCGAGGTGGACGCGCGGCCGCTCGATCGCCTCCTCGACGCCGAGGCCGTGCGCGACGACGTTGACGATGATCTGCAGGATCGCGCCCCGGAGTCGAAGCGAGCCCGCGCTCCCGACCACCAGCCGCGGGCGCCGCTCACGCAGCACGACGGATGGCGCCATCCCGCTCGTGAAGCGCACGCCGGGCCGCGGGGCGCCGCCGGTCGCGGCGAGGTCGAACTCGCCGAGCATGTTGTTCAGCTGGATCCCGGTTCCCGGGACGATCACGCCGGAGCCCGCGCCGGTCGAGGCCGTCAGCGAGGCCGCGTTGCCGCGGCCGTCGACGACGGCGATGTGCGTCGTGCCGTGTTGCAGCTCGGGCAGGCGCGCACGCATGCGCCGGGTGGCGGCGGCGAGCTCCTTCGGGTCGTAGAGCCGCCTCGCCAGGCCGCCGCGGTAGAGCTCTCGCGCGAACGGCCCTCCGCGCGCGGCCTCCTGCTCGCGCATGACCTCGACGAGCTGCGCCATCGCCTCGGCGCTCCCGGGCGAGCCTGCGGGCCCGAGCCGGTCGAGCAGACGCAGCGCAAGGCCGATCAGGACGCCGCCCGTCGAAGGCGGCGGGTTCGACTCGAACTCGTGACCGAGGAACTCGACGCGCACGGGCCGCCGGTTGACCACGCGGTACTCGGTCAGGTCACGCAGCGTGAGGTCGCCGCCGTGCTCGCGTAGGTGCTCGGAGAGTGCGCGCCCGAGCTCGCCCGTGTAGAGGTCGTCGGCGCCCTTGTCAGCTAGCCGCTCGAGCGTCCCCGCGAGGTCGCGCATCACGAGCCGGTCGCCCGCGACGAGGCGGTTGCCGTTCGACCCGTACATCGTCCGCCCCTCGTCGGTGTGGCGCAGGATCGGATCGAGGATCGTGTGCAAGTAGCCCTGCGGCTCCGTCAGGACGATGCCCTCCCGCGCGTGAGCGATCGCCGGCTCGAGCAGCGTCCGCCAGGGCATCGTCGCGTAGCGCCGGTGAGCCTCGCCGAGACCTGCCGCGGCCCCCGGGACTGCGCAGGAGGCGGCGCCGATCCGGAACTGCTGCGACGACTCCGGGGTGAAGTCGATGCCCGCCGACTCCATCTCGGTCTCCCCGTGGCGGCGCAGGCCAAGGCCGGGGACGGTGACGAAGTGGTCGAGGACGCGCGTCGAGGCGTCGGCGCCCCGGTGGACGAGCATGAAGCCCCCCGCACCCGGCCCGGTCAGCGGGCTCTCGGCGACCCAGGAGACGAAGGCCGCGGCGATGCACGCGTCGAACGCGTTCCCGCCCTCGGCGAGCACCTGCGCCCCCGCTTCGGCGGTGAGTCGGTGTCCTGCAGCAACCGCGCCACGCATGGGCGCAAGGCTACTCGGGCCGCACGGTTATCCTGCTGCGGCTGCCGTGATGAGCGCTTCTCCTCTCCGGCGGGAGGCCATCCTCTCCGCCGCCGCGGCCGCCGCCGTCACGGCCGTGCTCGTCTGGCTGGGGCCGCCGGGGGCCGATCTCGCCGAGCACGCGTATCAACGGACGCTCTTCCTGGAGCACGGCTTCTCCCTCTGGAACAACTTCTGGTACGCGGGGCGCTACAGCTTCGTCACCTACAGCGTCCTCTACTACCCGCTCGCGGCGCTATTCGGGATCCGGCTGCTCGCGGTGGCGACCGTCTCGACGGCCGCACTCGCCTTCGCGTTCGTGCTCGGGCGCGAGTGGGGCCCCACGGCGCGCTGGTCGAGCCGCACCTTCGCGGTCGTCTGGGCGGGGATCGTCTTCTCGGCGGCCTTCCCGTTCGCGCTCGGCGCCGCTCTCGGGCTGCTCGCGCTCTGGGCGCTGCAGGCGTGCAAGCCGTGGCGCTTCGGCCTGCTCGCCGCGCTGACGCTGGCGGCGAGCCCGCTGGCATTCCTGCTGCTGACGCTGCTGCTGAGCGGCGTCGCGCTGGGACGCTGGCACGACCGCCGCTCACTCGCGGTTCCCGCGCTGACGATCGTCGGCTTCGGCGTCCTCGAGGTTGCGCTCTGGCGCGCCTTCCCGGGCTCGGGCAACTATCCGTTCTCGTGGCAGGAGCTCCTGGCGGCGGTCACGTTCTGCGTCCTCGGCGCCGCGCTCACCTGGCGGGTCGAGCGGGCCCGCGCGCTGCGCTGGATCTTCGTCGTCTACCTGCTGGCCTGCCTGTGCGCGTTTGCCATCCCCTCGGCGATCGGCGAGAACGTGGCGCGGCTGCGCTACGCCGCCCTGCCGCTCGCGGTACTCCTGCTCTCGCTGCGCCGGTGGCGGCCGCTCCCGCTCTGTTTAGGGGCGCTCTGCCTCGCGGTCGCATGGAATCTCTCGCCAATCGCATTCAGCTACCTCAAGGGCCGCGGCGACCCGGCGTCGAGCGCGGCCTACTGGGCGCCCGCGATCGGCTTCCTGCGCACGCACCTGTCGCCGTCGTATCGCGTCGAGGTCGTCGACACCACCGGCCACTGGGCCGCGGTGTACCTCGCGGAGGCCCAGATTCCGATCGCGCGCGGCGGCTACCGGCAGGACGACTTCCCGCAGAACAAGCTGCTCTACGACGAGCTGGGGCCGGCTGCGTACCTGGCCTGGCTGCGCGGACTGGGCGTGCGCTACGTCGTGCTGACGAAAGCGCCGCCGGACTACAGCGCTCGCAGCGAAGCCGCGCTCGTGCGCAGCGGCCGCTCGGGCCTGCGGCCCGTCTTCCGCACGCGGACGCTCACCGTGCTCGAGGTGCCGAGGTCACGGCCGATCGTGACGGGCCCGGCCCCGGCTCGGGTCGTGCGCTTGACTGGGACGAGGGTGCTGCTCGAGCTCCCGCGCGCCGGCGAGTACCGCCTCGCCGTGCGCTTCTCACCGTACCTGCACGCCGAGAACGCCTGCCTCCTCCGGCGGCCGGACGGAATGACGACCGTCGCTGCGCGCACGAGCGGCCCGCTCGAGGTCGTCTTCCACGTGAACGCTGCCCGCGCGCTGGCGACGGCCGTCGGCGGCGGCCGCTCGCGGATCTGCGACACGGATTAGCCCCGCGTTACGTTTCGCTTCGGCGAACGAAATGCAGTCCGTGACCGATCCGAGCGAAGGCGCCTTCAGGCGCCATTACGCCGACATCTACCGCTACGTCCGTCGGAGGACGAGGAGCGACCACGAGGCGGAGGAGCTGACGCAGCAGGTCTTCGCGGATGCCGCGAGATCGCTTCGCTGTGACGGGCGGCCGCCGATCGCCTGGCTCTACGCCGTCGCGAAACGGCGCTTCGCCGACGCGGCGCGGCGCCCGCCCGCGCCGCTCGAGCTCGGCGAGGTCGCCGCGCCCGGGCACGAGTATGGGCCGTCCGTCGTGGCGAGCCTGCGGGCGGCGTTCGAGCGGCTGCCGTCGTCGCAGCGCGACGTGGTCGTCCTGAAGCTGCTGCGCGGGGTCTCGTTCGCCGAGGCGGCCGAGCTGCTCGGCATCAGCGAGGAGGCGGCGCGGATGCGGTTCTCGCGCGCGCTCCGGTCCGTTCGCACCGACCTCGAGCAGGAGGGCATCGACCCATGACCGTTCGCGACCCCGAGCTGTTGCTGGAGCTCCGCGACGAGCCGGAGCTCTTGGCCGTCGCGGACGCACTTTCCGACATCCTCAATGCGAGAGACGTCGCCCCGAGAAAGCGGACGCGAACCTGGCTGGCGGCAGCCGTCGCCGGAGCCGTGGCCATCGGCGCGATCGCGGGGGCGCTGCTCCTCGCCGGAAACCGGGTTGAGCCACGGCTCGTCGACCGGGCGCTTGCCGCTGTCGGCGACGCGCCGGTCCTCCACGTGGTCACTCGGCAGCAGTACCCGTCGGAGACGACGCTGATCGAGCTCTCGACTGGCCGGCGGATCGTCGAGCAGCGCGTCTCCCGGACCGAGATCTGGTTCGACAAGGAGCGCAGCCTCGAGCACACGATCACGCATACGACGGGCCAGGCGACGCAGAACTTGCTCTTGACGCCCGAAGGCGTCACCTCCGAGAGCGGGCCTGTGTGGACCTGCGCACGGATCGCAGCCCATCCGCTCGAGGCGACGAAGGCCGGCGTGAGCTGCAACCTCAGCGGCGACAACGGCACTACGCCAAGGCACGTTCCCGAGCCGCCCCCCGCGCTCGACCCGGCGCTCGCCGGCTTCGTCGACGGCTACCGGGAAGCGCTCGCGAGCGGCGCGGCACGCAAGATCGGCGAGGGCACCGTCGAGGGACAGCACGTCTACTGGCTCGAGTTTCGCCTCCCGGATCGCTACCGGGCTCCCGACGAGCCTCCGGCCGACTTGCGCGAACAAGTGGCGGTCTCGACCGCCACGTACCGTCCCCTCGTCGTCCGCATGATCACCAACGGCTCCCGCGGGGACTACGACGTCCTCGAGATCGGCACCGTCACCCGGGCCGAAGCCGACTTCTCGGAGCCGAAGCTCGTGCCGCCGGAGCACCCGACCTCGACCAGCGTTCGCGTGACGGGCCAGCTCGACTCCGCCGAGGCGGCGCAGGCGCTGGGCACCCGCCCGCTGTGGCTCGGGCCCGAGTTCCAGGGCCTGAAGCTGGCCGCCGTGCAGAAGCAGGAGGTGACGACCGGTTACGGGCGCGACAGCGGCGTGCCGCCTCGCGTGACCACCGTGATCTCATTGATCTACGGCGAGGTGCGGCGACGGCACCCGACGGAAGGCTCGCTGGTGATCACCGAGTCGACCACGCCCATCGCCATCTGGGGCACTCTCCCGACCTCCGTGCCCGACGGGTACCTCGGCATCAACGGCCTCCGCATCGGTCACCTGCGGGTCGGAGAGGTGAACGTCGAGCTCAGGCGGAACTCGATCGGGTCGGGCGTCGACCCGGCCCTCGTCGCGGCCGCGCAGACCCTGAGAGCGGTTCCCGCCGGTTAGCTCTGCAGGAAGCTCGGCGGCTCGAGCGAGCCGCCGTCGTCCTCGTCGGCCTCGGCGCGCATCGTGATCCGCCGCTGGGCGCCCCGCGAGCCGAAGCCCGTCGCCACGACGGTCACCCAGACCTGGCCGGTGAGCCGGTCGTCGATCGTCGCGCCGAAGATGATGTTCGTGTCGTCGGTCGCGGCACCTCGCACGACCTCGGCGGCCTCGTTGACCTCGTACAGCGAGAGGTCGTCGCCGCCGGCGATCGAGAGAAGGATGCCCTTCGCGCCGCCGACGTCGGTCTCGATCAGCGGCGAGCGAAGGGCCCGTTCGGCCGCCTCGCGCGCACGGTTCTCGCCCGTGGCCGAGAAGCCGATGCCCATCAGCGCGGTGCCCGCGTCCTTCATGATCGTGCGCACGTCCGCGAAGTCGAGGTTGATCAGGCCGGGGAGCGTGATCAGGTCGCAAATCCCCTGGACGCCCTGACGGAGCACGTCGTCGGCGATCCGGAAGGCGTCGAGCATCGACGTCTCGCGGTCGAGAACCTCGAGCAGCTTCTCGTTCGGGACGACGATCACGGTGTCGCAGTTCGCCCGCAGCGTGTCGACGCCGTCGGTGGCCTGCTTCTGGCGGCGCGTGCCCTCGAACGAGAAGGGCGTCGTGACGATGCCGACGGTGAGCGCGCCGAGCTCCTTCGCGATGCGCGCGACGACGGGAGCAGCGCCGGAGCCCGTGCCGCCGCCCTCGCCTGCGGTCACGAAGACCATGTCGGAGCCGCGTAGCGCCCGCTTGATCTGGTCATAGGCCTCCTCGGCGGCCCTCCGGCCGAGGTCCGGGTCTGCTCCAGAGCCGAGGCCTTCGGTCAGCTCGCGCCCGATGTGGATCTTCACGGGCGCGTCGCTGGTCTGGAGCTGCTGGATGTCGGTGTTGAGGGCGACGAACTCGACCTGCGAGATGTCGGCGTCGATCATGCGGTTGACCGCGTTCAGGCCGGCGCCGCCGACGCCGACGACGCGGATGACGGCGATGTAGGCGCCGGGCTCGGGCACGCGGTGGAGCCGCGGAGGCGGCTCGGGCAGCGGCTCGAGCTTCGGGCGGGGCTTCTCGCGCTCTCGCTCGGGCTCGGGGGCTCGCTCGGGAAGCCGCACCGGCTCGGGCGGCGGGGGCGGCGGCGGAGGTGGTGCTGCCTCTTCCCACTCCGGCACGTGCTCGACGGTCTTCTCAGGGGGCTCGACCGGTGCCGGGGTCTCGGGGACCTCGGCAGGCTCGGGCGCTGCCGCGGCCTGCTGCTCCGGCTCCGGCTCACGGCCTTCCTTCTCCGCCTGCCGCTGGGCTGCCTCCGTTGCGCGGAAGAGCTCCGCCAGCGGGCCCTCACGCATGCTCGCGCGCCTGCGCGCCATTGCCGAGCACCTCCTTCGCGAGCTCGCGGTACGCCTCCGCGGCGCTTCCGCTGGGGTCGTACTTCAGAACGGAGGTGCCCTTCACGGGCGCCTCGGCGTAGCGAACCGTCTTGCGGATCTTGGTGTCGAAGACGAGGTCGCCGAAGTTCTCCTGCAGGATCTCCACCGCCTCGCGCGCGTGCAGCGTGCGGCTGTCGTACATGGTCGGGAGGATCCCTTCGATGCCGACGTCGGGGTTCAGGTTCTCGCGGATCATCGAAAGCGTGTTCTCGAGCTGCACGAGGCCGCGCAGCGAGAGGTACTCGCACTGCACCGGGACGATCACGCCGTTCGAGGCGACAAGCGCGTTGATCGTCAGCAGGCCGAGCGACGGCGGCGTGTCGATCAGGACGAAGTCGTAGCCGTCCCTGACCTCGCCAATCGCCTTCTCGAGCGCGCGCTCTCGCCCGATCATGCTCGAGAGTGCAAGCTCCGCTCCGGCCAGATCGATCGACGAGACCGCGAGGTCGACCTCGGTGTGATGGATCACTTCCTGGATCGGGAGCCGGTGCACCAGCACGTCGAACATCGAGCGCTCGATCGTGTCCGGGTTCAGGCCCTGGCTCATGGTCAGGTTGCCCTGTGGGTCCAGGTCGACGAGCAGGACCTTCAGGTCCTGTTCCGCCAGCGCGACACCGAGGTTGAGGGTGGTCGTGGTCTTGGCCACCCCGCCCTTCTGGTTCGCGAATGAAATCACGCGCCCCATCGGCGCCCCTTTGGCGGTTTCGGTCCGGTTTCCCGGTCGCGGAAGCAGGCGTGCGAGCCCCATCGAGCCCCTTTCTTCGCTCTCATGCTAGCGATACCTCCGCGCAAAACCAGTTGATTTTCGCGGTTCGGTTGGCGGTCTCTGCTTCCTCTCGGAATGTACGCCCGCCGCAGGACGACCCGCTTAGACGAGCGCACGGACGAGCGCCGTAGCCGCAGCCGCGACGATCACGACCACGGGCAAGGGAGCACGGGCCGCAATCGCGGCTACGCCGGCGCCGACCCCGGCGAGCCGGGAGTCGAGGACGAGCTCGTTGTCGCCACCGACGGTTTGGGTGACGACGAGCGCCGCGAGCAGCACCGGCGCGAGCAACGCCACGACGCTCGCGACGCGGTCCGGCAGCTCCCGGCCGCCGAGCAGGACGGGTCCCGTCGCCTTGAACACAACCGTCGCCACGCCCACCACGAGCACGATCAGCCACACCGCGCTCACGGCCGCCTCCGCAAGCCGAGCAGGCACGCGGCGCTCGCCGCCACGATCGGGGTTCCCGGCGGGGTCACGGGGATCAGCACCAACGCAATCGCGCCGCCGAGGACCGCGGCCGCCCTCGCGCGCGGGGAGCGCAGCTGCGGCACGAGCAGGGCAAGGAACAGCGCTGGGAACGCGCCGTCGAGGCCGATGTCCCTGGGGTCGCCGAGCGCGTCGCCGGCCAGGACGCCGACGGCGGTTCCTCCGACCCAGGACACGTACAGCAGAAGCCCTGCGCCGAGGAGGATGCGCCTGTCGAACCTGCCGTCGCCGCGGCTGGACAACGCCCACGACTCGTCCACGATCAGTTGTGATTCGAGCAACCGCCGCAGGCGGGGGCCTTGGAAGAGCTGTGCGACCGAGATCGAGATCGGCGCGTAGCGCGCGTTGAGGAGCACCGCGGCGGCGATCGCCGCCGCAGTGCCGCCGCTCGCGCCGAGAATCGAGGTGACGGCGAACTGCGCCGAGCCCGCAAACGTAGTCGCCGACATCACGAGCGGGGCAACCGCGCCCATGCCGGCGCTGCGGGCGGTGAGCCCGTACGAGGCCCCGAAGAACCAGACCGTAGCCGCGACCGCAAGCGCCGCCCGCACACCATCCCGGTACCGGCTCGACGAGGCGGAGGCGACCGAGGACACGCCTCATCATGCCCGCCGCCAACCCCGTCATCGCGCTACCACCGGCTCGGCGAGCGCGTCGCGACAGCGCTCGAGCGCTGACTCCGCCGCCCCGGTCCCGTCGCGCTCGGAGAGCGTCCACGCCTCCGCCTCGCGCAGGAGCTCGTGCACCTCGGCCAGTAGTGAGCGGATCGGGGCGCCCTCGCGCTCGAGCGCCTCGATCCGGCTAAGCCGCCGCAGCACTGCGCGTGCCTCGTCCATGCGACGAACGTAGCCGTGACTTTCGCGCGCGTGTGTGTACGAATCGTGTCGAAAGGGATACGGTTCCTCCCCGCCGTGGCCTTGTACCCCGACCGTGAGCTCGGCGAGGCGCGTGCCGCGATCGACCGCGGCGAGAGCCAGGCCGCGTTGAAGCGGCTCGACAAGGCGCGGCGCGGCTACGTGCAGCGGCGCGACCAGGAGGGGCTCGACCACGTGCTCGGCATGGCCGCCCTCGTCGAGGCGCCCGACGAGCGGTCCCGGATCGGCCGCGAGAACCTTGCTTACGCGGTCAAGCAGAACCTTCGCCACGAGAGTCGCCGCGCTGCGCAGGAGCGCGAGCAGGCGTGGGTCGACCCCTACCCGGACCTCAAGGCGCCGACCGAGCACACGGGCCTGGTGCTGACGCGACCCGTCAAGGTCGCGATCGGCGTCGGCGTCGTCATCAGCATCGCGATTCTCGCCCTCGTGTTCGTCGTGCCCTTCTTCGTCGACTCAGGCTCGACTAAGACCGTGACGCTACGGCTGCTGAATGACACGCAGCAGAAGGTGACCGTGCGCGGCTGCGACGACTCCGACTGCTTTACGACCTGGCTGCACCGTGACGTCGAGCCCGGTCTCGAGACGGACGCGGAGGTCGACCCCGACGAGCTCGTCACGCTTTTCCGGCTCAACCGGCCGGGGCCTGACACGTGCCTCCCGGTCCGCGTGCGCGACGGCTACCAGCAGCTCGGCGGCGGCGTGGGCGCGCTCGCGGTCAGGCTCTCGCGCGCGACGCCGTGTCCGGGCACGACCGTGCTGCCGCGGCCTGCGGCGCAGACGTTCTAGGAAGCGAGAGCCGCGAAGTAGCCGGCCGGTCGCGGACGGACGCCGAGCAGCGCATCGTCCAGCGCGGTCACGAGCGCCGACCGGTCGCCGTGGGCGAGCGTCTCGACGACGGCCTTGCGCACGGCCTCGGCCCCGGCGGGGGCGGCCGGCTCGCCGTGGGCGAGAGCACGCAGGCGGTCGAGCTGCTCGGCGCGGTCGCGCCCGGTCTCACCGAGCAGAACCGCCGCCCGCACGGCCGCGGCCCAGAGCCCGTCGGGCCCGCCGAGCAAGGCAGCGAGCGCCTCGCGCAGCTGCTCCGAACGGAACGGCTCGTCCGCGAACAGCGAAAGCTCCCAGCGGTCCAGCGCCTCGGCGAGCTCCGGATCCTCCTCGGCGCGCCCGAGGCGCGCCAGGAGATCGGAGGCCAGCCGCGCGCGGAAGGAATCGAGGCGGGTCGGCTCCCCCGAGGGCTCGGCCGCCGCGATCGGCAGCACGGGCCTGATCGCCAGCGGGCGCCAATCGAGCCGCTCGAAGAGCACGGGCCCGGCGGCGACGGGCGCCGCGGTCGCGAGCCGCAGCGCGCTGACCGCATCGGCCAGCTCACCGGGCGCGTCCGGAGGCTCTGACTGGTTCGGCGCCAGCGTCCGCTCGAGCTCGAGCACGCAGAGCCGGTCCGGCTCGTGCCCGAACTGCGCGGGCAAGAGGCCAGTGGCCTCAGGCCAGTGCGCCGCGAGCTCGCCCGCAGCCGCGATGCGAACACGCAGTCCGTCCGCCAGCTCGACCTGCGATCCGAGCGAAAGCCCCACGAGCGGCGCCACGGCCGCGTATGTCCGGCGCGAGCCGAACAGGGAGCGCTCCAGCTCCGCGTAGGCGCGATCGAATGCCTCGTCGCCCCAGTCGAAGCCGCCACAGGCCTCGGCGACGTCGGCCAGCAAGGGCAGCACGATCGTCCGCAGCAGCGGCGCGTCGCCACCCTTGCCCGCGTGAGCGGCCGCATAGATCGCGGCGGCCGGCTCGCGCCGCAGCTCCTCGAGCACGAGCCGCGCATCGGCGAGCCCGCCCAGCCGCTCTCCGCGCGCGTCGACGTAGGAACGGACGAGCGGGCGGTACTCGTACAGTGACGCGGGCCCGCGCGAGGCGTGCTCCTCGAACGCGAACGGCAGCTCGGCGCCGTCCTCGACGTCCCCCGCGAGCAGGGAGAACCCCGCGAGGCAGAAGCAGCGAAGCGAGCGGTACAGGTGTGGAGCGCGCACGGCCACGAAGTGCCACTACGCGCCCGCGGGGTCCTTTCCTGTCTGCGCAAGCCTCTCGCGGATCCTGGCGGCCAGCTCCTTCAGCTCGACCTCGTCGAGCACGAGGCCCAGATCGCTGTCGAGCGCCACGAGCTGCTGCTCCTCGAACGGCACCCCAGGCGGCAGCGGCGCGAGGTGCCAGTGGACATGTCGGTTCCCCTCCTGGCTGCCGAGACTGAGGACGTATAGCCGCTCGGTCGGGACAGCTCGGCAGAGAGCCCGCCCCACGAGATGGATCACGCGCTGCAGCTCGAGGTACTCGTCTTCGGAGAAATCCGCGACCACCTGCTCGCGATGCTCCTTGGGCGCGACGAGCACGTAGCCGTACAACGTCTGGAAGCGCTGCAGGAACGCGATCGCCAGCTCGTCCTCGTAGACGACGTGGTGCGCGTACTCCGGGTTCCCGGCGAGCAGCTCGCAGATGAAGCAGCGGCCCGCGAGCTCGCTGCGCACGGCCTCGAAGTCGATCCGCCGACGCGGGCTCATCGGGCCGGCTGGCAGCCCGGGCACCAGTAGGCCGTGCGGTTGTCGTCGCCCTGGCCGCGGGAGCGGATCCGCTCGCCGCAGCGCGGGCACGGGCGGCCGGCCTTCCGGTACACGGCGCGCTCGCCCCGGCCACGGTCGAGCGAGGCCCGCATCAGCCGCGAGGCCTCGCCGAGCACGCGTTCGAGCTCCTCGTCGCTCGCCTCCCCGAGACCGAGCCACGGCGACAGCTGCGCACGCCAGAGCGCCTCGGCCTTCCAGACGTTCCCGATCCCGGCGACGAGCCGCTGGTCGAGCAGGGCGTCACCGAGCTCACAGCTCGGCTGAGCGCGGCGCAAGTTCGCGACCATCGCAGCCAGGTCGGGCGGCTCGGCGAGGATGTCCGGCCCGAGCCGCCGGGTCGCGCGGGAGGTCAGCTCGAGCACGGGCCCGTTCCAGAGCAGGGCCTCGCGCTCCTCCCCAGTCAGGACGAGCCACGGCTTCCCGTGCCTCGACGCTCCCCGCTCGACCACCTGCCAGCGGCCGCTCATGCGCAGGTGGCTGCGCAGGACGAGGCCGCCCTCGAAGCTCAGGAGCAGGTTCTTCCCGATCGCCTCGACTCCCAGCAGGCGCCGCCCGTCGAGGCGCTCGGCGACGCGCTCCGCGGCCGCGCGCGGGTGCGGCGTCTCCACCGCGACCTGCTCGCCGACGAGCATCTGCAGCTTCCGCGCCGCGCGGTGGAGCGAGTCTCCCTCGGGCATGGCCGCGCCAGCGTAGCTCCGGGAAGGCGAAGAGCGCCCCTCGCGGGGCGCTCTTCGGCCGAACGGTCTCCTACCCGGTCAGGCGGGGCAGGGGTTCGAATTCAGGACGTTGCGGAAGTTGTTCGTCCGCAGTCGGGTCGCTGGATTCGGAGTCGGGTAGAAGCTGAACAGCAGCGGGCCGAACTCCGTCGCCGAGTTCCCGCCGAACGTGTTCGTCGTGCCCTTCAGGTAGGGGCCGCCGAACTGCCACACGCAGTGGCCGTTAGCGCTCGGGTTGTCGGTCGAGGATCCCGTCGTGTAGATCGGGTAGAAGTTCGAGCCCGGCGGCGGGTTCACGCACCCGTTGCCGGTGAACCGGTCGCAGTTGCCGCCGAAGTCCGCCGCCTCGATGCGCGGCAGGTCGGCCTCGAAGGCAACTCGACTGTAGTTCTGCGAGCCGTTGAAGAGCGGGCTCGTGAACGTGATCGGCGTGGAGTGGTACTTCTTGTCCTGCCCGCGATTCGGGTCGGATCCCGGCCACACCGGTTGGTACGAGGTGCCGTCGAAGTCATTGTCGGTGGCGATACAGCCTCCGATCTGCACGAGCAACGAGAAGGCCGCGTCAAAGCAGCCCGTGTCGTCGCCGTCCAGCGTGCCTTCGTTGTTGGCGAGGCAATCGCCGCCTTCCTCCGTGATTGCCGAGCAGTACTCGAAGTGCCCGATCTCGTCGGAGAAGGCGACGTTGTAGCTGTGTGCGGCCCACGGCACGCGCGTGTGCTCGCTCGAGGTGGCGTACATCGGCCGGAACGCGTACGGCGACTGGCTGCAGGTAGCCGCGGCCGGCTGGAAGTTCACCTGCGCGAAGCCGTTGGCCTCGCTGGCCGTCATCGAGCCCGACTTGCCGGTCGTCAGGTCGTTGATGATCACCGTCAGGCCGGCCGTGCCGTTGTGGATGTCCACCGTCAGCTCGTCGCCCGAGTTCATGAACAGGTCGGTCGCAGCGCTCGGCGTGAACGTGCCGTTGGTCTGGCTGAGCGGAGCCGGCGGCGCGTGGGGCGTCCCGTTCTTCGTGATGAACGCGAAGTTCGCCGGCTCGTCACCTGCGCGCGCGCGGCAATCGGGATTGTTCAGCGTCCCGGTGTTCTGATCCTGGAGGAGGCTGAAGATCGCCATCGACGCACACCACTGCTTTGCGTCGCAGCTGACCCCCGGGGGCCAGGGCGCCCAGCCCGGTGGGTAGAACTGCACCTCGAGGAATGCCGTGCCCGGGTGGCGGCCGATGTAGTTGGCCGCGGCCGGGTCGGTGCCGTCGAAGATGTTGGTGTCGCTATTCGGCACGCACCGGTCGTGCGTGAACTCCGGCGCCGACTGGTTGTCGCAGAGCGCCATGCCCAGCCAGAACGCGGGGTGCAGCTGGAAGTTCCACGTCCCGGCCGTGCCGGCCTGGTTCGGCATCACCTTCGGGTCGCTCGGGACCGTCAGGTGGTAGAGGTTCGAGTTCCCGGATCCCGCCGCGTTCGAGTAGAACAGCAGCGACGGTTCGTCGTGGCCGGTGTACGCACCTCGGTATCCCAGCGAGTCGTTGGACTCGGCGCAGATCGCCGCGGTCGCCCGGCTGCATCTCAAGGTGCTCCCCTTTGCCGACCCGACGAGCGAACCGGCGAGCACGAACGCGAGCACAACGAATGAGCCTTTGAGAAACCGTCTCATTCTCCCTCCCCTGACCCCTGATTTGGGCCCCCCGTGCCCTTGCTCAGGGGCCGGTCTACCCGTCGACCGTTCGCGTGTCAAGGCCGAAAAACGGCCCGCCGCGGACCGATGACAAAGCCTGCATCGATCAGCAGCGAAATGACCTCCGTTTCAGCCACGGGCCGGCTGTCGAAGCGCTCGACGGCGAGCCGCTTCGCTCCTCCGGCACGCACGTGGGCGACCAGAGCGCTCAGTGCCGTGCGCAGCCATTCCTCGTCCGGCTCGCGCAACGGAACGAGCGAACGTCCGCCGCGCTCGACGTACAGCGCCGGCTCGCCGCCGAGCAACACGACCTGGGCGCCGGCGACCCTCGCGGCACGGCCCTCGGCCCGCTTCGGCCACGGCAGCGCGGCGCCGTAGGGCTGCGCGGGGTCGGCCGCCGCGAGCACGAGCGGCTCGGCGTCCTCGTCGTCCTTCGGCTTCAACTCCCGCAGCCGTTCGACGGCGCCGCCAAGAGCGAACTGCGCTCCGCCGAGGCCCTCGACGAAGTAGCCGCGCCGGCAGAGGCCGAGTGTCTCGAGTGCCTTGAGCTCGCCGTAGACCGCCCCGTAGCCGCCGGGGATGCCCTCGCCCCGGACGCCGTCGCGCACGACGATGCCCTGGCGCTCGAGCAGGAGCTCGGCCAGCGCGCGCCGGTCGGGCCGGCCGGTGAAGAGGCGGCCGGTGAGCGACCAGCGGCCCTGTGTCGCGGTGATCTCGCTACCCCGTCGGCGCGAGAAGCGGCGCGGCGACGGCCTGCGGGACTGCGCCTGGTAGCGACGGCCTGCGCGCAGCGGCGTCCACGCGTCGTTCGTGACCTCACCCGCCCAGACGAGGTCCCAGAGCGCGGGCAGGGCCTCCTCGGCCTCGAGCCCGGTGTCGGCGAGCAGGTCGTGCCAGAAGAGCGCGCTCCGCCCAAGCGCGGCGCGAAGCCGCTCGTGCACCTCCCGCTCGGGGCGGTCCGCTGCCGGCGGCGCGCCCAGAGCGGCTGCGTCCTCGCGGAAGTAGAGCGCCACGCGGTCGAGACCGGCGCCGACCCAGACGACCTCGCCCGAGGCGCAGAGGGCGTCGAGCTGCTCCGGCCGATAGCCGGGTACGCGGCGCGGCAGCACATCCGACTCCCACAAGGCGACCGGGAGCGCAAGGCCCTGCAGCGGCACCAGCGCCTCTCGCAGCGTCGCGCGGCGGTCGATCCCCTGCCAGCTCGGCAGGAACCGGCCGAACGCTGCCTGCTCGGCGGGCTCGACCTCGCGCCTGAGCGCAGCCAGCGAGGCGCGCCGCAACCGTCGCAGCACCTCCGGGTCGCACCACTCGCGCTCGCTCCCGCCGGGACGCAGCTCGCCGCGGACGAGCTCGCCACGGCGCTCGAGCTCGCGCAGCGTCGGCTCGACGTCGCGGCCGAAGCGCTCGCTCGCCTGGGCGGTCGTGAACGGCCCGCGCGAGCGGGCAAAGCGGCGTAGCAGCGAGTGCAGCGGCTCGTCGTCGGCCTCGAGGAACACCTCGGGCAACCCGCCCGGCGGCATCGCGCCGACGGCGTCGCGGTAGCGGCCGGCGTCCTCGGCCGGGATCAGGCGGCGCTCGCCCGCGACGCGAACGTGCACGGCGCGCCGCTCGGCCAGGAGCGGCTCGGCGAGGTCATCCGGGTACTCGTCGTCGCGTAGGTCGCCGCGGCGGCGCAGCAGGTCGTGCAGTTCGTCGGGCGTGCGGGGCTCGCCGCGCAACTGGCGCTCGACCTCCTCGAGCGCGCCGGGGTCGATCAGGTCGCGTAGCTCCTCCTGTCCAAGCAGCTCACGCAGCAGGTCGCGATCGAGCGAGAGCGCCTGCGCCCGCCGCTCGGCGGCCGGCGTGTCGTCCTCGTACATGTAGTTCGCGACGTAGTCGAAGAGCAGCGATGCCGCGTACGGCGAGGCCGAGGCGGTCTCGACGTCGACGAGGTCGATCTCCCGCGTGCGCAGGCCCTGCAGCAGCCGCTTCAGGGCGGGCAGGTCGAAGACGTCCTGCAGGCACTCG
>DATLPH010000150.1:0-8228 GCA_035535855.1 Gaiellaceae bacterium
GCGGAACTCGAACTGCCGGTCGGCGCGGAGATCCTCGTCCCGAAAGCACGTGGCGATCTGGTAGTAGCGGCCGAAGCCGGCCACCATCAGGATCTGCTTGAAGAGCTGCGGCGACTGGGGAAGCACGAAGAAGCGGCCGGGTTGGAGACGAACGGGCACGACGAAGTCCCGGGCGCCCTCGGGCGTGGCCTTCGTCAGGTTCGGCGTCCACACGTCGACGAAGCCCTGCTCGTCCATGAAGCGCCGGATGGCGGAGATCACGGCGGCGGAGAGGCGCAGGTTGCGCTGCATGCGCTCGCGGCGCAGATCGAGGTAGCGGTAGCGCAGCCTCGTCACCTCGTCGACGTTCTCCTCGTCGAGCTGGAACGGAAGCGGCTCCGAGCGGGAGACGATCTCGAGCTGGTCGACCTGCAGCTCCACCTCGCCGGTGGGCAGGCTCGGGTTTACCGCCTCAGGCGCGCGCGCCGCGACCTCGCCTTCCGCGCGCACGACGAACTCGTTGCGCACGCCGTGGGCGACCGCGGCGGCTTCTTCGGTGCGCTCGGGGTTGATCACGAGCTGTGCGAGGCCGCTCTCGTCGCGCAGGTCGATGAAGACGAGCCCGCCGTGGTCGCGGCGACGGCCAACCCAGCCGGCCAGCGCCAGCCGCTGCCCGACGTGCTCCTTGCGCAGCTCCCCGGCCCTTAGGTCACGCCACCTCATCGCCTCAGCCTCTCCGCGAGCTCCGCCGTCGGAACCTCCTCGTCCTGCCGGCCCTGGCGGCGCACCTTCGAGCGCTCCGGGCCCCACTCGACGATCGCCTTCGCGCCCAGCCTCTGGGCGTGGGTGAGCTGCCCTTTGAGCGAGCGGCCCGCATAGTCGACCTCGGTGCGCAGGCCCGCTCGACGGAGCTCCTGCACGAGCGGCAGGACGCGCGGCTTCGAGTCGGTCTCCAGCAGCGCGACGAAGACGTCGATCTCGTAGGGCTCTGGTTTGAGACCTTCCTCCTCCAGCGAGAGCAGCAGGCGCTCGATCCCGGCGCCGAACCCGATCCCGGGCGTCGGCTTCCCCCCGAGCTGCTGGATCAGGCCGTCGTAGCGGCCGCCGCCGCAGATCGAGCTCTGGGCCCCGATCGCCTCGTCCACGAACTCGAAGGCCGTGCGCGTGTAGTAATCGAGGCCGCGCACGAGCGTCGGGCTGAGCGTGAAGCTGACGCCGTAGTTCTCGAGGTGCGCCGTGACCTCTTCGAAGTGGGTGCGGCACTCGTCGCAGAGCGCGTCGCCGATCTTCGGCGCGTCCGCCAGTGCCTCCTGGACCTTTTGGCTCTTCACGTCGAAGACGCGCAGCGGGTTCGTCGTCCGCTTCTGGCGCGCGTCGTCGTCGAGCACGTCCTCGTGCTCGTCCAGCCACACGGTCAGGCGCTCGAGGTACTGGGGCCGGCAGTTCTCGTCGCCGATCGAGTTCAGCAGCAACTCGTAGTTCGTCACGCCGAGGCGGGCCAGGAGCTCGTCGTAGAGCTGGATCAGCTCGGCGTCGATCGCGGGATCGGTCGAGCCGATCGCCTCGACCGACAGCTGCCAGTGCTCGCGGTAGCGCCCGCGCTGCGGCGTCGCGTAGCGGTACATCTGCCCAATCGTGTAGAGCTTGACCGGCTGCGCCTCGCGGTGCAGACCGTGCTCGAGGTAGGCACGCGCGATCGGCGCGGTGGCCTCCGGACGCAGCGTGAGCGACCGGTCGCCGCGATCCTCGAACGTGTACATCTCCTTCTGCACCACGTCCGAGCCTTCGCCTGAGGTCCTGAGGAAGAGCGCCGTGTCCTCGAAGACCGGCGTCTGGATCGGCCGGTAGCCGTAGAGCGAGCACAGGCGCTCGGCCTCGCCCGTCACCAGCCGCCATAGCGGCTGCTCGGACGGGAGGATGTCGTGGGTGCCGCGAGGCGCCTCGAAGGTCGTCACGAGACGCGCAGCTGGGCCAGGAACGGGTTGCGGTCGAGCTCCGCGCCGAGGGTCGTCGGCGGCCCGTGCCCGGAGTAGACGATGGTCTCCGGCGGGTAGCGCTCGGTCAGCGAGCGCAGCGACTCGAGCAGCGTCTCCCAATCCGCGCCCGGGAGATCGGTGCGCCCGACTGAGCCAGCGAAGAGCACGTCGCCGGAGAAGAGACAGCCGTCAGCGTGGTAGGCGAGGTGGCCCGGCGAGTGGCCCGGGACCTGGAGCGTCTCGAACGTCATCCCGGCGAGCTCGAGCGTCTCGTCACCCTGAAGGAGGGTGTCCGCGATGTAGCCGCGGGCGACCACGCCGGCGGGAACGAGGTCCGGGAGGTTCTCGAGCAGCGCGCGCTCGGCGTCGGCCATGAAGACAGGAGCGCCGGTGCCTTCAGCGAGATCGGCGACGCCGCCGAGGTGGTCCCAGTGGCCGTGCGTGATCAGGATCGCGGCGCAGCTCGCGTCCACCCGCGCGAGCTCGAGCCCGAGCTGATCGGCGTCGCCGCCGGGGTCGACGACCACCGCCTCCGGCGCGTCCTGGGAGGCCCTGACGACGTAGCAGTTCGTCCCGATCGGGCCAAGCTCGTAGCGGTCGACAACAGGTGCGGAGTCGCTGCTCACGGGTGGGTGAGTCTAACCGCGCCGCCGCGCCCCGCTTCCGTGTCTCCGAGCCGCTTCGGGCCGCTTGGCGGCGGCGGCGCGCTACCGCTTCCGGCCTGCGCGCGGTTCCGGAGACTTGCCGGTGCGGCGCAGGTACGAGCGGTACATCGCGCGGTCCATCAAATACATGAACGGCACGAAGAACGCGGTGTAGATGGCTGCGACCGCCAGCCGGCCGAGCAGGGACTGATGGCTGTTGATCGCCGTGAAAGCGAGAAAGATCAGCGGCCCGAAGAAGAGCGCGCGCTTGAGCACGCGCTGCCAGGACGGCGGCTGAACCGTGCGGACGGGACGCGACGAGCGCGACTTCTGCGGCGCGCGCTTGGCGTCCTGCTTCCCGTTGCGGGAGCCGCCCCGCGTCGGCTCGTCCGGCGCGACCTCGAGCTCATGTCCTTCGCCGTCGACGTACACGTACTCATACTCGTGCCGGAGCTCCTTCTTGCGCCGGCGCCGCTGCTTTCGCGTGGGCATCGGCGCAAGCGTAGCGCGGGGTCAGCGGGCCCAGGCGACGGCACCCGCGCTCACGACGGCCGCGATCACGTCTCCGCCGAGGTGGTAGGCGACGTGGCGCCAGTCGGGCGCGTCCAGCAGCACGAGATCCGCGTCGTAGCCCGGAGCTATCCGGCCGCAGCGCTCGACTCGGCCGAGCACGTGCGCAGCGTTGACGGTGCAAGCGGAGAGGGCCTCGCCCGGCGAGAGGCCGAGCTGCGTACACGCGAGCGAGCACACGAGCGGAAGGCTCTCGCAGAACGCGCTCCCCGGGTTGAAGTCGGTCGCGAGCGCGACGGCTGCACCGGCGTCCACCAGCGCCCGGCCGCGGGGCATCGGCCGGCCGAGGAAGAGCGCGCTTGCGGGCAGGAGCACGGCGACCACGTCGCTCGAAGCGAGGGCTTCGATGCCTGCCTCTCCCGTCTCCTCGAGGTGGTCGATCGAGCGAGCACCGAGCTCGATGGCGAGTGCGATCGCGCCCTGCTCGGTGAACTGGTCGCCGTGGAGCCTGAGCGCCAGGCCCGCCTCGCGGCAGGCTTCGAGGTACCGGCGCGCCTGCTCGACGGTGAACGCACCCTCCTCCACGAACACGTCTGCAGCTTCGGCGAGCCTGGCGGCTTCGGGCAGCACCTCGCCGAGAGCGAACTCCAGGTACGAGTCGGTATCCGGGAACTCCGGCGGCAGCGCGTGTGCGCCAAGCCACGTGGGGGCCCCGCCCGCAGCCGCGACCGCGCGCAGTGACGCGAGCTCGGTTTCGCGGTCGAGGCCGTAGCCGGATTTTCCCTCGAAGGTAGTCGTGCCGGCGCGCAGCATCCAGTCGCGATGGCGCCCGACGGCCTCCAGGAGCTCCGCCTCGCTGCCGGCTCTCGTCGCCTGGACGGTCGAGAGGATCCCGCCGCCCGCCGCATGCAGCTCCTCGTAGCTCGCGCCGGCGGCGCGCAGGGCGAACTCCTCGACACGGTCGCCGAGAAAGCAGGGATGCGTATGGCAGTCCACGAGCCCCGGGACCGCGGAGAGGCCCGAGCCGTCGAGCTCGTCGAGGTCGCCGTCCAGCCGGCCGAGCTCGCTCATCGGGCCGTAGGCCGTGATGCGCCCGTCCTCGCAGAGCACGAACGCGTCCTCGATCACGCCGACCTCGCCCAGGGCCGGCCCGCGCAGCGGCGCGCCCGACGCAGTCGGTGTCGCCAGCTGCGCGAGATCGCGGACGAGCAGCCGCCCGGTCCTCGCGGCGCTCTCGTTCATTGCCGCTGCGAGGGCGGCAGCGGCAACTCGAGCCCGTGCTGCTCCGCGGCTCCGATTGCCTCGTCGTATCCGGCGTCGGCGTGACGCAGCACACCCGTGCCGGGGTCGGTCGTGAGGACGCGCTCGAGCCGCTCGGCCATCTCGTCCGTGCCGTCGGCCACGACGACCATCCCCGCGTGGATCGAGTTGCCGATCCCTACGCCTCCGCCGTGGTGAACGCTCACCCACGTCGCACCCGCGGCGACGTTGACGAGCGCATTGAGAATCGGCCAGTCCGCGATCGCGTCAGAGCCGTCCTTCATCGCCTCGGTCTCGCGGTACGGCGAGGCCACGGAGCCCGAGTCGAGATGGTCGCGTCCGATCACGACCGGGGCCTTGACTTGCCCGCCGCGAACGAGCTCGTTGATCGCGAGGCCGGCACGAGCGCGGTCGCCGTAGCCGAGCCAGCAGATGCGAGCCGGTAGCCCCTGGAACGCGATGTGGTTGGGCGCGAGCGTGAGCCAGCGTTGGAGGGCGGCGTCCTCGGGAAACAGCTCCAGGAGAACCTGGTCGATGGCGGCGATATCGGCAGGATCGCCCGAGAGCGCTGCCCAGCGGAAGGGCCCCACCCCGCGGCAGAACAGCGGCCGGATATAGGCCGGGACGAATCCCGGGTATGTGAATGCCTCGTCGACGCCGGCCTCTAGAGCCTCCCCTCGGAGATTGTTGCCATAATCGAAAACATAGCTGCCGGCCCGGACGTACTCGAGCATCCCCTCGACATGGCGCACGATCGACGCCCGTGCCTGGCGCAAGTACTTCTCGGGGTCGGTCCTCCGGAGCTCCGCTGCCTCCTCGACGTCGAGCCCCGCCGGGACATAGCCGGTGAGCGGGTCGTGTGCCGCGGTCTGATCGGTCACCAGGTCGAAGTGCTCGCCCCGCCGCGCGAGCTCAGGGACGATCTCCGCCGCGTTCCCGAGCAGGCCAACCGAGAGCGCGCGGCTCTCGCGCGCGGCCGCGCGTACGCGTGCGAGCGCATCGTCGAGCGAGTCGGCCGCCTCGTCCAGATAACGCGTTTCGAGCCGGCGCCGGATCCGGTCAGGATCGACCTCGATGCAGAGGATGGCCGCCCCCGCGAGCGTCGCCGCGAGCGGCTGCGCGCCGCCCATCCCGCCGAGACCCGCCGTCAGGATCGTCCGTCCGGCGAGGTCTGCGGCTCCGAAGTGCTTCTCGGCCGCAGCGACGAAGGTCTGGTACGTCCCTTGCAAGATCCCCTGGCTGCCAATGTAGATCCAGCTGCCGGCGGTCATCTGGCCGAACATCGTCAGCCCGACCGCCTCCAGGCGCCGGAACTCCTCCCAGGTAGCCCAGCGCGGAACGAGTAGCGAGTTCGCGATCAGCACGCGCGGCGCAAAGCTGCTCGTCCGGAAAACGCCGACCGGCTTCCCGCTCTGGACGAGGAGCGTCTCGTCGTCGCCGAGCGTGAGCAGCGAGCGCACGAGTGCCCTCAGCGCCTCGGGGTTGCGAGCTGCCTTCCCCGAGCCGCCGTAGACGACGAGCTCCTCGGGCCGCTCCGCGACCTCCGGGTCCAGGTTGTTCAGCAGCATCCGCAGCGGGGCCTCTGTCGACCATGAGCGCGCGTTCAGATCGGTCCCGCGCGGCGCCCGGATCGAAGAGAGGTCGCCGCAGAGCGCCTCGACCGCTGCGTCGACCGAGCGGGTCGTGCTCAAGGCTCCTGCCGCTCCGCCGCGCGCTCCCTCGAGCGCAGCCGCCACCAGGTCCACGCCGTCGCGAGGACGAACGCGGCGACACCTCCGATCAGCGACCGCACGAGGCCACTGCCGCTCGCATAGGCCACGATCACGACGATGGAGCCGAGGGCGCCGTAGGCGAGAGCCGTGTCGCGGTACGGCCTCGGCGTCCGGCGCCTGCGCGGGTTGCGTCCATTGCGGGAGCTCACCGCAGCTCTCCGACCTTGGCCTCAACCGCCTCCTCGAGCGAGCCGTCCTGGATTCGCAGCGCCACGGCCTCGATGTCCTCCGACAGCGACCGGTCGTCACGGAGCCGCGGCGAGAGGGAACGGACGAACTCGCGCGCGGCGCCCACTCCGGCCCCGGGCTGCAGCGGGGCGAGAAACTCGACGGCCTGGGCCCCCGCGAGGAGCTCGATCGCGAGCACGCGCTCGGCGTTCGCAAGCACCTGCCACGCCTTCAGGCCGGACGCGTTGCCCATCGAAACGTGGTCTTCCTGGCCCGCGCTCGTCGGAATCGAGTCGACCGACGCCGGGTGCGAGAGCACCTTGTTCTCGCTGACGAGGGAAGCCGCAACGTATTGCGGGATCATGAAGCCCGAGTTGAGCCCGCCGTCGCCGGTCAGGAACGCCGGTAGCCCGCCCGAGAGGCTCGGGTTGACGAGCCGCTCCACGCGGCGCTCCGAGATGTTGGCGAGCTCGGCGACCGCCATCGTCAGCGTGTCGAGCGCGAAGGCCAGCGGCTGCCCATGGAAGTTCCCGTTCGAGACGAGCATCCCGTCGTCGACGAGTACGAGCGGGTTGTCGGTGGCCGCGTTGAGCTCGACGGCGACGGTGTGCGCCGCGTAATCGAGGATGTCTCGCGAAGCGCCGTGCACCTGCGGCGCGCAGCGCAGCGAGTACGCGTCCTGAACCTGGTCGCACCACCGGTGGGCCTCGTTGATGGCCGAGCCCTCGAGCAGTTGGAGCACGTTGGCGGCCGAGTCGATCTGCCCCTTCAGCGGCCGGAGCTCGTGGATCTGCGGGAGGAAGCTCGTCCGCGAGCCCTGCAGCGCCTCGAGGGAGAGTGCGCACGTGATGTCTGCAGCCTTCGCCAGGCGGCGCGCACGCAAGACGCCGAGAGCGCCGAACGCGGCCATGAACTGCGTCCCGTTCACCAGCGAGAGGCCCTCCTTCGCCTGGAGCGTCACAGGGTTCAGGCCGACCTTCGCCAGCGCCTCGCGACCGGGAAGACGACGGCCGTCGACCGAGGCCTCGCCTTCGCCGACGAGCGGCAGCGCCAGATGCGCGAGCGGCGCGAGGTCGCCGCTAGCGCCGACGGAGCCGCGGCTCGGCACATGAGGCAGGACCCCACGGTTGAGGCACTCGACGAGCAGCTCCACGGTCGAGACACGCGCGCCCGAGTACCCCTTGGCGAGCGCGTTCGCCCGCAGCAGCATCGCGGCGCGCACGATCTCGTCCGGGTACGGCTCGCCGACCCCACAGGCGTGACTCCGCAGCAAGCGGAGCTGAAGCTCCTCGGTCAACTCCTCCGGGATCGAGCGCGAGACGAAGCGGCCGAAGCCGGTGTTGACCCCGTAGGTGTGCTCACTCGCTCCGTGTGCCGCCTGCTCGACGATCTCCCGCGCGGTCGCCATTCGCTCGCGCGCCGAGTCTGCGAGCGCCACCGGCTCGCCCCGAACCGCAACCGTCCATACGTCCGCGAGAGCGAGATCGTCGCCCGTCAGCGCCTTGCTCTCGATCACATGGCGAGTCTATCCCGCACCCGCTCGGCCACTCTCGAGCCCGACCGCCCCGTACTACGGTTCGCCCGGCCTCCTCCCCAAGGCGAGCGTATTCGGGAATTCCGCACCCATGTGTGACGGGAACGTGACGAAAGCGTGACTTCGGGCGACGGGCCCCCGCTAGGCGTCGAGCAGTCGCAGCTCGAGCACACGAGAAGCATCGAAGCCGTCGATTCGCAGCGCTGCGCCGGCGGCCGCCGCGGCCGCGCCGGCGGGCATCAGGCCCACGAGCTCCGAGCCGATCACCTCGGCCCCTCGCGCCGCGGCCTCCTGTTCCACGCGCGCGACCAGCTCGTGGAGCGCTGCGGCCTCCCAGTCCTCGACGTTCATGCTCACCTGGACGATCCCGGCCCGCGGGAGATCG
>DATLPH010000151.1:0-8049 GCA_035535855.1 Gaiellaceae bacterium
CGCCGGCTACGACGAGGCGATCCTGCTCACCGCCGAGGGCTACATCGCCGACGGCTCGGGCGAGAACGTCTTCATCGTCAAGGACGGCGAGCTCTACACGCCCGACCTGGCGACGTCGATCCTGCCCGGGATCACGCGCGACACGGTCATCCAGATCGCGCAGGACCTCGGCTACACGGTGCACGAGAAGTCGCTGATCCGCTCCGACCTCTACCTCGCCGACGAGGCCTTCATGACCGGCACCGCCGCCGAGGTGACGCCGCTGCGCACCGTCGACGACGTCGAGATCGGCGTGGGGCCGATCACGCTGGAGATCCAGGAGGCCTACCTGGACACCGCGCGCGGTCGCAGCGAGCGCTGGGCGCAGTGGCTCGAGTACGCCACGCCCGCGCCGGCCGAGGCTTGAGCACCGGCCTGCGCGAGATACCGCTCGCGCGCCCGTTCCTCGACGAGCGCGAGGAGGAGCTCGTGCTCGAGGTGCTCCGCTCCGGGCGGCTCTCGCTCGGGCCGACGATCGACCGCTTCGAGGAGTTGCTGGCCGAGCGCATCGGGGCGCCCTTCGTGGCCGCCGTCTCGAGCGGCACCGCAGGGCTGCACCTGCTCTCGCGCATCGCCGGCCTCGGGCCGGGTGACGAGGCGATCACGTCGCCGATCTCGTTCGCGTCGTCTGCAAACTGCTTCATCTTCGAGGGCGCGACCCCGGTCTTCGCCGATGTCGACCCGCGCACGCTGAACCTGGATCCAGCCGCCCTCGAGGCCGCGATCACCGAGCGGACGAAGGCAGTCGTGGCCGTCGACATGTTCGGCTACCCGTGCGAGCTGGACGAGATCCGAGCGACCTGCGAGCGCCATGGGCTGGCGCTGATCGAGGACTCGGCCGAGGCTCTGGGCGCCGGGTACAAGGGCCGGCAGATCGGCTCGCACGGCGTCTCCGGCGTCTTCGGCTTCTACCCGAACAAGCAGCTCGCGACCGGCGAGGGCGGCGTCGTGTTCACGCATTCCGAGGAGGAGTGGCAGCTGGTGCGGAGCATGCGAAACCAGGGCCGCGACTATGCGGGTGGGGCGTGGTTCCACCACGCGCGGCTCGGCTTCAACTACCGCTGGACAGACGTCCAGGCCGCAATCGGGATCGGGCAGCTCGAGAAGCTCGACCGCCTGCTGGCGCTGCGCGCCGAGGCGGCCGAGCGGTACGCGCGGCTGCTGGAGAGCGTCGAGGTCGAGACGCTCTGTGCCGACGACGCCGACCACCGGCGGTCGTGGTTCGTCTACGTCGTCGCGCTGCCGGCCGGCTCGGATCGTGACAGTGTGATGGACGAGCTGCGCGCGCAGGGAGTCGGCACGGCCGACTACGTGCCGTGCATCCACCTGCAGCCGTACATGCGCGAGACCTACGGCTTCGCGGAAGGCACATGCCCCGTCGCCGAGGAGATCGCCTCGCGGACGCTGGCACTGCCCTTCTACCCGCAGCTCGAGGCCGAGGATCAGGAACGCGTGGTCGAGGCATTGCGCGCCGCCCTGTAGCGCGCCTGTGCACCAAACGGCACACAATGGCCGCAAGGACGTCACACCCATGCGCGTCCACTCCGGGTAGCGTCGACCGCGAGGGAGGCGGGTCGAAAGCCCCACCCTGGGTGGGGGAACGAGCTCACGCGCGCGTGTGAACACGTGCTTCCAGCCACGGCACGTCGGGTCGCGTGGGGATAATCCGCCGATGGCTGACGCCAACCGGATGGTCTTCCTCGGCTTCGGCAAGTACGCGCGCGCCGACAAGATCTACGCGATCGAGCCGATCCGCGACGAGCGCCGCGGCCACGGGCGCCGCACGCTCGTCTGGGTCGAGGGCGTGAGCGAGCCGATCGTCGCCTCCCGCACCGAGCGCACGATCCTGGCCGATATGGGCCAGGAAGCCGCGATCGGCAAGCCGCTCCTCGACGAGGCGCTCGACCTCGCCCAACGCCTGGCCGAGCAGTCGCAGACGGGCAAGGTCGACCTCGCCGACCTCGGCCGGCGGGCTCGCCACCTGCTCGAGGCGAGTGCGAACCCGGACGACCCGGACAAGCTCTTCTAGTCACCCGCGAGGATGGAACCGTCCGAGATCCGCGAGCCGGGGATGATTCGGCGGCTCGCGATCGACCTCGGGCCGCTGCGGCGCTACCCGGCCTTTCGGCGGCTCTTCATCGGCCAGACGATCTCGATTTTCGGCAGCGAGATCGCCGCGGTCGCCGCGCCGTTCCAGCTCTACCAGTTGACGCACTCGACGCTTCAGGTCGGCCTGCTCTCGCTGTGCGAGCTGTTCCCCCTCCTGACGCTGACGATCGTTGGCGGAGCGATCGCCGACGCGGTCGACCGGCGGCGCCTGCTGCTCGTCACCGAAGTCCTGCTCGCGCTGGTCGCCACCGGCTTCGCGGTCAACGCGAGCCTCGACGAGCCGCAGGTCTGGGCGATCTACGTGCTCGTGACGCTCGCGATGTCGGTCTTCTCGCTTGGCGTCGCCGGGATGAACAGCGTCATCCCGCGGCTCGTCGCGCGCGAGGAGCTGACGGCGGCGATCGCGATCGAGAACGTCTATGGCAGTACGACCAACGTCGCCGGCCCGGCGCTCGGCGGATTGCTGATCGCCGTGCTCGGCCTGCGCGGCGCGTACCTGCTCGACGCGGCCACCTTCTCTGCCTCGCTCTGGTCGGTGTGGAGGCTGCCGCCGCTTCCGGCCGCGCACGACGCTGAGCGGCCGAGCTTCCAGACGATCGCGGAGGGCTTCCGCTTCGTGCGGCAGAAGAAGGTGCTGCTCGGGATGTTCCTCATCGACTCGAACGCGATGGTCTTCGGCATGCCACGAGCGCTGTTCCCGGCCCTCGCGCTGCAGCGGTTCAACGGCGGCGCCGGGATCCTCGGCCTCATGTACGCGGCGCCTTACGCAGGAGCGCTGGTCGCCTCGCTGCTCTCCGGCTGGATCGGCCACGTGCGCCGTCAGGGCCTGATCGTCGCGATCGCGGCTGCGCTCTGGGGCGTGGCGATCGCCGCCTTCGGCTTTGCCGACTCGCTCTGGCTCGCCTTACTCTTGCTCGCCGCCGCCGGCGCCGCCGACAACGTCAGCGCGGTCCTGCGAGGGACGATCCTCTGGGCCGTCACGCCCGATTCCCTGCGAGGCCGGGTCTCGGGGATCGAGTTCGCGCAGGTGGCGGCCACGCCCGCGCTCGGCAACGTGGAGGCCGGCCTCGTCGCATCGCTGACCAGCCTGCGCGTGTCGATCGTCTCGGGCGGGATCGCCTGCGTCCTCGGTACCGTCGTGATCGCCCTTGCCGTCCCCGCGCTCATCCGCTACGACGCGCGCGCTTCCGACTGACCTCTTCGTCCGCAGCGTGCACGAGGTCGCGCCCGAGCTGATCGGCGCGACCCTGCTCGTGGACGGCGTCGGCGGAAGGATCGTCGAGGTCGAGGCCTACGACCAAGAGGATCCCGCGAGCCACGGCTATCGCGGCCGCACGCCCCGCAACGCCACGATGTTCGGGCCTCCTGGCCATGCGTACGTGTACCGTTCGTACGGCATCCACTGGTGCCTCAACCTCGTCTGCGAGGGAGAGGGCGTGGCGAGCGCGGTGCTCATGCGCGCGCTCGAGCCGACGCAGGGGCTCGACGCGATGAGCGCCCGACGCGGAACCGGCGATCCGCGCCTGCTCTGCAGCGGCCCCGGCCGCCTGTGCCAGGCCCTCGGCGTTTCCCGCGAGCACGACGGCCTCGCGCTCGACCGACTGCCCTTCGAGCTCCGCGAGCGCGACGGGCCGGTCGAGGTGGTCGCCGGCCCGCGGATCGGGATCAGTCGCGCGGCCGAGCTGCCCTGGCGCTACGCCGAGGCGGGCTCGCGGTTTCTCAGCCGCCCTTTACGACCAGGGTGACCACGAGGCCGCGCTTGCCGGCAACGTCCCAGCGGGGCGACTGGCTGACGACCTTCGCCCCTGGCGGCGGGTTGCCGGCGACCTTCCACTTGAAGTGGAGCCGCTCGAGTCGCGCCTCGGCCCGGGCGAGTCGCAGGCCGACCACCCTCGGCACGCTCCCCTGCAGCGCCTTCGGCAGCACCAGCGTCACCTTGCCGTAGGAGGAGAGCGTGCCCCGCGCCGGGTACTGCCGCAGGACGACGCCGAGCTTCTGCAGCGGCCGCGCCGGCTCGTAGACGTAGGCCGGGGTAAGCGGCTGGGCGGCGAGCCGCGCGTTGGCCTGCCCAACCGTACTCCCGACGAGACGCGGCACCTGGACCTCGTTGACCTTGCAGTTCGCCGTGCGCGCGGGGCCCTGTCCGGAGAAGTAGAGGAGCTGCCTGACGTTTTTGCAGTTGCCGTTGTCGAGCTGCAGGCTCCCGTTCCGGTAGACGACGTTTCTCGGGACCGAGTAGGGCAGCGAGACACCGGGGAAGTCGGCGGGCGCCTCGCGCATGTAGGCGAGCGTCCGCTCCATGAAGCTCTTCCAGATCAGCGCGGGATAGGTGCCGCCCGCCACCGCGTCGCCGTTGTACTCGGTCAGCATCGGCCGCAGCGAGTTCGGGTAGCCGACCCAGACCGCAGCGACGAGCTGCGGCGTGTAGCCGACGAACCAGGCGTCGCCGTAGTTCTCGGTCGTGCCCGTCTTGCCGGCCACGGGACGCCCGTCCGACAGCTGGGCCTTCTTCCCGGTGCCCGAGCGGACGACGCCCTGTAGCAGCGACGTGACGAGCGCGGCCGTGTTCGCGGTGAGCACGTGGCGCCCGACCGGGACGTTGTTGTCCACCACGCGGCCCGACTCGTTGCGCACGACCTGCACCACGCGCGGCCGGTTGCCGAACGCGGCGCCGTCGATCCTTCGGCCTCCGTTGGCGAAGCCCGAGAAGGAGCGCGCCATCTCCAGCGGGTTTACCGCCTCGGCGCCGAGGCCGATCGCGAAGTAGTTCTTCAGCGGGCTCGTGATCCCGAGGCGCTTCGCGGTGCGCACGATCGCGCCCGGCCCGACGAGCTGGGTCAGCTGGGCAAAGACGGTGTTGTCCGAGACCTCGGTAGCGGTGGCCAGCGAGATGCGGCCGAGGTCGGAGTTCTCGTAGTTGTGCACCGACCAGACCTTGTCGCCGAGCGGGATTTGCACGGGCCCGGATTCGAAGTCGGAGTCGGGCGAGATGCCGTCCTTCAGAGCGGTCGCCAGCACGAACGGCTTGAAGGACGAGCCGGGCTGCCGTTCGCCCTGGACGGCGAGGTTGAACTGGCTCCGGCGGTAGTTGTTGCCGCCGATCATCGCGAGCACGCTGCCGTCGCGGGGGTCGATCGCAACGAGCGCCGCCGAGGGGCCGTTGGGATCGGTCAGCCACTTCGTGATCGCCTGGCGCGCGAAGCGCTGGATGTTGAGATCGATCGTGCTCTTCACGCGCAGGCCTCCGCCGAAGACGCGGCCGGAGCCGTACCGGTCGATCAGCTGCTGCTGGACGTAGTTCGTGAAGTAAGGAGCGGGGCCTCGCTCACCCGAGAGGTGGACGTCCTCGGCCCTGGGCAGCCGGGCCAGGCTCGCGTTAGCGTACTGGCCGTAGGTGATGTCGCCCTGGTCGAGCAGCGACTTCAGCACGATGTTCCGCCGGTCGCGCGCGGCCTTCGGGTTCGTGACCGGGTCGTAGCGCGACGGGTCGCTCGGGATCCCGGCGAGCAGCGCCGCCTCGGCCCAGCCGAGCTTGTCGGCGCCGTGGTGGAAGTACGTCAGCGCCGCCTGCTGCACGCCGTATGCGCCGTTGCCGAAGTAGATCGTGTTCAGGTAGGCGGTCAGGATCTTGTCCTTCGACCAGATGCGCTCGAGCTGCCAGGCCCACGCCGCCTCCTTCAGCTTCCGCGCAATCGAGCGCTCGCTCTTGACGTACTGGTTCTTGATGAACTGCTGCGTCAGCGTCGAGCCGCCCTCGACCACGCCCTGGTGCTGCAGGTCCTGCCAGACAGCGCGAGCGATCGCGTGCACGTCCACGCCGCGGTGCTCGTAGAAGCGCTTGTCCTCGATCGCCACGATCGCGAGCTTCATGCGGTCGGAGATCTGGTTCGAGCCGACGAGCACGCGGCTCTGCTTGCCGCGCAGCACTGCGAGGACCCGCCGTCCCTTGCGGTCGTAGACGTAGCCGTCGACCTCGCGCTCCTGCGCCTTCGCGGGATCGAACTGGGGGATGCCGCTCGCCACCGACGTGACCAGTCCGAAGGTGAACGACATCGTCCCGAGCACGAAGAGGATCAGGAGGAGGCCGAACAGGCGCAGCTTGCGGATCCTGCGCCGCGGTCTTGCAGACGTCTGCTTTCGGGCGGAACGCGGCACGAGAAGCCGACGATTGTAACGGTAGACTCGCCGCTCGATGGGCCTCCCCGAGCTCACGCGGAATGCCGTCCACGTTCTGCCGGAGGGCGGGCTCGAGGAGAAGCTCAAGCTGGACCGCCCGCTGCGGGTCAAGCTGGGCATCGACGTCACCTCGCCGGACATCCACATCGGCCGCGGGATCCCCCTGCAGCGCATGCGCGCGTTCCAGGACGAAGGCCACACCGGTGTTCTGATCGTGGGCGACTACACGACCCGGATCGGCGATCCCTCGGGCCGCTCGGCTGAGCGGCCGGTGCTGAGCGATGAGGAGATCGAGCAGAATGCGAAGACCTACCTCGACCAGGCGATGGTCATTCTCGATCCCGAGCGGACCGAGGTGCGCTACAACGGCGAGTGGCTCTCCAAGCTCTCCTACGCCGAAGTCGTCCGCCTGGCGCGCACGATCACCGTCGCGCGGATGCTCGAGCGCGACGATTTCGCGAAGCGCTACACGACCGGTGAGCCGATCTCGGTCTCGGAGCTGCTCTACCCGCTGATGCAGGCCTACGACTCGGTTGCGATCGAGGCCGACGTCGAGCTCGGGGGGACCGACCAGCTCTACAACCTGCTCGCCGGCCGCGAGGTGATGGAGGCCTACGGGCTCGAGCCGCAGGTCGCCCTGACGACGCCGCTGCTCGTCTCGTGGGACGGCGAGAAGATGAGCTCGTCGGTCGGCAACAACATCCCGCTGACTGCGCCGCCGGAGGAGATGTTCGGGCGAACGATGCGGGTGCCTGACGAGTTGCTGCCCGAGTGGTATGGGCTGGTCTGGGAGCGCGAGCTGCCGGAGGGCGACCCGATGCACGCGAAGCTCGAGCTCGCGCGTTTCATCGTCTCGCGGTCCTGGGGCGAGGAGGCTGCGCGCGAGGCGGAGGACCACTTCACGCGCGTGGTCCGTGAGGGCCAGGCTCCGGAGGAGATTCCCGAGGCCCCGCTCCCCGACGGCGACCCGCTGCACCTGCCGGCGTTGCTCGTCGACCAGCTCGGCCTGGGGTCGACGAGCGAGGCGCGGCGCCTGATCTCTCAGGGCGGCGTACGCCTTGACGGCGAGGTCGTGACAGACCTCGATCTACCGCGCAGCCGACTCGCCGGAGCGGTGCTCCAGGCGGGCAAGCGGCGCTTCGCCCGGTTTCAGCCCGCTTGACCCCAGGACAAGTGGCTTTGCGCTATCATGCGCGGGCCGCTCGACAGGGTGGCGTTTAGAACAGTCCCTGTACCTCGACCAGGAGCGCCTTCGGACGCAGACGGATACGACCGAGATCCGCAGCATCGGAGGCCTCTGGCGCGAGTCGGAGGCTTTTTTACGCGCCGGCCGCAACGGCGTCGGTCTTTGAAAACTCAGCAGTGCGAATTACGCCGAGACCCCATGCCTTAGGGCGTGGGGCCTTAAAGAACCCGTCACCCCTGCTTCGACAGAGGGGAGACACTTTGAGCACAAGCTCGAGGTGAACAGCTTGCCTCTTCGGAGGCAAACCATCTTCACGGAGAGTTTGATCCTGGCTCAGGACGAACGCTGGCGGCGCGCTTAACACATGCAAGTCGAGCGAGAACCCAGGCTTCGGCCTGGGGGAAAGCGGCGAACGGGTGAGTATCACGTGGGTAATCTGCCCTCGACATCGGGATAGCCCGGGGAAACCCGGATTAATACCGAATGGCCCATCCGCTCTTCGGAGCGGCTGGAAAAGGTAGCTTCGGCCTCCGGTCGAG
>DATLPH010000152.1:0-5713 GCA_035535855.1 Gaiellaceae bacterium
AGCAGCGGCAGCGCCGGCTCGGAGACGCGGGCGGCGGCAGGAAGCGCCTCCGCGTACGCAGCGAGACGCTCGTCGGCGAGCAATTCGCCCACGAGGGGATGGAGAACAGGCCGTGTGGTCTCGCGCAGGTCCAAGACGAACGACGGAACCGGCGGTTCCGCGGCTCCATCGTAGCCCGGTGCTGCGATCATGCCGCAGGGTCATGGCGACCGGCATCAGGGCGACTGCGGTGGTGGGGACGACTGTCCTCCTGCTCGCCGTGGGCTGCGGCGGCAGCAAGACCGCCGCCCCCGTGGAGCGTCATCTCGTCTACGTCCGCGGCGAGGGCGTTCCCACGCCGAGCGTCTGGATCGCGGACGTCCACGGCGGCCACGCTCGACGGCTGGCTCGTGGTTACCTCGGCGTCCTCTCTCCCGACGGCCGCACGGTCGCGGTCGCCAGGCGCGAGGGAATCTTCCTCGTCTCGAGCGACGGCAAGGGCGAGCAGCGCCTGACGGCGCGCAAGCTCCGGCCACAGCGCTGGACGCCGGACGGGAAGGCGCTGCTCGCCACCGTCGAGAGCCAGAGAGCCGTCACCGAGCTCGTGTCGATCGACCGCGACTCCGGCAGCGTACGGACGATCGCGCGGGGCTCGCTCTACGGGTTCGACTTCTCGCCGAAGGGCGACGAGCTCGTCTACTCACGCGCTCCAGAGCCGACCTTCGAAGGGATCTGCGGGGATCAGTTCGACCTCTACGTGGCCAAGCTCGATGGCAGCAAGGCCAGGCGGCTGACCCGCGACGGCCTGAGCGCGTTCCCGGCCTGGGGCGACTCCGGGATCGCGTTCTCTCGATTTCCCGCGACCCCAGGCATCCAGAACTGCTCGGCTCCCGGGGTCTGGACGATCAACACCGACGGCTCCGGCCTGCGTCCCGTGATCGCGCGTGCGCCCGACTCGATCACGCTGCTGGGCTTCTACGGGCTCCAACCGCTCGACTGGCTGGACGACCACCACGTGCTGATCGGCCTGCGCTCCGACACGAGCTCCGAAGGGGCGGTGCTCAACACGAGCACCCGGAAGCTGCGCCGGCTGAACGACTTCGCCGCCGAGGCCTCGAGCGACGGCCGCTTCGCGGTCGGCAGCGGTGGCGACCAGGAGCTCAACCTCTCGATCCTGCGCCTGTCCGACGGGTACCGCGTCTTCGTGCGCAAGGGCGCCTGCTGTCCCGACTGGAACCGCTGAGTCAGTTGAAGCGCGTCTGAGTCGCCTCGAGGCCCTCGGCCACGAGCGACTCGACCGCGTCGGCGCCCCGCGCGACCAGCGCGTCGACGTCCTCTTCCGCGCTGAACGGCGAGAGCACCCAGTCCGAGACGGGACGCCGGTCGCCGCGGCCGGGACGCCCCACGCCGATGCGCAGGCGCAGGAAGTCCTGCGAGCCGAGGTGCTGCGCGAGCGAGCGCAGCCCGTTGTGGCCCGCGAGCCCGCCGCCCGCACGCGCCTGCAGCCGGCCCGGCTCGAGGTCGACGTCGTCGTGCACCACGAGCAGCTGCGGCGGCTCGACCTTGAAGAAGCGCTCGGCCGCGCCGACCGAGCGGCCCGACTCGTTCATGTAGGTCTCCGGCTTCAGCAGCGCCAGCCGCGCGTCGCCGAGCCGCACCTCGGCAAGCGAGCCCGAGAACTTCGAGCGCCACGAGCCGCCGTGCCTGCGAGCAAACTCGTCGAGGACGAGCCAGCCGACGTTGTGTCGCGTCTGCTCGTACTCGCGGCCCGGATTGCCGAGCCCCGCGACGAGCAGGTCCAGCGTCGAGGCGCGCTCGCCCCGACGGAAGAGGCGCATCTAGCCCTCGGTGGTTTCGGGCTGGCCGGCGGCGTCCCCGCCGGACTCGTCCGCAGACTCGGCGCCACCCTCGGCGCCCTCTTCGCCCTCCGGCACCTCGCCCTCGGGCAGCTCGCCCTCTTCGCCCTCTTCGCCCTCGACCTCTTCGGGCTCGGGCTCGACGATGCGCGTCGGCATCGTGACGGTCGCGAGCACGGTCTCCTCGGGGTCGTCGAGGTAGGTGACGCCTTTCTGCGTGCCGAGGTCGACGAGGCGCAGGGTGTCGCCGATCGCCATTCCGGTCACGTCGAGCTCGAGGTGCTCGGGAACCTCCATCGGCAGCGCCTCGACGGTGACCTCGCGGTTGACCTGCGAGAGCACGCCGCCCTCGGTCACGCCGACGGGCTCGCCGATCAGCTCCACGACGACGCGCGCCTGGATCGGCTGGTCGAGCCGCACTTCCTGCAGGTCGACGTGGATCAGGCCGCCCTTCACGGGGTGCTGTTGGTAGTCCTTGAGGATCGAGGGGTGTGTCGTCTTCTGACCCTCGAGCGTGACGTCGAGGATCGCGTGCAGGCCGCCTTCGCCCGTGAGGACGCGGCGCAGCTCGCGCTCGGGGATGCAGATCGGATGGGGCTCCTTCCCGCGCCCGTAGAGGACGCCGGGGATCAGCCCTTCCTTGCGCAGGCGGCGCGACTCCGCGGAACCGCGGCTCTCGCGCTCCTGCACCTGCAGCTTCACTCGCTCGCCGGCCATCGGCGCGGAAGTGTAGCTAGCGCCGCTTGATCGCGATCAAGTCGAGCAGCAGGAGCGGCCAGAGCAGGATCGCGAGCACGGCGGCGACCACGCCCCTGACGCCGTGCACGTGCTGGAAGTAGTTGCGCTCCGCGGCCACGGCGACGCCCACTCCGAGGTAGACGAGCACGAACAAGGACGGGAACCGGCGCACGACCCCCTGCTACCCACAGCGCGGAACTCGAATCCACCTTCTGTTTCCGCTGCAAACGGCCTACCCTTGAGCCGTGAGGACCTGTCCTTCCTGCCGCCGGGAGAACTTGGACGAGGCCGGCTTCTGCAGCGCCTGCGGCTCGCCGCTGACGGATCTCTGCCGTAGCTGCGGCGCCGAGCTTCCGGCCGGAGCGGGCTTCTGCCCTGCCTGCGGGACCGCGGTCACGGCGCAGGTCGGCGTAGAGGAGGAGCGCAAGGTGATCAGCGTCCTCTTCGCCGACCTCGTCGATTCGACCGCGCACGCGGACCAGCTCGACCCGGAGGACGTGCGCGGCCTCCTCTCGCCGTACTTCGCGCGCGTCCGCGCCGAGGTCGAGCGTTTCGGCGGCGTGGTCGAGAAGTTCATCGGCGACGCAGTGGTGGCCGTCTTCGGCGCGCCGGTCACCCACGAGGACGACCCGGAGCGCGCCGTGCGGGCCGCGCTCGCGGTGCGCGACGCTGTGGCCGAGCTGAACGAGGTCGTCGAGGCGGTCGACCTCCACGTGCGCGTCGCGGTGAACACCGGCGAGGCCGTTGTCTCGCTCGACCCCTCCGCGCGGGAGGGCGAGGGCATCGTGACCGGCGACGTCGTCAACACCGCCTCGCGCCTGCAGGCGGCCGCGCCTGTCGACGGGATCCTCGTCGGCGAGACGACCTACCGCGCAACGGCCGACGCGATCGAGTACCGCGACGTCGGCCCCGTAACGGCAAAGGGGAAGCGCGAGCCGGTCCGGGCCTGGGAAGCGGTAGCGCTCGGCGACGGTGCCTCCACACCCTCCGGCCCGCTCGTCGGCCGCTGGCAGGAGCTGAGCCAGCTGCTCGACGCACTCGTGCGCGTGCGCGAGGAGCGGACTCCGCAGCTCGTCTCCCTCGTCGGCGTCTCGGGAATCGGGAAGACCCGGCTCACGCGCGAGCTCGTCTCGGCAGTCGAGGCGGAGCCGGGGTTCGCGACCTGGCTGAGCGGACGCTGCCTGCCCTACGGCGACGGGGTCTCGTTCGCCGCGATCGCCGAGATGGCGCGCACGGCCGCCGGCGTGCTCACCACCGATTCCGCCGGCGAAGCCAGGCAGAAGCTGCGCTCTAGCCTCGAGGGGCTGCCGGACGAGTCGGATCCCGCCTGGCTCGAGACGCACCTCGCGCCGCTTGTCGGGCTCGAGGGCGAGGGCCGGGTCGAGGAGGGGTCGTTCCCCGCCTGGCGGCGCTACTTCGAGGCCCTGGCGGAGCGCTCGCCGCTCGTGCTCGTGTTCGAGGACCTGCACTGGGCCGACCCGGCGGTGCTCGACTTCGTCGACCACCTCGTCGACTGGGCCGGGGGCGTGCCGCTGCTCGTGCTCTGCACGGCGCGGCCCGAGCTGCTCGCCCGGCGGCCCGACTGGGGCGGCGGCAAGCGGAACGCGATCACGATCACGCTCTCGCCGCTCTCGGACAAGGACACGGGCGAGCTCGTCCGCACGCTCCTCGCGCAGGCCCGTCTCCCGGAGGAGCTCGAGGGGCCGCTGCTCGCGCACGCGGGCGGCAACCCGCTCTACGCCGGCGAGTACGCGCGCATGCTGGTCGACCGCGGCGTGATCGTCCGCGACAACGGCTCGTGGCGGCTCGCGGTCGACGAGCTACCGCTGCCGGAGTCGGTGCAGGCGACGATCGCGGCCCGCATCGACGCGCTCGACGCGGAGGAGAAGGCCGTCCTCCAGCACGCTGCCGTCGTCGGGAAGGTCTTCTGGCTCGGCGCGGTCGCGGCGATCCGCGGCCTCGCCGCGGACGAGGCCGAGCGGCTCCTGCACGCGCTCGAGCGCAAGGAGTTCATCGGCCGCGAGCGGCGCTCGTCGGTCGCGGCGGAGGAGCAGTACGTCTTCCGCCACGTGCTCGTGCGCGATGTCGCCTACGGGCAGATCCCGCGTGCGCGGCGCGCGGAGGCCCACCTCGCGGCGGCCGCGTGGCTCGAGTCGCTCGCGGGCGCGGCCGAGGACCAGGTCGAGCAGCTAGCGCACCACTACGAGAGCGTGCTCACGCTGCGGGGGGCGCTCTCCGAGGAGACGGCCTCGGTCGCGGACGCGGCCGCACGCGCCTTCCACCGGGCCGGGGACCGCGCGCTCTCGCTGAACGCCTTCGAGGCCGCAGCGCATTTCTTCTCCGCGGAGCTCGAGCTATTGGCTCCGGACGCGATGGAGCGGCCGTACGCACTTTTCGGTCTCGGCGGCGCGCGCGGGCACGCCGAGGGCAGCGGGATCGCCGAGCTCGAGCAGGCGCTCGAGGGCGTGCTGGCGGCCGGTGACGACGAGACCGCGGCCGACATCGCCTCGAGCCTGGCGCCCCTGCTCTGGAGCCGCGGCGAGGTCGAGCGCGCGGCCGACTACATGCGTCGCGCCAGCGAGCTGGTCGAGCGGGCGCCGCCGTCGCCGAACAAGGCGGTCGTCCTCAGCAGGCTCGCGGGCCTGCTCAGCGTCCGCGACCAGGCGGAGGAGGCGATCCGGCTCGCGCGCGTCGCGCTCGAGCTCGCCGATCAGTTCGGCGACGTCGAGGCCACGACCCGCGCGTACGGCGCGATCGCCACCGCCCGCACCACGGGCGGCGACTGGGGCGGTTTCGAGGACTTCGAGCGCAGCCTCGCGAGCGCCGAGGGCCGCAAGTGGCCGAACATCGTGATCACGTACATCAACTACGCCGGCTCGAAGATCGCGTACGGCGATCTTCCCGGGGCCTTCGACCTCCAGGAGCGTGGCCGCGCGCTCGCGGCCGACCTCGGCGAGGGTCGCACGTCGGCGTGGCTGCAGGCCGAGCGCGTCAGCGAGCATTACTGGACGGGCCGCTGGGACGAGGCCGTCGCGCTCGCGAACGACGTCCTCACCTCGCCGAGAGAGAGCTCGCTTGCGTACATGGCCATCCCGGCACGCCTCTTCCGAGGGCACATCCGGCTCGACCGCGGCGACGCT
>DATLPH010000153.1:0-6747 GCA_035535855.1 Gaiellaceae bacterium
GGGGACGGCCGACGCCCAGTTCCAGTGGGTGCCGGCGCTCGTGCTCGGCTCTCTGATCGTCGCCGGCGCCGGTGGCGTCGCCGCCCTGCTCGTCTGGAAGCGGCGCTCGGGCGCCGACTGGGAGAGCGAGGCCGCCCTCGCGGCCGCGCTGGACGACGTGATCGCCGACACGCTCGACGACCTGCGCGCCGAGCGGGATCCGCGCCGCGCCGTGATCGGCGCCTACGCGCGCATGGAGGCCACGTTCGCGGCCTACCGCGTGCAGCGCGAGCCTGCGGAGACCTCGCGCGAGTACGTCGACCGGGTGCTCGACAGCCTTGGCGTGAGCGTCTCCTCGGTGAAGCGACTGACGGCGCTCTACGAGCGCGCGAAGTTCAGCTCGCACGCGATCGACGTGACGATGAAGGACGACGCGATCGACGCGCTCGCCGGGCTGCGGGCCGAGCTCGAGGCCGACGGCAAGGTCGCCGCGTGAAGCGCATGCTCGGGGTCTGGCTGTTCCTGAGCGCCCTGGCGGCGATCCCGCTCATGTTCGCGCGCTTCCTCGCGCCGGGACGGTTCGAGCTCGAGCTCGACGTCTACATCCTCGCGACCGGCGGCCTTGCGCTGATGCTGATCGTGCTGCTCGCGCGCGAGGCGTACCCGCGAGAGGAGCAGTCGGCCCTGGCCGAGGCTCTCGCCCACGAGCCCCCGGAGGAGCGGCGGCCGCCCGAGCTCGAGCGGCTCGAGCGGGAGCTGACGATGGCCGGCGCCACGGCCTTCGACCTCCATGCCCGCCTGCGGCCGGTGCTCTGCCAGATCGCGGGCATGCGGCTCGGCACGCGCGGTGAGCGGCTCGAAGAAGCTGAGGACGAGCTCGGCCCGGAGCTCTGGGAGCTCGTTCGACCCGACCGGCCGGCCCCGACCGACCGGCACGCTCCGGGGATCTCGCAGGAGTCATTGCGCCGTGTCGTCGGGGAGCTGGAGGCGCTGTGAACGTCGACGAGGTCGCCGGTCGCGCGAACGCCGTGCTCGACGAGATCGAGCGCGCCGTGATCGGCAAGCGCGAGGCGCTCGAGCTCGTGTTGCTCGGGATGCTCTCGGGCGGCCACGTGCTGATCGAGGACTTCCCCGGCCTGGCGAAGACGCTGATCGCACGCGCCTTCGCGCAGGTGACGAGCATCGGCTTCACCCGCGTCCAGTTCACGCCGGACCTGATGCCCTCCGACGTGACGGGCTCCTCGATCTACAACCAGCGCGAGAGCGATTTCGAGTTCCGGCCTGGCCCGATCTTCACGAACCTTCTCCTCGCCGACGAGATCAACCGCGCCCCTCCGAAGACCCAGGCGGCGCTGCTCGAGGCGATGCAGGAGCAGCAGGTGACGATCGAGGGCGTGACCCATCCGCTCGCGCCGCCGTTCGTCGTGCTCGCCACCCAGAACCCGATCGAGTACGAGGGCACCTACCCGTTGCCCGAGGCCCAGCTCGACCGCTTCATGCTGCGGATCGGAGTCGGCTACCCCGACCGCGACCAGGAGTGGGAGGTGCTGGAGCGCCGGCTCGAGCGCGCCACGGACGAGGTCGAGCTCGAGCCCGTCGTCGACCGCGCCGAGCTGCTCGAGATGCAGGCCGCGATCGAGCAGGTCCACGTCGGCCGCAGCGTCGGGCTCTACATGGTCGACCTCGTCGCCGCCACCCGCTCCGCGAGCGGCGTGCAGGTAGGCGCCAGCCCGCGCGGCTCGCTCGCGCTGCTCAAGCTCTCGCGGTGCCGCGCGGCGGTCGGCGGCCGCGACTACGTCACTCCCGACGACGTGAAGGCGGTGGCCGTGCCCGCCCTCGCGCACCGGCTCTCGCTGCGGCCGGAGCTCTGGGTGCAGCGGCTGCGGCCGGACGACATCCTCCTCCGCCTCCTCGACGAGGTGCCGACGCCCGCCGCCGAGCCGGAGCCCGAGCCGGCCACCGAGTGACCCGCTCCGCGACGGCGAAGCTCGGCGCCTACGCGGCGCTCGCAGGCGCGGGCCTCCTGGCAGCGCTCGTGCTGGGCCGGCCCGAGGTGGCCGCGCTGGCGGCTCCGTTCGCGGTGCTGCTCGTCGCGGGCCTCTCACCGGCGAGGCCTCCCGAGGTGCACGCGAAGCTCGAGCTCGACGCGGAGCGGCAGGTCGAGGGCGAGACGGTCACGGCGTATCTCGAGGTGCACGCGATCACCGCGGTCGAGCGGCTCGAGCTCCTGCTCGACCTGCCCGAGGGGATTGAGACGACCGCTCCCAACCCGCAGCTGCTGAGTCTCCACGCGGGCGAGCGCCGCGAGCTCGAGTACGAGCTGCGCTGTGCTCACTGGGGCGCGTACCTCCTCGGCCAGGTCATCCTCCGCGCTCAGGACCGCTTCGCCCTGCTCGTCTACGAGCAGACGCTGGACCTGAGCCGGCCGCTGAAGGTCTATCCCCGGGGCGAGGCGCTCCATCGGCTCCTGCGGCCCTTCGAGACGCAGGCCTTCGCGGGCAGCCAGCCGCCCCGCACGCGCGGCGACGGGATCGAGTTCGCCGACCTGCGCCCGTTCGTCCCGGGCGACCGCGTCAGGCGAGTGAACTGGCGCGCCACCGCGCGGCGCGGCGAGCCCTGGGTGAACGAGACGCATCCGGAACGGAGCACGGACGTCGTCATCTTCCTCGACACCTTCGCGGAGGCCCGTACCGGGGCGACGGGCACGCTCGATCTCGCGGTCGAGGCGGCGGCGTCGCTCGCCAGCCACTACATCGCAGAGAAGGACCGCGTCGGCCTCGTCGCGTTCGGCGGGGTGCTCAACTGGCTCACCGTCTCGACCGGCGTCACCCAGCTCTACCGCGTGCTGGACTCGCTGCTCGACGCCGAGATCTTCCTAAGCTACGCGTGGAAGGACATCGACATCCTGCCGAGCCGAACGCTGCCTCCGCACGCGCTCGTGATCGCGCTCTCGCCGCTCCTCGACGAGCGCTCGGTGGGGGCGCTCGCCGACCTGCGCGCCCGCGGCTTCGACCTCGCCGTGGTCGAGATCTCCCCGGTCCCGTTCGTGCGACCGGGCGGCGGCGAGCTCGACGATCTCGCGCACAGGCTCTGGCTGCTGCGGCGGGACGCGCTGCGCTCCTCCTACCTGCAGCTCGGCGTGCCGGTCGTCGAGTGGCGGCACGGGATGCCTCTCCAGGCGGCTCTCGAGGAGGTGAGGACATTCAGGCGCCACGCCCGGGTCACGCGCGTCTAGCCACCGCTGCCGCGGCTTTGCTCGCAGCCGCGGGGCTCGCGCTGGCCACCGGGCTGCGAGAGGGGCACGAGGTGTTCCTGCTCGGGGTCGGCACGGCCGCTCTCTTCGCGCTGCTCGGTGGCCTCGCGTTGCGCTGGAGCGCAGCCGTGGCGGTCGGCGTGGCGTTGCTCGGCGGCCAGCAGTGCCTGCGGCTCGCGCTCGGTTCGGACGAGCTCGACGACTGGACGCCCGCGATCGCCGCGACGCTGCTGCTGGTCGCGGAGCTCGCCTGGTGGTCGCTCGAGCCGCGCGTGCGGACCTGGGCCGAGCCGGGGTCGGCCGCGCGCCGGCTGGCGACGGTGGTGCTCTCCTGCGCCGGCGGCAGCTTCGTCGCGGCGCTCGTGCTCATCGCAGCGGACACTCACATCGGTGGCGGCGTATTCCTCGAGCTCGCGGGCGTGGCCGCCGCCGCTGTCGCACTCGCTCTCGTGGCGTGGGTGGCCCGGACGCGCGTCGGGTAGATTCGCGGCGTCATGGCCCTGGTGCTTCCGGCCGAGCGCGACCTTCGCCGCGTGATCGGCGACGGCGAGGGCATCCCGGACGGTGAGGTCGAGGGGCTCTCCGAGGAGGACCTGCTCGCGCTCCACCGCTGGCTCGTGCTGCTGCGGACCTACGACGAGCGCTCGGTCGTCTACCACAGCCAGGGCCGAATCGGCACGTACGCGATCTTCTGGGGCCACGAGGCGATGCAGGCCGGCTCCGTGTTCGCGCTCGAGCGCGAGGACTGGATCTTCCCGAGCTATCGCGAGTCGGCGATCGGACTGCTGCGCGGGATGCCGGCCTCGACGATCCTCTCGTGGTGGCGCGGCCACCCGTCGGGCTGGTGGGACCCGCGCGAGTGGAACGTGGCCTCGATCTGCGTCCCGATCGCGACCCACGTGCCGCACGCCGCCGGGCTCGCCTGGGGCCGGAAACTGCGGGGCGACCGGACGTGCGCGATCGCATACTTCGGCGACGGCGCGACCTCCGAGGGCGCCTTCCACGAGGGCGCCAACTTCGCGGGGGTGATGCGCGCTCCCGTCGTCCTCTTCTGCAACAACAACCAATGGGCGATCTCGACGCCGGTCTCGGAGCAGACCGCGGCCGAGACCCTCGCCGACAAGGCGGTCGGCTACGGGATCCCGGGCGTGCGCGTTGACGGGGGCGACGTGCTCGCGGTCTACGAGGCGACCCGCGACGCGGTCGCGCGCGGGCGGGCCGGCGAGGGGCCGACGCTGATCGAGGCCGTCACCTACCGCGCCGCGCCGCACGCGACCGCCGACGACCCGGCCGCCTACATCGACCTCGAGCGGGTCGAGGAGGAGAGGCAGCGCGAGTGCCTCGGCCGCTACGAGGCTTACCTGCGGCGGCAGGGACTGCTCTCCGACGAGACCGCGGCGGCAGTGCGGGCAGAGGCGGCAGACCTGATGCGCGCGGGGATCGGCGCGGCCGAGGCCGAGCCGCCGGCCGACCCCTCGCTCGTCTTCGAGCACGCGTACGCCAACCCGCCCGCAGCGCTGGACGCAGACCTCGCCGAGCTGCGGAGGGTGCTCGGTGGCTGAGCTGACCCTCGTCGAGGCGGTCAACGACGCGTTCCACGTCGAGCTCGAGCGCGACCCCAACGTGATGGTGATGGGCGAGGACGTGGGCCGCGCCGGCGGGGTCTTCCGCGCGACCGCCGGCCTGCGCGACCGCTTTGGCGCCGAGCGCTGCGTGGACACGCCGCTCGCGGAGGCGGGGATTCTCGGTAGCGCGGTCGGCCTCTGCATGGCCGGCTGGCGGCCGGTCTGCGAGATGCAGTACGACGCCTTCTCGTATCCGTGCCTCGACCAGCTGATCACGCACGTCGGGCGCTACCGCTGGCGGACCGGCGGCGCGATGGAGTTCCCGCTCGTCGTGCGCATGCCCTACGGCGGCGGGGTGCGCGCGCCCGAGCTGCACGACGACTCGCCGGAGGCCTACTACGTGCACACGCCCGGCGTGAAGGTCGCGATCCCGTCCACGCCCGCGGACGCGAAGGGGCTGCTGGCGGCCGCGATTCGCGATCCCGACCCCGTGGTCGTGCTCGAGCCCAAGCTCCATTACCGGACGATGCGCGGCGAGGTCCCTGAGGGCGAGCACGTCGTCCCGCTCGGCGAGGCGCGCACGGTGCGGGAGGGGGACGACCTGACCTTCGTCGCCTACGGGGCGATGGTGCCGGTCGCCGAGGCGGCTGCCGATGCGCTGGCGGGCGAGGCCTCGGTCGAGCTGCTCGACATCCGGACGCTGAAGCCGCTCGACGAGGACGCGTTGCTCGCAGCCGCGGGCAAGACCGGCCGCGTCGTGATCGTCCAGGAGGCCCCGCGCACTGCCGGCTTCGGGGCTGAGCTCGCGGCGATCATCGCCGAGAAGGCGATGCTCGACCTGCGCGGCCCGGTCGTGCGCGTGACGGGCTACGACGTCCCCTACCCGTACTGGCAGATCGAGGACGCGTACATGCCGTCGGCAGAGCGTGTCTTGGACGCGGCTCGAACTCTCCTCAAGTTCTGAGCCCGCCTCCTTATCGGATCGTCACCGAGCGGCTGGTCGTTCGCTGCTGGGAGCCGCGCGACGCGCCTTTGCTCAAGGCGGCGGTCGACTCGAGCCTCGAGCACCTTCGCCCGTGGCTGCCGTGGGCGCACGAGCTGCCGATGCCGCTGGAGGAGACCGTGGAGCTCCTGAGGGGCTTCCGCGGCCAGTTCGACCTCGGGCAGGAGTTCGTCTACGCGATCTTCTCTCCGGACGAGTCCGAGGCCATCGGCGGAACCGGGCTGCACACGCGGCGCGGCGAGGGCGTGTTCGAGATCGGCTACTGGATCCGCGCAAGCCGGGCCAGCGAGGGCTTCGCGACCGAGGCGACGGCGGCGCTCACGCGAGTCGCGTTCGAGGTGTGCGGCGTGGAGCGAGTCGAGATCCGCACCGACCCGGAGAACGCGCCGAGCCTCGCGATCCCGCGCAAGCTCGGCTTCGTCGAGGAGGGGACGCTGCGGCGGATCTCGCACGGCTCCGACGGCACGCCGCTGCAGGCCGACGCGGTGGTCTTCGCGCTCCTGCGCGAGGAGCTATCGGGCAGCCCGGCCGGGTCGGCCCCGCTCGAGGCCTTCGACACGGCGGGTGCTCGCGTCCTCTGAGCCCTTTGAACGATCATCCCACGAGGATGACGTCCGTCCAGCCGGAGGCGATCAGACTGGCCGAGGATGCTTCTTGTAGCGACGGACCGGGCCGTCTGAGGAGACAGTCGTGGCGAAGGCGACGCTCACCAGCGCTTCCTCGCTTGCTACCGCCGCCGCCGCGCTGCTACCCGGGCTGAAGTCCGACCTCGCCCGGCTAATCTCGATCCCGTCCGTCTCTGCGGCCCGGTTTCCCGAGGAGACGCGCGCGCCGCTGCTCGAGGCGTACGAGGACGTCGTCGCACTTTTCCGAGACGCGGGTGTGCAGAACCTCGCCGCGCTCGACCTGCCCGACACGGCTCCCGTCGTCACCGGCGAGATCCCGGC
>DATLPH010000154.1:0-3179 GCA_035535855.1 Gaiellaceae bacterium
CCGCCCGAGAGCTGGTGGGCGTACTCCTGCAGGCGCTGCTCGGGGGAGGGCAGGCGCACGAGCTTGAGCAGCTCGAGCGCGCGGTCGCGTGCGGCGCCGCGGTCGACCCGGGCGTGGGCGCGCACCGCCTCGGCGATCTGCGCGCCGATGCGCATGGTCGGGTTCAGCGACCGCGACGGGTCCTGGAAGACCATCGCGATGTCGGCACCCCGGTGGCGGCGCATCGCCTTGTCGGAGAGCCCGAGCACCTCCTGGCCGTCGAAGCGCACCGAACCGGAGACGGTCGCGCTCCGCGGCAGCAGTCCCATGATCGCGCGCGAGCTCACGGTCTTGCCCGAGCCCGACTCTCCGATCAAGGCGAGCGTGCGCCCGACCGGGAGCGCGTAGCTCAGGCCGTTGACGGCGCGGATCCTCCGGCCGCCGTGGCTGAAGTCCACGTGCAGGTCGCGCACCTCGAGCAGCGGCCCGGTCGCCGGGACGCTGCCGACCTCGACGTGAACCTCGGCCGGGGCTTCGCCGCTCGTCACGAGGCGTTCCCCCGCGCGCGCAGCGCGTCGCCCAGGAGGTTGAAGGCCAGCACCGTCACGAACAGGAACGCGCTCGGGAGCAGCACGAGCTTCGGCTCGGCCGAGAGCACGGCCTGGCCCTCGAAGATCATGTTGCCCCAGCTCGGCTCCGGGGGCGGGACGCCGAGGCCGAGGAAGCTCAGCGCGCCCTCGAGGATGATCGTCACCCCCACGCCCAGGAGCGCGAAGGTGACGAGCGCGGGCAGGATGTTGGGCGCGACGTGACGCAGCAGGATCCGGGGCGCCCGCGTGCCCGCCAACCCCGCGGCGAGCATGAACGGCCGCTCGCGCAGGCGCAGCGTCTGGGCCCGCGCCAGGCGTGCGAACGCCGGCACGCTGAAGAAGCACAGCGCATAGATCGTGTGCAGCTTGCTCGGCCCGAGGCTCTGCGCGATGGCCAGCGCCAGGACGAGCGACGGGAAGGCGATCAGGACGTCGAGGACGCGCATCGTCACGGTGTCGACGAACGACCCCCAGAACGCGGCGAAGGCCCCGAGCAGACCTCCGAGCACGAGCCCGATGACGTTCACGGCGAACGCGATCTCCAGCGAGTTGCGCCCGCCGTAGAGCAGCCGCGACCACAGGTCGTTGCCGACCTGGTCTGCGCCGAGGAAGTGCCCTTCGGAGAACGACGGAGCGTTGGCGTCGAGGATGTTGCCGCCCGTCGGCTTGGGCACCGTCCCGAACAGCGGCCAGACGAAGCACAGGAAGAGCAGCAGCCCGATGAGTGCGCCCGGGATGATGACGTCGAGGTTGCGCGTCCAGCCGCGCCGGGCCGAGGGCTCGGCGACGGTAGGCGCGACCGCAAGCGTCGCGGCGGCGCCGCCGGCGTCGGCCTCAGGGAGCTGAGCGCCCATACCTGACCCTCGGATCCAGCACCGCGTAGAGAACGTCGGCGAGCAGGTTGGCGATCACGACCACCACGGCGAGGACGAGCACGATCCCCTCCACTACCGGCACGTCGCGATTGTTGATCGCCTCCAGGAGCGAGTGACCGATACCCGGCACGGCGAAGATCTGCTCGATGATCACCGTGGCGCCGATCAGCGTCCCGATGTTCAGCGCCACGATCGTCAGCAGCCCGAAGAGTGAGTTGGGCAGCGCGTGGCGTATGAGCACGCGCCACGGCCCCACGCCCTTGGCCTTCGCGGTGACGACGTAGTCCTCGCCCTGCATCTGCTCGAGGATGTCCGCGCGCAGCAGACGGGTGTAGAAGCAGAAGAGCGGGAAGCCGATCGCGATCGCAGGCAGCGTGAGCGACTTGATCAGCTCGCCCGGCGTGCCGGTGTCGTTGGTGTAGATCGCCGGCAGCCATCCCAGCTGCACGGCGAAGACGTAGACGAGGACCACCGCGAGCACGTAGTTGGCCACCGAGAGGCCGGCCATGCTCGTCACCATGCCGACGCGGTCGACGAACCCGCCGGGGTTGCGCGCCGCCAGGAGCGCGAGCGGCACGGTCAGCACGAGCGAGATGAAGAGCGCGTAGGCGAGCAGCTGGAAGGTCGTCGGCAGCCCGTCGCTCAGGATCGAGGTCACTGGCTGGTCGCTGGCGAGGGAGTTGCCGAGGTTCCCGGTGAGCACGTCGCCCAGCCAGTGGAGGTAGCGGACGAGGAAGGGGTCGTCGAGGTTGAGCTTGTCGCGGAACTCCTGCACCTGCTCCTGGGTGGCATTGATGCCCAGGAGCTGCTGTGCGGCGTCGCCGGGCAGCAGCTGGATGACGGCGAAGGTCAGGAACGTCACCCCGAATAGAACGGGGATCGCCGTCGCCAGCCGGTTGCCGATCAGCCGAAGGGCCGGCGAGCGCAAGGCGAACGCCGGCCCCGGCCGTACGGCCTGATCCGTCACGCGCCGCCGCCACCTCCCATCGAGACCTCGTCGTACAGGATGCTCGGCGTGACCACGACGCAGGTCAGCGCCGTGGTGAGGCCGGGCCCGCTCACACCCTTCGCGGCGACGCTCGCCGGGGCGAAAGCGAACAGGAACGGGCTGTAGGCCTCGTCGTTCATGTACTTGGCGGCCTGGTCGTAGAGCGTCTTGCGCTGGCCGTCATCGAGGGTACCCGCGGCCTGGCCGAGCAGAGCGTCGAGCTTCTTGTCGTGTACGCCGCTGAACGGCGACTTCGACGAGTAGCGGAAGGCGACCCCGACGCCGGCCGCCGGGTCGTACGAGCCGGCGGTCTGGAGCATCGCCGTCCACTTCTTGGACTGGAAGGCCTGGATCAGCGGCCCCAGGTCGTAGGACTTGATCGTCGCCTTGATCCCCGCCTGCGCCCACTGGCTCTGCAGCGCCTGCGTGGTCTGCTTGGCCACGAGCACGTTGATCGTGCCCAGCTCGGTCTTCAGGCCGCCGAGCTCCTTGACCAGCGCCTTGGCCTTCGCGAGGTCGGTGGTGCGGTAGCCGGGCACGTCGGCCTCGAAGAACCGGCCGCCGGGGCCCGTGAAGCCCTGCGTGCTGGGGTAGCGGTTCTGGAAGAGCTTGGAGCGGATCGCCTCGGAGTCCGTGGCGTAGTAGATCGCCTGTCGCGCCTTGGGGTTGTTGAACGGCGGGGCGTCCGTGTTGAGCTGGATGTTGTACGGCGAGGTCGAGAGCTGCTGGGTGACCTGCAGTTTCGGG
>DATLPH010000155.1:0-8624 GCA_035535855.1 Gaiellaceae bacterium
GGAGGACCTCTACGCGAGCAAGCTGCACGCGTTCCTGCGAGTGACGCTGCCGCTCTCGCTACCCGGCGTGGTCGCCGGCACGCTGCTGACGTTCATCCCGGCCGCCGGCGACTTCATCAACGCCCAGCTGCTCGGCGCGACGGACAACCACATGATCGGGAACGTGATCCAGTCCAAGTTCCTCGAGCAGACCGACTATCCGGCCGCAGCGGCGATGTCCTTCATCCTGATGGCCGGGATCCTGGTCGCCGTGCTGCTGTACGCCCGCGCCGTCGGCACCGAGCAGCTGACGGGGACGGCGACATGAGCGCGGTTGCGGTCGAGAGCCGCCCGCGGCGGCACGTCCTCGCCGGCGCCTGGGCGTTCGTGCGCCGCCACATCCTCACCGTCTACTCGGTGCTCTTCTTCGTCTACCTGCTGCTCCCGATCGCGGTCGTCGTGGTGTTCTCGTTCAACCACCCGACCGGCAAGTTCAACTACACCTGGCAGGGCTTCACGTGGGACAACTGGCGCTACTGGGACGGTGTGCCCGGGATCCGCAGTTCGATCGTCCTCTCGCTCGAGATCGCGTTGGTCGCCAGCCTGATCGCGACGGCCCTTGGAACGATGATCGCGCTCGCGCTCGTCCGCTACGGCTTCCGCGGGCGAGCGACCACGAACATCCTGATCTTCCTGCCGCTGTCGACTCCGGAGATCGTGCTCGGCGCCTCGCTGCTGACGCTCTTCCTGAACCTGAACGTGATCTTCGGCTTCTGGACGATCCTGATCGCGCACATCATGTTCTGCATCAGCTTCGCGGTGGTGACCGTGAAGGCGCGCCTCGTCGGGTTCGACCGCCATCTCGAAGAGGCGGCGATGGACCTGGGCGCGAACGAGTGGACGACGTTCAGGAAGGTCACGCTGCCGTTGATCGCCCCGGCGATCCTGGCGGCGCTGCTGCTCTGCTTCGCGATCTCGATCGACGACTTCGTCGTGACTTACTTCAACTCCGGGTCGGAGGTCACGTTCCCGCTCTTCGTCTGGGGCGCAGCCCGGATCGGAGCGCCGCCGCAGGTGAACGTGATCGGAACCGCAATCTTCGTCGTCGCGCTCACGGCGATGCTTGCCAACGTCCTCATCCAGACCCGCCGCTCGAAAGGAGCCGCATGACGACCGTTTCTACCGGCCTCTCGCCCGCCGAGCTGCAGAAGGCTGCCCGCGACCACCTCTGGCTGCACTTCACGCGCATGGGCCAGGACGCGGAGGTGCCGGTGATCGTGCGCGGCGAGGGCTGCTACCTCGAGGACTCGAACGGTAAGCGCTACCTTGACGCGCTCGCGGGTCTGTTCGCCGTGCAGATCGGCTACTCGTACGGCGACGAGATCGGCGAGGCGGCCGCCGCGCAGATGCGCGAGCTCCCGTTCTACACGAACTGGTCGTACGCGCATCCGCGCGCGATCGAGCTCGCGGCCGAGATCGCCAGGCTCGCGCCCGGCGACCTGAACCGGGTGTTCTTCGTCTCGGGCGGCTCCGAGGCGGTCGAGTCGGCGTGGAAGCTCGCCCGGCAGTACTACTCGGCGCGCGGCGAGCAACGGGCGGCGGTCGCCCACGCTCCTTCGCACCAGGTGCGGGTCGACTTCGATGCCGAGCAGGCCGCCCGCTACACCGGCGGGCGCCGCTGGAAGGCGATCGCGCGGCATGTCGCGTACCACGGCACGACGATGGGCGCCCTCTCGATCAACGGCATCCCGGCCCTGCGCACGCCGTTCGAGCCGCTCGTGCCCGGGGTGCACCACGTGCGCAACACGAACCGCTACCACCGTCCGCCCGAGGAGACCGAGGAGCAGTTCACGAGCTTCCTGCTCGACGAGCTCGAGCAGACGATCGAGGCCGCCGGCCCGGAGACGGTGGCGATGGTGATCATGGAGCCGGTGCAGAACGCCGGCGGCGCGTTCACGCCGCCCAAGGGCTACTTCCAGGGCGTCCGCGCGCTCTGCGACCGCTACGAGATCCTGCTCTGCGCCGACGAGGTGATCACGGGCTTTGGCCGGGTGGGCGCGTGGTTCGGGTCCGAGCGCTACGACATCAAGCCGGATTTGATGACCTGCGCGAAGGGGCTCTCGTCGGCCTACGGAGCGATCGGCGCCGTCGTCGCTTCCGACCGTGTGGTGGAGCCGTTCCTCGGCGGCGAGAGCATGTACACCCACGGGATCACGTTCGGCGGCCATCCGGTGCAGGCCGCGATCGCGCTCAAGAACCTCGAGATCATGCAGCGGGAGAAGATGGTCGAGCACGTCGACGAGCAGCAGGACTTCGTGCGCGAGACGCTTGCGCAGCTGCTCGACTTGCCGATCGTCGGCGACCTGCGCGGGACGGGCTACTTCTACGCGCTCGAGCTCGTCAAGAACAAGGAGACGCGTGAGACCTTCTCCGACGAGGAGTGCGAGCGCCTGCTGCGAGGGTTCCTGACGCCGCGGATGTTCGAGGCCGGCCTGATCTGCCGCGCGGACGATCGCGGCGACCCGGTGATCCAGATCTCGCCGCCGCTGATCGCGGGCAAGGCCGAGTTCGACGAGCTCGTCGGGATCCTCGGCGAGGTGCTGGCGGAGGCCTGGCAGCGCCTCTAGGGCCCGTTTGGTGGCTGGAGGAGGCCCGCGCCGCAGGCTTCGGCGGCGACCCCGCGCCACCGCTCGAGGGTGACGTCGAGGCTGACGTCGCGATCGTCGGCGGCGGATTCACCGGGCTCTGGACCGCGCTCGCCCTGAGGAAGCGCGATCCGTCGCTCGAGGTGGTCGTGCTCGAGGCCGAGGAGTGCGGCTGGGGGCCGAGCGGGCGCAATGGCGGCTTCCTGCACGGCTATTGGAGCCACCTGCCGCGACTGCGCCAGCGGTTCGGAGACGACGGCGCTCTCTCGGTGGCACGGGCGAGCGCGGCGATCGTGCCGGGTGTGCGGAGCTTCTGCGAGGCGCACGGGGCCGACGTCTGGCTGCGCGAGGGCGGCATGCTGCGGGTCTCCGCGGCGCCGGCGCAGGACCCGGCGGTCGAGGAGGAGGTTGACGCGGCGCGGGAGCTCGGCGTGCCGGACGAGGCGGTGCCGCTCTCGCGGGACGAGCTCGCGGCGCGGATCCGCTCGCCGCGCTTCCGCCACGGGGTCTTCCTCCGAGACGGCGCGACCGTGCAACCCGCGCGGCTCGCGCTCGCGCTCCGGCGGGTCGCGCAAGAGCAAGTGCGACTGCACGAGCACACGCGCGTGAGGCAGGTTCGCGAGGGTCTCGTCGAGACCGACCGCGGCTCGGTGCGCGCGAGGGAGATCGTGGTCGCGGTCAACGCCGCCGCCGCAGGGTGGAAGCCGCTCCGCCGCCGCCTGACCGTTTTCGGCAGCTACGTCGTGCTCACCGAGCCCGTGCCCGACCTGCTCGAGCAGATCAACTGGACCGGGGGCGAGGCCGTGATCGACGGGCGGATGTTCCTGCACTACTTCCGCGCGACGCAGGACGGCCGGGTGCTGATGGGCAGCGGGTCGGGGCCGATCGGCTTCGGCGGGAAGCTCGACGAGCGCTTCACGCAGGACGAGCCCAGCGCGCGCCGCGCTGAGCAAGGCTTGCGCCGGCTCCTCCCCGACCTGGCCGACGCCAAGGTCACCCACGCCTGGGGCGGGCCGATCGACGTCTCCTCGGACCACCTGCCGTTCTTCGGGACCGTGCCCGGCACGCGGATCCACTACGGCGCGGGCTACTCGGGACACGGCGTCGGGCCGAGCTGGCTCGGCGGACAGATCCTCGCCCGCCTCGCACAGGGTGTCGACGACGAGCTCACGCGTCTGCCGTTCGTCACGCGGCGCGTGCCGAGGCTGCCGCCGGAGCCGTTCCGGCGCCTCGGCGGCGGGCTCGTGCGCGCCTCGATCATGGCCTGCGAGGAGGCCGAGGAGGAGGGGCGCCGCCCCTCGTTGCCGGCCCGCGTCGGAGCTGCGCTGCCGCGCCTCCTGCGCATGTCGGTGGGCACGCGATAATCGAACGCAGTGGAGATCCTCATCGGCACGCAGACGCTCGAGCCGCGCCGGTACCTCGTCACGGTGTCCGAGCACCTCGAGCGCCTCGGGCACGAGGTGCGTGTCTTCTCGGCCGAGCCGCGCCCGTCGACGGACGAGTTGCGGGTGGTCGGAGTCGAGCGCGACCTTCCGCTTGCGCCTCATCTGGTCTACAGCCAGGACGCCGAGGCCGCGCTCCTCCTGGCCGACCTCTACCCGCTGACGCCGCAGGTCTTCGCCGCCCACGGCGAGGAGCGAGACCTCTGGCTCCCGCCGCAGCTTGCGGGCATCGTCGCGCGCGTGGTCGCATTCGACGCTCGCACCGCCGAACGGGTCGCGGCCGCAGGGCTCCCGCACGAGGTGACGCGCCTGCGGCGACCGGTCGACGTCGAGCGCTTCTCGCCGCGCGGCGAGCTGCCCGAGCGCCCGCGGCGGGTCGAGCTTCGGCTGGAGAGCCTCTCGTCCTACCTGCACGGCGTGATCGAACGGGCGTGTGCCGACGCCGGGCTCCAGATCGGGCCCGACGCGGACGTCGTGGTGGGCCGCGGCCGCGACGTGCTCGAGGCTATGGCCTCGGGGCTTGCCGTGTACGTGTACGGCGAGGAGGGCGGCGACGGCTGGGTGAGCGCGGAGCGCTACGAGCGCCTCGAGGCCGACGGCTTCTCGGGACGGGCAGACCCGGTCGCGACCAACTTCGAGCGCGTGCGGCGCGACCTCGACGCGTACGACCCGGCGATGGGCCCTGTGAATCGCGAGCTCGCTCGTGCACACGATGCGCGCGCCCATGCGCAGGAGCTCGTCGCCGTCTTCGACGCGGTGAAGCCGCGCCCCGAGCCGGTGACCGCGCCCCTGCGAGAGCTCGCGCGGCTCGTGCGTCTCGAGGCCGCAAGCGGACGCAAGGCCGAAGCCGCCGACGCGGAAGCCCAGGCGGCGCGCGCACGCGTCGAGGAGCTCGAGCGCGAGCTGGCCGAGATGCGAGAGCGCAACCGTGAGCTCACCGAGCGGGCGGTCGAGCTCGAGAACGCCCTCGAAAGCGCCCAAACGGAGCCCGAGCAGCAGAAAGCCCAGGGCGTTCGGGGCCTGCTCGGCCGGCAGGGCAAACACCCCTCGAACGAGGGATGACCGATTCGAGACCAGTCCCGATGGTGCTTTCGAGACATATAGCGCCACCCCGGGCTCCGCGGCAGAGCTCGTCTCATCCGACCACATGGCCGCAGACCGCAAACTCCTCGCAGCCGCCTTCGCGGCAATCGCCTTCCTCACAGCAGGACCGGCCAGAGGCGCCGTAGGGCGCCCGGCTCCGGCAGCTCCGGCGGCAGGCGCGGTCGTTCAGTTCCTTCCCGCCTTCGCATGGACGCCGGTCGCCGGGGCCGACAAGTACGAGTTCCAGATCAGTGCCGACGCGGGCATGAACTCGCCCGTCCTCGGCCAGGGCAAGGACGACTTCTTCACGCGCAACACACGCGCGACGCTCGTCAAGACGATCCCGAACGGCACGTACTGGTGGCGCGTACGCGCGACCAACGCCGCCGGCGAGATCTCGAAGTGGACCGAGCCGCGCTCGTTCCGCAAGCTCTGGAACCTCCAGCCCGCTCTGCAGAAGCCGTTCTCCGGCGACGCGCTCACCTACCCCGCCAAGCCGGTCGTGCTCGGCTGGACGGGCGTTCCGGGCGCGGCGCACTACCTGGTCTCGGTCGCGAGCGACTTGACGCTGGGCTCGCTCGTCTTCCGCTATTCGAACCAGGACGACCCAAAAGGCGCGCCGAATGTGGCCGCCACCGCCGCGGCGATCACCGGAGCGCTGGCCCCCGGCTCCTACTACTGGAGCGTCACGCCGGTCGATGCCGAGGGCAACCGCGGCGTCGCCACGCCGGTCGCCTCGTTCAACTGGCTGTGGCCGTCTACCACGGCGGTGCAGGTGCAGGACCTGAACCCCGCTCCGGAGGTCTACGACCCCAAGTTCTCCTGGAACCCGGTCCCCGGCGCCGCGCATTACGAGCTCGAGATCAACCCCTCGTCCAGCTTCGCGCCGGGCTCCAAGGTCTGCTGCAGCGGGACGAGCGTCGCGACGTCGCTCTCGCCGACGAAGGTCTTCCACGACAACACCTACTACTGGCGTGTCCGCGCGCTCGATCCGGACGGCAACGCGGGCGTCTGGAACTACGGGACACCGTTCATCAAGACGTTCGACAACGTCCCGCCCACGACAGCTCCCTCGATCAAGAACCTGCGCATGCGTGACAACGTCAGTGACCCCGGCACCGACGGCGACACCGGCACGGCCGGCTACCAGACGCAGGTGCCGCTCGTGGCCTGGAATCCCGTGCCGGGCGCGGCGAGCTACGAGGTCGACGTCGCCCCCTACGAGGCGAGCATCTGCAACTGGACCGCCCCGTCGAACGACCATCACTGGCGCGTGACCACCGCCGTGCCCGCGTGGACGCCGCTCGGGAACGGCTGGAACCAGGTCAAGCCCTACCCGGACGGCCTGTCGGTCGCCAACGAGCAAGTCAGCCTCGCCGTCGGCGCGTACTGCGTCCGTGTGCGGGCCCGCACCGACCGGGACACCGCCAACGAGGACGTGTACGGCGACTACACCTACCTCGACGACTGCACCGGTCGCGGCACCGCCTTCGACTGGACGGGCTACCCGCCCGCCGTCTCGGCCACCTGCAACTCCGGCAACATGTGCTTCGCCGACTACCTGACTCCCGCTCGCGGCACGCTGCACCAGCGCACGCCCTACTTCACGTGGTCGCCGACCGCCGGCGCCCAGAGCTACTTCGTGCTCGTCTCGAAGGATGCGAGCTTCACCACGATCGTCGACTACGGGTTCACGCATGTCCCCGCGTATGCGCCGAGGACGGCGGTTGCCGCGCGCACCTACACCGACGAGACGACCACGTACTACTGGGCCGTGCTGCCCGCTCTGAACTTCGACGGCGGGCTCGCTGAAGGCAACCCGCTGCAGGCCACCGCGGCCGACTTCCAGAAGCAGTCGATTCCTCCGTCGCTGCTCTCGCCCGGAAGCGTCCAGGTCTTCTACGACCAGCCGACGTTCCGCTGGACTCCGGCCGAAGGAGCGCGCCGCTACCGGCTCCAGGTCGCAGCCGACCCGACCTTCGGCAACCCGCTCGACGACATCGTCACCGACGCCACCTCGTACTCGAGCAACACGACCTACCCGGCGAACACCGTCCTCTACTGGCGCGTGCGCGCCGACGACGAGCTCCTCACCGGGCTCACCTGGTCCGCGACCGGAACATTCCAGAAGAAGCTCGCGAGCCCGGTGGTGCCGGCGGCGGCGAACCCGGTCAAGGGCGAGACGCTGCCGGTCTGGACATGGACCGGGGTGCAGGGGGCGGAGTCGTACGACCTCGCGGTCGACGGCCCGGACGGGACCCATCGCGACTTCAACGACATTCGCACGCCCGCGGTCTCGTTCATCAAGTTCACCGGCACGGGCGTCTGGCACTGGCGCGTGCGAGCGGAGTTCCCGACCACTGGCGTTGGGTCGACCCCGGGACCGTACTCGCCGATGCAGGCCTACACGCGCACGATGGGCGAACCCGTCAATGCGCGTACCGACAGCGACAAGACTCACGTCGTCCTGGCGTGGAACCCGCGCCTGGGCGCGAAGACCTACAAGCTCCAGATCGCGTCGAGCCCAGATTTCAGCCGCACAGTCGAGACGGTCAGCACCGACAACGCGAGCTACGCGCCCACGATGACCCAGTACGGGTACTCAGGCGGCGGGACGCTCTACTGGCGCGTGGCGGGGGTCGACGAAGATCGCAACCAGGGCGACTGGACACAGGTGCAGGAGATCCGGCTCCTCTCGCGCCTGAAGCTGACCCTGAGGGGTACGGCGCGGCACAAGCGGACGAGCTCCGTGACGGTGACCGTCGTCGACGGGCGCGGCCGCCGGCTCGCGGGGGTGCGAGTGCGCATCACCGGTGCCGGCATGCGGGCCGTCGCGAAGCGAACGGGCCGCCTCGGCCAGGCGTCCTTCAAGGTGCGCCCGAAGAAGCGCGGCAAGCTCGTCCTGAGCGCAACCAAGGCTGGCTTCCAGCCCGCCTACGGATCGCTGAAGGTGCGATGAAACGCGCGACCGTGACCAGGGCCGTTCGGCAGGAGCCCTCGGCGCGGTTCGCGGCTCAGCGCCGTCGCATCTGGCGCGTGTTCGAGTACCGCCGGCCGGTTCCGGTCGTCGGGCGCTTCACCACCTAGTCGTCCCAGGTCCAGCCGGGAACGGGCTCGTCGCCGTCGCCGGGGCCGGTGTTCGGGGCGCCCACCGCGATCACCTCGGCACCCTCCGGGCCGCCCTTGATCCCGCGCATCACGTGCGGCGGGACGCGCACGGCGCCGAAGGGCTGGAGCTCGACCAGGTCGTCGCCGACCTTCATCTCCGCGGACCCGCTCACGAGCACATAGATCTCCTCCTGCTGCTTGTGCCGGTGCCCGTGGCTCTTCGCTCCGGGCGCGAAGCGAAGGTAGCTGACGCCGCAGTGCTCGCAGTTCAGCGCGACGCGGCCGAAGCGAAGGTTGAACTGCGTGGGGTCGAGCCCGAGGTTCGGGGCCTGGTCGTCGACCTCGGTCAAGTTGACGTGGCTGTACT
>DATLPH010000156.1:0-21667 GCA_035535855.1 Gaiellaceae bacterium
GCGAGGAAGCGCTCGCCGAGCTCGCGTTCGTGCGCGACGATCGCGTCGTAGCCGACCGACTCGAGGTAGCGCACAGCCGCTACGAAGCCGGCGAGCAGCTCGTGCGGCATCGTTCCGGTCTCGAACCGGTGGCCCAGGGGCGTATCCGCAGCCGGCCGGACCTTGTAGGGCCGCCAGCGCTCGAGCAGCTCGCTGCGCGCGAACGCGAGCCCCAGGTGGGGGCCGAAGAACTTATAGGGCGAGCAGAGCAGCACGTCGACGCCGGCCGTGGCCACGTCGATCGGGCCGTGCGGCGCGTAGTGCACCGCGTCGACCCACGCGAGCGCGCCGGCCTGGTGCGCGAGCTCCGCCACGCGCGCCACGTCGACGAGCGTGCCGACGGCGTTCGATGCCCACGGGTAGGCGACCACGCGTGTCCGGTCGGAGAATTGCGCCGCGAGGTCATCGAGGTCGAGCGTCGTGTCGTCGCGGATCGCCGCGAAGCGCACACGCAGGTCGAGGTCGTGTGCCAGCTCGAGCCAGGGCGACACGTTGCCGTCGTGGTCGAGCTGCGTGACGACGATCTCGTCGCCGGGCTCGAGCTCACGCCCGATCGTGCGCGTGAGCGCGAAGTTGAGCGTCGTCATGTTCGCTCCGAAGACGATCTCCTCCGGCGCGCAGCCGAGGAACGCGCCGCCGGCCTGCCGCGACTCGTCGACGAGCGCCTCCGTCTGGCGGCTCGTCTCGTAGGGGCCGCTGACGTTCGCGTTCGACGAGCGCAGATACGTCGAGATCGCCTCGATCACCTCGTCCGGCACCTGCGAGCCGCCCGGGCCGTCGAAGAAGGCGAGCTCCCGGGAGAGCGCCGAGAAGCGCCTCCGCACTGCGGCTACGTCAATCGCTAGCGTGCTCACCTGAGCCACGCTATCGGATCGTTGATTGAATTTAGCGTTCGCAACTGAGAAACTGCGCCCGGACTGGGGAAGGGACAACCGAGGGAGAGCGATATGGAAGCCGCCGCCGTACCTGCTGCCGACGTCGCAGACAAAGCGCCGAGCGCGGTCGTAGCCGCGCAGGACATCACCCGCCGTTACGGCGAGGGCGACACCGCCGTCGACGCGCTCCGCGGAGTCTCGCTCGACGTGCAGCAAGGGAAGCTGACCGCCGTAATGGGCCCGTCGGGCTCCGGCAAGTCGACGCTGATGCACATCATGGCCGCGCTCGACAAGCCGACGAGCGGGTCGGTCTGGATCGCGGGAACGAAGCTCGGCGGCCTGAGCGACACCGAGATCACGAAGATCAGGCGCGAGCACATCGGCTTCGTCTTCCAGTTCTTCAACCTCCTGCCGATGCTCACGGCGGAGGAGAACGTCGTGCTGCCGCTCACGATCGCCGGCGAGAAGCCCGAGCGCGAATGGCGTGAGCAGCTGCTGAAGACGGTCGGCCTCGACGACCGCCGCAGCCACCGCCCCGCCGAGCTCTCGGGCGGCCAGCAGCAGCGCGTCGCTATCGCACGCGCGCTGATCTCGCGGCCGACGGTGGTCTTCGCAGACGAGCCTACGGGGAACCTCGACTCCAAGACCGGGGGCGAGATCCTCGAGCTGCTCCGCAATTCCGTCGAGTCGTTGGGCCAGACGACGGTGATGGTCACGCACGACCCGTACGCGGCCGCGATCGCCGACCGGATCCTGTTCCTCGCCGACGGGCTCATCGTGCGCGACATGCCGCGCTCCGAGCCGAGCGCCGTGATTGCCGCGATGGACGAGCTCACCCAGGCCTGATGCTCAGGGTCGCGCTGAAAGGCCTCGCCGGCCGCAAGGTCCGGGCGCTGCTGACCGCGGTTGCGATCGTCCTCGGCGTCGCGATGATCAGCGGCACCTACATCCTCACGGACACGATCAACAACGGCTTCAACACGATCGTCGTCAACTCGTACAAGAACGCCGATGTGATCGTCAGCGGCCAGGCCGCGTTCAAGAACACGAACGGCAACGGCGTCGAGACGCCGACCTTCCCGGCCTCGCTGCTTCCGAAGGTGAAGGCCCTTCCAGACGTCGCCGCGGCCGCGGGCTCGGTCACGAGCGACAGCGTCAAGCTGATCGGCAAGGACGGCAAGGTGATCGACACCGGCGGCGCGCCCTCGCTCGGCTTCTCCGTCGACCCCAACGAGCAGCAGTTCAACCCGACCCAGCTGACGGAAGGTTCGTGGCCGAGCGGCGGGAACGAGGTCGTGATCGACAAGGCAACGGCCTCCGGCCAGGGCTTCCAGGTGGGCGACACGGTTCGGCTCCAGGCCGTCGGCCCGCAGCGGTCGTTCAAGCTCGCCGGGATCGCGGAGCTGGCGGGCGTCGGCTCGATCGGCGGCGCGACGTTCGCGATCTTCGACCTCCCGACGGCTCAGAAGGTGTTCGACAAGCCGGGCCAGCTCGACGTGATCCGCATCCAGTCGAAGACGGGCGTGAGCAACGCAAAGCTCGTCTCGGAGATCAGGCCGCTGCTGCCCGCGACGGCGACCGTGCGGGACACGAACCAGCAGGTCAACGAGGACAAGAAGGACCTTAGCTTCGTCTCGTTCTTCAAGTACATCCTGCTCGCGTTCGCGGGGATCGCCCTCTTCGTGGGGGCGTTCGTGATCGCGAACACGCTCTCGATCACGATCGCGCAGCGGATGCGCGAGTTCGCGACGCTGCGAACGCTCGGCGCGTCGCGCCGCCAGGTGCTCTGGTCGGTCGTGATCGAGGCCTTCGTGATCGGCATCCTCGGCTCGATCCTGGGGCTGTTCCTCGGCCTCGGCCTGGCCAAGGTGCTGAACAAGCTCTTCGTGATCTTCGGGATCGACCTGCCGCAGGGCCAGACGGTCTTCGCGACCCGCACGGTGATCGTCTCGATCCTCGTCGGCACGATCGTCACGCTCATCGCCAGCGTCCGTCCCGCGCGCCGCGCGACCCGCGTCCCGCCGATTGCCGCGGTGCGGGAGGGCTCGGTTCTGCCGGTCTCGAGGTTCGCGAAGTACGGGCCTGTCACCGCGCTCGCGATCCTTCTCGTCGCGGTCGCGCTGGTCGCAATCGGGTCGCTCGGAAGCGGCCTCGGGGCCGGGCTGCGCCTGCTGATGATCGGCATCGGCGTGCTGCTGCTCTTCTTCGGTGTCTCGATGAACGCCGCGCGGATCGTCCGCCCACTCGCCGCCGTGCTCGGTGCCCCCGCCCGCGCGATCGGCGGCGCGCCCGGGATCCTCGCTCGCGACAACGCGACCCGGAACCCGGCGCGAACCGCCTCGACGGCCTCGGCCCTGATGATCGGCCTCGCGCTCGTCACCTTCGTGGCGATCTTCGGACAGGGCGTCTTCAAGTCGTTCGAGGACGCCGTCGACCAGCTCTTCGTCGCCGACTACGCGGTGACGGCGACGAACACGTTCACGCCGATCGACGTGGCGGCCGGGAAGTCATTGCTCGGCAAGCCCGGCGTGAGCGACGTGACCGCGATCCGCGCGGGCTCGGCGCACTTCCTGGGCAGCGACCACGACCTGACCGCCGTGGAGCCGAACGCCGAGACCGGGATTCGCATCGACTGGACGGCCGGCGGCCACTCGGTACCCGGCCGGCTCGGCAGCGACGGGTTCTTCACCGACAGCGACTACGCGAAGAGCAAGCACCTTCACGTCGGCTCGGTGGTGAGCCTGGAGTTCCCGAGCGGCAAGCGCGTCAACGTCCGCCTGATCGGGATCTACGAGAAACCGAACGGCGGCTCGCCCTTCGGCGACGCGACCATCTCGACAACGCTCTTCGACAAGTACATCCCCCGGCCGCGCGACGAGATGGTCCTGATCAACACGCCCGACGGCGTCAGCGACGCGAACACGGCGACACTCGAGGACGACGTGCAGGGATTCGCCGATGCCAAGGTGCAGACGCGCGACGAGTTCAAGGCGAACTTCATCAAGCCGATCAAGAAGATCCTCAACCTGCTGTACGCGTTGCTCGCGCTCTCGGTGATCGTGAGCCTCGTTGGGATCATCAACACCCTCGTGCTGACGGTCTACGAGCGCACGCGTGAGATAGGGATGTTGCGAGCCGTGGGCATGACGAGGCGGCAGGTGCGGATGATGATCCGCTACGAGAGCATCGTCACCGCCCTGATGGGCGCGGTGCTGGGAATCGCCGTCGGGGTCTTCCTGGCGGCGCTCGTCACCCACGCGCTCTCCGACCAGGGCATCGTCTTCGCGATCCCGTGGATGCAGCTCGTCTACTTCGTGCTCGCGGCGATCATCGTCGGGATCCTGGCGGCCGTGATTCCGGCTCGCCACGCCGCGCGGCTGAACGTCCTGAGGGCTCTGCAGTACGAGTAGCCGTTGCCGTCCGGGGCCGCGCATAGGCTCCGGCCGTGCGTCGGCTGCGACCGCTGAGCGAGCAGGAGTGCTACCTCCGCTGCTACGGCGCGGCCGAGGTCACGGTGCGGCTCGTGCGGGTCGAGCCCCGACACGCTTCGAGTTCCGGAATGACGATCACCGGTGAGGAGCTGCGGCGGCTCTTCGAGGTGCGTCTCGACGCGCGTGAAGCGGAGCTCGCTGCGTGAGGACCTGCCCGCGGTGGGGCAGGACGCGACGCCAATGGGTCGGCAGGTTCAGGCGGCCAAGGCCGACGGCCTATGAGCGGCCGTGTGCGCCGACGCGGCGTCGCAGTCGCGCCTGCCGATAGCGCCCTCCCGGACGTCCTCGCGCCCGGGTTGCGCGTCGTCTTCTGCGGGATCAACCCCGGGTTCGTCTCGGACGCCGCGCGGGCGCACTTCGCGAACCCGCGCAACAATTTCTGGCGGCTGCTGCACGCGGCCGGCTTCGCATCGAGGCTCTACGAGCCGTCGGAGCAGTTCGAGGTGCTGCAGGAGGGGATCGGCTTGACGAACGCGGCGCCGCGGACGACGCGCGGGTCGGGCGAGCTGCGTCGCGCCGACTTCGCGGGCGCGGCGGAGCGGCTGGAGCGGATGGCCGAGGAGCTGCGGCCGGGCTGGATCGGGTTCGTCGGCAAGGAGGCCTACCGAGGCACGTTCAACGAGCGGCCCGAGCTGGGCATCCAGGAGCGCCGCCTCGCCGACACGCGGCTGTTCGTGCTCCCGTCGACCTCGCCGGCGAACGCCGCCGTCCCCTGGGACGAGCGCCTGCGGTGGTTCGAGGCGCTTGCCAAGGCCAGCCGATGAAGCCCTGGCGCGACGGCGTGCGCGCGCTGGTGATCGATCCGGACGAGCGGGTCGTCCTCGTCCACTTCGACTTCCCGCCGTTCCCGTGGGCGCCGCCCGGCGGAGGAGTCGACCCGGGCGAGAGCGACGAGGAGGCCCTGCGGCGCGAGCTGCGCGAGGAGCTCGGCCTGCTCGACTACGAGCTCGGCCCGCTGCTCTGGAACCGCGAGCACGAGTTCGACTTCGCGGGCGGCCGCTTCCGGGGCCAGCGTGAGCGCTGCTACCAGGTCAGTAGCGAGCGCTTCGAGCCGGCTCCGCAGATCGACCTAGCCGCGGAGCACGTCACGGAGGTGCGCTGGTGGACGCGCGAGGAACTGGCGCAACCCGCCGTCGTGTTCGGACCCCGGGTGCTGCCGCAGCTGGTGAACGACGTGCTCGAGCACGGGCCGCCGCCCGAGCCGCTCGAGCTCGGCGTCTAGCCGCGCCAGCGGTTCGTGATCGGCGTGCGGCGGTCGCGGCCGAACGCCTTCGGGGTGAGGCGAACCCCGGGCGGGGCCTGGCGCCGCTTGTACTCGGCGCGGTCGATCAGCGCGAGCGCGCGCTCGACGACGTCCGGGTCGAAGCCGTCCTGCGAGAGCTCCTCGCGTGAGCGGTCCTGCTCCACGTACGCCTCGAGCACGCGGTCGAGGGCCGGGTAGGGCGGCAGCGAGTCCTCGTCGAGCTGGTCGTCCCGCAGTTCGGCGCTCGGGGCGCGGTCGATGATCGAGGCGGGGATCAGCTCGCGGCCGGCTCTCTCGTTCAGGTGCCGGGCAAGCCGGAAGACGTCGGTCTTGAACACGTCCTTGAGGAGCGCGAAGCCGCCGGCCATGTCGCCGTAGAGCGTCGCGTAGCCGACCGAGAGCTCCGACTTGTTCCCCGTCGCGACTACGAGCCAGCCGAACTTGTTCGAGAGCGCCATCAGCAGCACGCCGCGGATGCGCGCCTGCAGGTTCTCCTCGGCGAGATCGGGCGCGCGGCCCGCGAAGCTCTCGGCCAGCGCCGCCTCGAACGTCTCGACGACGCCGTTGATCGGGATCTCGCGGAAGTTCGTGCCGAGGCCCTCCGCGAGCAGCCGCGCGTCCCTCTGCGTCTCCTCGGACGAGTAGCGCGACGGCATCGAGACGCAGTGGACGCGCTCCGACCCGAGCGCCTCGACGGCCAGCGCCGCCGTCAGCGCCGAGTCGATCCCGCCCGAGACGCCGACCACGACGTCGCTGAAGCTGTTCTTGCCGACATAGTCGCGCAGGCCGAGCTCGAGTGCGAGGCGCATCTGCTCGAGCTCGTCGAGCCGTGCCGCGAGCTGAGGCTCGACCGGGCCTTGCTGGCCGCGGACGGGCCCGAGCGGAACGACGGGCGCGTCGGGAACCGTGCCCCGCTCGCGGGCCAGCGCGCGGCGGCGAACGTCGCGCAGCCTGCGGCCCACGGCGTCGGCCGGCTCGATGTCGACCACGACCAGAGCCTCCTCGAAGCCAGGCCCACGCGCAAGCACTTGCCCCTCCTCGTCGAGCACGAGCGAGTGCCCGTCGAAGATCAGCTCGTCCTGGCCGCCGACGGCGTTGCAGAAGGCGACGAAGCAGGCGTTGTCGCGCGCGCGCGTCGCGAACATCTCCTCGCGCTCGCGGTCGCGCCCGACGTGGAACGGCGAGGCGGAGATGTTCGTCAGCAGCTGCGCCCCGGCCAGCGCGAGGTCGGTCGCCGGCGGCCCCGGCTGCCACATGTCCTCGCAGATCGTCGGGCCGATCAGCGTGCCGCCGAGCTCGAGCAGCAGGCAGTCGCGCGCGGGCGCGAAGTAGCGGTCCTCGTCGAAGACGCCGTAGTTGGGCAGGAAGCGCTTGCGGTAGAGCGCCTTCACGTCGCCGTCCGCGCACACCGCGCAGGCGTTGTAGAGGTCGCGGTCGAACCGTGGCACTCCGACCAGGGCGACGATCCCCTTGGTCTCGCGCGCGATCTCGTTCATCGACTCCTCCGCGGCGCGCACGAAGCCCGGCCGCAGGAGCAGGTCCTCGGGCGGGTAGCCGGTGACGGCGAGCTCCGGGAGGAGGACGAGATCGGCGCCGGCGCTCCTGGCCTCCGAGATCGCCTCGAGGATGCGCGTCCGGTTGCCGTGGAGGTCGCCGACGGTGGTGTTCAGCTGGGCGAGCGCGAGGCGCATGAGTCGGTTTTAGACTATCAGTCGAAAACTGGGCTACCGCCGGAGGCGGATCGCGTTCAGGTCCTGCTCGCGCACCTCGCCGGCGCGGCGGATCAGCTCCTCGATGTCGTCGTGCTCGGCGTGGAGGTACCGGCCCGCGAGCTCGTCGGCGCGGCCGGAGGCGAGCACGTGCACCAGCTGCGGCGCGAGCTCGGGCGGCGTCCAGGGCGCGTCGTCGTCGAAACTTCCTGCGGTCATCTCGGTCCGCACCAGGCCCGGGCTGATCAGGAACACGCGCACCGGTGTTTCCCGGAGCGACGCAGCCAGGGTCTCTCCGAGCCGGTTCACGGCCGCCTTGCTCGAGGTGTATGCCGTGTTGCTCGCGCCCGGGAGGTAGCCGGCGCCGCTCCCGGTGATCACGATCCGGCCGCGGCCGCGCTCGAGCATCCCGGGGATCACCGCGCGGGCGCTGAGGTAGACGCCGAGGACGTTCACCTCGAAGACGCGCCACCAGTCGCTTACCTCTCCTTCCCACACGTCGATGCCGTTGCCGATGCCCGCGTTCGCGGCGAGGAAGTCGACCGGCCCGAGCTCGCGCTCCGTCTCGGTGACCATCCGCTCGACCGCGGTCGGGTCGGTGACGTCGACCTCGAGCGCAAGCCCGTCGATCTCGCCGGCGACCTGCTCGACCTGGTCGCGCGTCCGCGCTGCGACGGCGACGCGCGCTCCCGCGGAGGCGAGCTCACGCGCGATATCGGCGCCGATCCCGCGGCCGCCCCCGGTGACGAGCGCGACCTGTCCGGTGAGATCGTCTTGCGGCATCGGCGGGAGGATAGTGCTCAGCGCGACCCGCTCCAGCGCCAGTCGTCGGCGCGGGCGCAGAGTCTGGCGCGGACGGGGTTCTGGACGACGTACTCGCAGGCGTTTCCGAGGTAGTGTCGTCCCCGATAACGAAGGCGGCGTAGCGGTCGCCGAAGAGGTGGCCGCTCCGTGCGTGCCGCTCGTTGAAGGCTTGGGCATAGCGGCCGTTCAGCTGGTGCAGGCCGACCGACAGGAGGTCGACGTGGGTCGTGACGATCAGGTGGTGGTGGTTCGGCATCAGGCAGAAGGCGTGGCAGTTCCAGCCCGTGCGGCGGACGACATGCGCAAGGAGCGAGAGGAAGGAGGCGGCGGTCGTCATCGTCTTGCGAGATCGAGCAGCGCGCGGCGCCGCGGGTTGCGACGTGGAAGACCCCGTGCACGGGGAGGAGGTGCCGCGGGAGCCTCGCCATCCCGCGACGCTAGCCGTGCCCGGCGAGCGCGTCGCCGCCGTGCACGGATAGTCACGCTTTCGTCACACCTGAGCCGCGGCTGTCCGAGCCACGCCCGGGGCAGTCCCCGGGCGTGGCCGAAACGGCCGCGGCCGGGAGGTGCTGGTCTAGCTCGCCGGGCTCGTGGCGGCGGCTTCGATCTCGTCCAGCGTCTCCGGGTTCTCGAGCGATGACAGGTCGCCCGGATCCAGTCCCAGCGCCTTCGCCTTCACTGCGCGCCTTACGATCTTCGCGCTACGCGTCTTCGGCAACGCCGAGACGAACAGCACGCGCTCCGGGGCAAAGGCCTTCCCAAGCTCCCTCGAGGCCTGCGCACGCAGCTCGGCCGCGAGCTCCTCGGACGGCTCCGCACCGGGCACGAGCGCGCAGAAGACCCAGGCCACTTCGCCCTTCACCTCGTGGGGGACGCCCACCGCCGCGGCCTCCGCGACCAAGGGGTGGCCGACCATGGCCGACTCGAGCTCGGCCGGCCCGATCCGCTTGCCTGCGATGTTGAGCGTGTCGTCCGAGCGACCGTGCAGGAACCAGTAGCCGTCCTCGTCAACGGAGGCCCAGTCGCCGTGCACCCAGATCCCCGGCAGTCGCCGCCAGTACGTATCCAGGTAGCGCTCGGGGTCGCGCCAGAAGCCGCGCGTCATCCCGGGGAACGAGCGCCGGCAGACGAGCTCCCCGACCTCGCCACGCACCGACCGGCCCTCGGCGTCGACCACGTCCATCGCCATCCCGAGGGCGGGGCCGCCGAGCGAGCACGCCTTGATCGGCGCGGCAGGCGTGGGGGACAGGAAGCAGGCGCCCACCTCGGTGCCGCCGGAGCAGTTGATGATCGGACAGCGCTCGCCGCCGACGTGCTCGTGCAGCCAGCGGTAAGGCTCGGGGTTCCACGGCTCGCCGGTCGTGACGAGAACCCGCAGCGACGAGAGGTCGTGCCGCTCGACGAGCTCCGCGCCGTGCGGGATCAGCGCGCGCACGAGCGTGGGAGATAGGCCCAGGATCGAGACGCGCTCGCTCTCGACGAGCCCCCAGAGCCGATCCGCCGCCGGCCAGTCCGGAGCGCCCTCGGCGAAGACGATCGTGCAGCCGAGCGCCATCCCGCCGACCACCTCCCACGGGCCCATGATCCAGCCCATGTCGGTGACGAAATGGATCACGTCGCCCGGTCGTGCGTCGGCCTGGTAGGCGACCTCGCGCGTGATCGAGACGAGGAATCCGCCCTGGACGTGCAGCACGCCCTTCGGCGGGCCGGTCGTGCCGGAGGTGTAGGTGAGCAGGTACGGGTGCTCCGAGTCGACCTCGAGCGGCTCGAGCCCGCCCGGCGACTCGGCGACCGCCTCGTCCCAGAAGACGTCGCGGCCCTCCTGCATCGGCACGTCCTCGCGGCCGAGCCGCCGCCAGACAACCACGTGCTCGACCGAAGGCGATTCCGCGAGCGCCTCGTCGACGAGCGTTTTCATCGGCACCTCACGGCCGCGGCGGAGGGAGCCGTCCGCAGTCACGATCACCTTTGCCTCCGCGTGCTGCAGCCGGGCCGCGATCGCCGGCGCGGCGAACCCGGAGAAGATCGGCACCTGCACCGCTCCGAGGTGCGCGCACGCGTGCGAGGCGATCGCGACCTCGGGCGACATCGGCAGGAAGAGCGCGACCCGGTCGCCGGCCTCGACGCCCAGCTCGGCCAGTGCCTCAGCCAGCTTCGTGACCTCTTCGGAGAGCTCGCGGTACGTGAGCGCCCGCCGTAAGCCGTCCTCGCTCTGCCAGACGGCGGCCTCCTCGTCCGCGCGCTCACCGCTCGCCCAGCGGTGGACGCAGTTCCACGCGAGGTTGAGCTTCCCGCCGACGAACCACGTCGCCCACTCCGGCCCGCGGGACTCGTCGACGACTGCGTCCCAGGGCTGCGAGAACTCGAGGCCCATGTCCTCAATCGCGGCGGGCCAGAAGCGCTCCGGCTGCTCGGCGGAGAAGCGAACGAGCGAGGCGTAGTCGTCGAAGCCGAGCTTCCGCGCGAGGCGCATCGCGTTCGAGCGCTCGCGCACCTCCTCGCTTGGCGTCCAGACGGGCTCCACGGCGGCAAGCCTAACTTGACGCTTTAGCTAGTGCCGCCTAACCTAGTGACAACTAACTTAGAGAGCGACGAGAGGAGACGGGCACGTGCGAGCGAGGATCTTTGCGGAGGAGAGCAAGAAGTGGTGGACGCTGGGCGCGGTCTCGTTCGGCCTGTTCATGATCATGCTCGACAACACGGTCGTGAACGTGGCGTTGCCCTCGATTCAGCGCGACCTGAACATCGGGATCTCCGAGCTCGAGTGGGTCGTCAACGGCTACGCCCTCACCTTCGCGGTCTTCATGCTCACCGGCGGCAAGCTGGCCGACCTCTACGGCCGTCGCACGATCTTCATCGTCGGCCTGGCGATCTTCACCCTCGCCTCGCTGGCGTGCGGCCTCGCGCCGGGCGCGGGCATGTTGATCGGCGCACGCGTCGTCCAGGGCGTGGGCGCTGCGCTGATGAACCCGGCCACGCTCTCGATCATCACCGCCACCTTCCCGCCGCGCCAGCGCGGCATGGCGATCGGGATCTGGGCAGGCGTCTCTGCCCTCGCGCTCGCCATCGGCCCGCTCGTAGGCGGCGTGATCACCCAGCACCTGAGCTGGAACTGGATCTTCTTCATCAACATCCCGGTCGGGATCCTGGCCATCGCCGTGGCGCGGCTCGTGATCAGGGAGTCCCGCGACACCTCGGCCGAGCAGCGGCTCGACCTGCCGGGCCTGGCCAGCTCCGCCGTCGGCCTCTTCGCCCTCACCTACGGGCTGATCGAGGCGAACAAGTACGGGTGGACATCCGGGCGAATCCTCGGTCTCTTCGCCCTAGCGGTCGTGTCGCTGGTCGTGTTCGTCCTACTCGAGCTGCACCAGCGCGTGCCGATGCTCGACCTCTCGCTCTTCCGCAACCCGACCTTCGCCGGCGCGAACTCGGTGATGTTGCTCGTCGCGCTGGCCATGTTCGGCGTCTTCTTCTACGTCTCGCTCTACGTCCAGAACGTCCTGCACTACTCGCCGACGCAGGCGGGTGCGACCTTCCTCCCGATGACGCTGTGCGTGGTCTTCCTCGCCCCGATCGCCGGCCGGGTCAGCGACCGGGTCGGCTCTCGCTGGCTGATCGCGGCCGGCATGACGATGGTTGCCGGCTCGCTGGTGATCTTCGCGCAGCTCGATCAGAACTCGACCTGGTGGGACATCTTCCCCGGCCTGCTGATCGGCGGCGCGGGGATGGCGATGTCGATGGCGCCGACGACCGCGACCGCGATGCACGCGGTCGCGGTAGACAAGGCCGGCGTCGGCTCGGCCGTCCTGAACAGCATGCGGCAGGTCGGCGGCTCGCTCGGAATTGCCGTGATGGGCGCGATCGTCGCGAGCTACGTGCACCACCAACCGCCCGACCCGCGAGCCTTGCCCGAGTTCATCCAGGGCTTCCAGCACGCGCTGCTCGTTGCGGCGGGGATCGCCTTCTCGGCCGCCGTGATCGCGGTTGCCACCCTGCGCAAGCCGGAGCACGCCGAGGAGCCCAGCGGCGTTCCGGAGCCGGTCGCGTGACCGAGCCGCGCACGCGGCTGAGCGCGGTCGAGCGGCGCGCCGCCGTCGTCGAGACGGCGTGCCGCGTCTTCGCGAAGAGCAGCTACCACGGTTCCACCACCGCGCAGATCGCCCGCGAGACCGGAGTCACTGAGCCGGTCCTCTACCGGCATTTCGCCTCGAAGCGGGAGCTCTATCTCGCCTGCCTGGGCGAGGCGTGGGAGCGGCTCCGCCTGGTGTGGGAGCAGGCACTCGCGCGCGAGGAGGAGCCGTCGCTGTGGATCGGCACGCTCGGCAAGGCGTATCTCCAGGCCCGCGCGGCCGACCGCGTGATCATCATCGACCTCTGGATCCAGGCGCTCGGCGAGGCCGCGGACGACCCCGTCATCCGCCGCCGCCTGCGTGAGCAGGTGCGCGAGGTGCACGACTTCGTCGCCGGCGTGATCCGCCGGGCGCAGGAAGCGGGCGGCATCGTGGCCGAGCGCGACGCGGATGCCGAGGCGTGGATCTTCATCTCGTTGGGGCTGCTGACAACGATCGATCGCCGCCTCACCGGCCTCGTCGGTGAGGAGTTCGACGACATCGTCGCCTCCCGCAGAGCGTGGATGACCGGAACGACGCCCTAATCGAGGGATTTCGAGCGATTGTCTGCAGTGGCCGAAGGCCCGAAATCTGCGCGGGCTGAGATGCCCTCCAGGTGAAGCGACGGCCGCCGTGCCAGGAGGGACCAAAGAAAAGCCCCCGGCTGCGGCTCCGGGGGCTTCTGATTTTGCGGGCCTTCTTGAGAGGCGACGACCCGGAGGCCTTGGCTCTGCGGCCCAGCCACAACCTCCGGGCTCATCGTCGCCGTTCTCTGGCGCGCCCCTTGCATCCCGTAAGCCTGGCGTCCGGCTGGGTGCAAGGTGGACGGAATATAGACGTGCCTCCGGCGAGAGTCAAGTAGCTCGGTCAAGTGATTTTGAGTTTCCCCAGTTCACCCCATTTGTGGCTCGCCCATGCCCTTTTTGGGGGATATTGTTTGAAAGCCACTTGCGCCGAAGTCAAGCATGCGTTTCACTTCACCAGGAGTCCTCATGTCCCGCGTGTCCATCACAAGCCAGCATCGCACTGCCGCCCAGCCCGGCAGCGCCCGCCTCGGCGAGCGCGTCCGGCAGCTCCGGGTGGCCGCAGGCTTGACCCAGACCGACCTGGCGGGCGACCGTTTCTCGAAGGAGTACGTCAGCCAGATCGAGCGCGGGAAGACGAGGCCCACGCGTGAGACGATCGAGTGGCTCGCCGCCAAGCTGGGCGTCGACGCCGGTTTCCTTGAGCGCGGTGTCTCCGCGGACGAGCGCAGCCGGGTCGAGGCCATGCTGGCCCGGGCCGAGGCGCTCGCGAACAACCACCAGTACGACGACGCGATCGAGGAGCTCGAGAATTCCCGCACGGCCGTCCTGGCCACGGGAGCCGTCGAGCTCGAGGCCCGCGCGCTGCAGACCGAGGCGTGGGCGCGGATGGAGCGAGGCGAGCTCAGGCCCGCCCTCCAGCTGCTCGAGCGCTGCCGGACGACCGCCGAAGGCCCCGGCTTCTCGGACGTCGACCGCGCGCAGGTGCTCTTCCGCATGGGCGTCTGCCGCTACCACCTCTCCAGCATCGCGTCGGCCGTCGCGCTCTTCAGCGAGGGACTGAAGCTCGCCGAGGCCTCGCACCTGCCGTGCGACCTGCTCCGTTCCGAGATCCTCGGCTGGCGCTCCCGCTGCTACCGGCGCCAGCGCGACCTCGAGGCGGCGCGCGAGGACGTCGAGCGCGCGCTCGAGCTGGCGCAGGCTCTCGACGACCACCGCACGATGGCAAACGTCTACTTCCAGGCCTCGCTCGTCGCCGAGCGGATGGGCCACTGGGTGCTCGCGCGCAGCTACGCCGAGCGCGCCAAGGCCTACTACGAGCAGCTGAACGACGAGCGCAATGTCGGCCGGCTCCTCAACAACCTCGGCGGCCTGAACTTCCAGCTCGGCAAGCCCGAGCGGGCGGTCGAGGACCTGAAGAGCGCATACCGCGTACTGCTCGACAAGGGCAGCGACGCCGAGGCGGCCAACGTCGTCTCGTCGCTCGCGCACGTGCACCTGGCCACCGGCCAGGTCGAGTCGGCCGAAGAGGAGGCGCGGCACGCGCTTGACCTCCTCGAGGGCCGCGAAGACTTCCTGCTCGACATCGCGCCGACCCAGCTCGTGCTGGGCCGCGCGCTCATGGAGCAGGGCAGGCTCGACGAGGCACACGAGATGCTCGTGACCGCCGAGTCGAGCGCAGAACAGCTCGAATCGATCAGCCATCGCGCCGCAGCGTGGATGGCACAGGGCGACCTGGCCGCGCGACGCGGCGAGGACGCAATGGCGGCGCGCCTGTTCCGCAAGGCCGCCGAAGCCCTGCAGGATGTCCGCTTCTAAAGCCGACGAAGGAGGTGAAGATGAACAAGGCACGCCTGATCTCCCTGATGGTCTCCCTGTCACTGCTGGCCTTCTCCCTCCAGGGATTCGCCCGTGGGCTCCACTTCCTCGGCCACACGGGTAGCTGGTTCGACGGGCACTAGACCGACCAAGGCGCGTTCGGAGCGGGGGTCCTACAGGCTCCGAACGTAGCCGGTACGTGTCGAGCCGCGCTCCTGCTCAGTCGGTTTCGGCACGGAATCCCTAGCTAGATCCGGCCGGGCCCCTGGGCCGGCTTTTCGCTGTCTGAAAGTCGCTAGCGTCTAGAGGAATCGAGCCGATCGTCACGAAGCGAGGCGGGGCATAGAAGCTCCTCCTCTCCCCTGACGACGGCGGCTTTTCGGAGCCGCCGTCGCTATTTCCGGGAATACGTGCGCACCGGCGGACGTAAATGGACGAAAGCCCGAACGACCCCTACAGTGCCCGAAACCGATTTCAGGGGGACCGCCGCCGTGAACCTGAACGCCGGAACCGTGAAGCTGACAGACCTCGCCTCGTGCGGCGGCTGCGCAGCGAAGTACTCCGCCGCGAGGCTTGAGCAGCTGCTCGCCGGCTTCGTTCCCGCTGAAGCCGAGGACCTGCTCGTCGGGCTCGCTCCCGCGGACGACGCAGCCGTCTACCGGCTCGACGACGAGCGCGCGCTGATCTTCACGCTCGACTTCTTCCCGCCGGTCGTCGACGACCCTGCCGACTACGGCGCGATCGCCGCGACAAACGCTCTGAACGACGTCTACGCGATGGGCGGCACCCCGCTGCTGGCGCTCTCGATCGCGGCCTTCCCCGAGGAGCTGCCGATGGAGATGCTGGCCGAGATCTTCGCCGCGGCCGATGCGCAGGTGCGCGCGGCGGGCGGGCTGCTCGCCGGCGGGCACACGATCCGCGATGCCGAGCCCAAGTACGGGCTCGCGGTGGTCGGCATCGTTCATCCCAAGGCGATCTGGCCGAAGAACGGGGCGATGCCCGGCGACGTGCTCCTGCTGACGAAGCCGCTCGGGACGGGCCTGATCATGAGCGGCTACAAGCAGGGCCGGGCCGGCTCGCAGCAGCTCGAGCGCGCGATCCGCTGGATGCGCACGCTGAACAACGAGGCGGCCGACGTGCTGCGCGGGCTCGAGCCGAGCGCCGTCACCGACGTCACCGGCTTCGGGCTCTTCGGCCACGCCCACGAGGTCGCCGAGCGCAGTGGCGTCAGGGTGCGGCTCGAGTCGTCGCGGCTGCCCGCGATCGACGGCGCGCTCGACGTCGCACGGCACGGCGTCCGCACGAGCGGCGACCCGCGCAACCGCGACTTCGCCGGCCCGCACGTCGAGCTCGTGAACGGGATCTCCGAGGCGCTCGTGGCGCTCGGCTACGACCCGCAGACCGCCGGCGGCTTGCTGGTCTCGATCCCGGGTGAGCGGGCTCCGGCGCTCGAGGCGGAGTTCCAGTCGCGCAAGCTCTTCGTCCGCCGGGTCGGCCGGGTCGAGGAGGGCGCCGGCGTCATCGTCGAGTGATCGCCCGCGGGATGATCCACGGGCGGTTCCAGCCGTTTCACAACGGTCACCTGGAGTACCTGCGAGGCGCTTCAGAGCGCTGCGAAGAGGTCTTCGTCGGGATCACGAACCCCGACCCGGAGCGCATCAGGCCCGAGGCCTCCGACCCCCAGCGCCACCTCCCCGAGTCGAACCCGTACACCTACGTCGAGCGGTTGCTGATGGTGAAGGCCGCGGCCGCCGACGCCGGGATCGTTCCGGAACGGCTGCACGTGATCCCGTTCCCGGTCAACGAACCGGAGCTCTGGCGCGCCTATGTGCCCGACGACGTCGTCCAGTTCATCCGCCTCTTCTCGGACTGGGGCGGTACGAAGCTCGAGCGCCTGCGCGCAGCCGGCTACGAGGTCGTCGTGCTGGACAAGGGCGCCGAGAAGGAGATCTCCGGCGCCGATGTGCGTGAGGCCCTGCGCGCGGGCGGAGACTGGGAGCCGTTGGTGCCGCCCGGAGTCGCCTCGCTGCTGAGGGAACTAGAGCGGATTCCAGTGTAAAAGTGCTGTAAGGCCGCAAAACTTTTCGGCCGCGGCTCCGTTTCAACCTTTGCAAACGCCGCAACAGGGGGGTTTCAGTAATGCGCACCTTCGTACTCGCCGCGGTCACCGTGCTGGCACTGGCCGTCACGGGTGCGTCCCAGACCGCCTCGACCGTGACCAAAGCCGTCGCGATCAAGGCCACCGCGTTCTCGCCCGCCAACATCACCATCAACACGGGCACCGTGGTCAAGTGGACGAACCGCGATACCAAGGATCACCAGGTGGTCGCGAACAACGGGAGCTTTGCTTCCGCCGTGATCAAGCCTGGTAAGAGCTACTCGCATACGTTCAACACCGCAGGCACCTACCGCTATCACGACGCGCTCCATCCGGCCCTGACGGGCAGGATCATCGTCAAGGGACCGGCGCCGGCGGTGACGATCGGAGCCGCGCTTCCGATCCTCGACTACGGCCAGTCCACGCACATCTCGGGCGCCATCTCGAGCAAGGCGACCGGGCAGACGGTCACCGTGTGGGCCCAGCCCTACGGCCAGGCCTCTCAGGTCCAGATCGCAACGCTGCTCACCGGCGCGAACGGCGTCTGGGATCTGGTGGTCAAGCCAACGCTGCTGACTACGTACTCGGCCCACTGGAAGGCCGCTGTCAGCCAGCAGATCGGCGTGCAGCTCCGCCCGTCGATCAGCTTCTCGGCCTTCAAGCGCTACGGCTCGGTGAAGGTCAAGGCCGACCGCTCGCTCCAGGGCAAGAAGGTCTACCTGCAGAAGTTCACGCGCTTCCACGAGTGGGTCAAGGTGCGCCCGGTGGTCCTGGGAGCCCATTCCCAGAAGCGCTTCCTGCTTCAGCTCCCGCGTGGGCACCGCTACGCGGTTCGGATCTTCATGTCGCTGAACCAGGTCGGCGCCGGCTACCTGGACGGCTACAGCCGCACGGTCGTCGTCAAGACGCCGAGGTAAGGCTCTGCGGACACGCGGCGCGGGGTAGCCTCCGCGCCGCGTGTACCCCATCGTCGTCTTCCTGCTCGACGGCCTCGCCGACCGGGCCCACGAGGTGCTCGGCGGGCGCACCGGGAACGAGGCCGCCTCGACGCCGAACCTCGACGATCTCACGGCCGGCGGGTCGACCGGTCTCCTCTATGCGGTCGGGCCCGGCCGCGCACCTTCGAGCGAGGTAGCGCACTGGTCGCTGCTCGGCTACCGGCCCGACGAGTTCCCCGGCCGCGCAGTCTTCGAGGCGCTCGGCCGCGGACAGGAGGCGAGCGCCGAGCACGTCTTCGCCTACGCGGCTCTTCGCCCCGCCGAGCGGCGCGAGGACGGCTGGTGGCTGACCGGCCGGCCGGATGCAGGACGTGACGCGGAGGACGCCGAGCGCCTCGTCGAGCGTTGCGACGGGATCGAGGTCGACGGGCTGACCTTCTCGCTCGAGCACGTCTGGCGCGGCGAGGCGATCCTGCGGATCTCCGGCGGCGCGGACGAGCGCGTCACCGACACGGACGCGTTCTTCAAGGACCGGCACCCAGTGCTGCGCCCGCTGCCGCTCGTGCCCGAGGCGGAGCGCACGGCCCGCGCGTGCGAGGCCTGGACGCGCGAGGTGATGCGGCGCCTCGAGGGCGAGCGCTTCAACGTGATCACGCTCAAGTGGTTCGGCCGACCCCGCTCTGTGCCGAGCTTCCTCGAGCGGCACGGGGTGACCGGCGCGTTCGCGGTCGACTCGGCCTTTCTGCGGGGGCTCGGCACGGCGCTCGGGCTCGAGCCTGTCGACGCGCCGGAGACCGACGACCCGGTCGCCGACCTGCGCCGCCGGGTCGAGCTCGCGCGCGAGCGGCTGGACGCAGGCGACACGTTCGTCTTCTGCCACCAGAAGACGACCGACGCGGCGGGTCACACGAAGGACCCGCGGATCAAGCAGGAGACGATCGAGCAGCTCGACGCCGCCCTCATCGGCTTGCCGGTCGACCGCGCGATCGTCTGCATCACCGGCGACCACGCGACGCCCGCCTCGCCGAGCGTGATCCACTCGGGGGATCCGGTCCCACTGCTGGTCGCGGGCCCGGGCGTGCGGGCCGATGGCGTCAAGCGGTTCGGCGAGCTCGACTTCGCCGCCGGAATCCTGGGACAGCTGCGCGGGGCCGACCTGATGCCGGTGCTGCTGAACGCGGCCGACCGGCCGCTCTTCCTCGGCTCCCGGCCGACGCCGTTCGACGGCACGGACGGCTACCCGGCCCTGCTCGAACCGCTTCTCTAGCATTCGGCTCGTGGAGGCGACGACTGCGCTCGCCCGCCTTAAGCGGATCGAGCTCTCACCAACGAGGTTCCTGCAGCTGACGCTGGTCTCGCTCGGGGCGCTCTGGCTGATCGTGCTGACCGGCGCGGCCGTGCGCGTGACCGACTCCGGTCTCGGCTGCCGCCACTGGCCGGGGTGCGAGCAGGGGCATCCGCTTCCCGCGAAGGACTACCACGCGTTCATCGAGTTCGGGAACCGCGCGATCGGCGGCGTCGTGATCGTCCTCGTGCTGCTGACCGCGGTCGCCTCGTTCTTCACGCCCGGCCTGCCGCGCCGCGGGCGGCGGCTCGCGCTCGCGGTCTTCGCCGGCACCCTCGCCCAGGCGCCGCTCGGCTACCTCGCCGTGAACACCGATCTCCACTGGCCCGTCGTCGCCGCGCACCTCTTGCTCTCGATGGCGGTGATCGCCGGCGCCGTCGTGCTGGCGTTCGAGGCGCTCGCGCTGCGCTCCGGCCGCGCCGAGCCGCTGGTGCCCTTGGAGCTCCGCCGCGCCGGGCTCGCCATCGTCGCCGCGGCCGGGGTGCTGCTCGTGACCGGCACGCTGGCCACCGCCGGAGGCCCGCATTCCGGCGGCGGCGCCGAGGACGTCGACCGGCTCTGGCGGCTGCAGCCGCTCGTCTACACGCACGCCTTCGCCGTGGGAATCTTCGGGCTCGGCCTCGTGTTCGTGCTCGGCTACCTCGCCGGGAGGCGCGACCGCGCGCCACGACTGTTCGGTCTGGGTCTGGCCGTCCTCCTCCTGCTGCTCGTGCAGATGGGGCTCGGCGAGCTGCAGTACCGCACGCACCTGCCGTGGCCGCTCGTGCTCGTGCACGTCGGTGTGGCTGCGGCCGTCTGGGGGCTGCTGATCGCCTTCGTGACGGCTTTGTGGCGTCCGCCGGCGGCTCTGGCGCAACCCCGCACGTAGACTGGACCGGTGACCGACGAGCTCCGCATCCACGACCGGCCGGAGCTCACTCGCCCGGTCCTGGTCGCCGCCTTCCGGGGCTGGAACGACGGCGCGCAGGCCGCCTCACTGGCCGCGGGCTACCTCGCCAAGACGTGGAATGCGGACCAGTTCGCCGAGATCGACCCGGAGAACTTTTTCGACTTCCAGGCGACGCGTCCGCACGTCTCGCTCGAGGAGGGCCTGACGCGGCGGATCGACTGGCCCGAGACCGGCTTCTACCACGCGCGCCCGCCCGGGCTCGACCGCGACGTCGTGCTCCTGCTCGGGATTGAGCCCAACCTCCGCTGGCGCACGTTCACCGAGCTCGTCGTCGGGCTCGCGAGCGAGCTCAGGATCGAGCTGATGATCACGCTTGGAGCACTCCTCGCGGACGTGCCGCACACGCGTTCGGCGCCCGTCACCGGAAGCGCCACCGATAGCGATCTCGTCGAGCGGCTCGGGCTCTCCGCGTCGCGCTACGAGGGGCCGACCGGGATCGTCGGCGTGCTCCACGACGCTTGCAAGGACAAGGGCATTCCCTCCGCGAGCCTCTGGGCGGCCGTGCCGCACTACGTCTCCCTGACGCCGAGCCCGCGCGGGGCGCTCGCGCTGTGCGAGCGGCTCGGCGCGCTGATCGGGGTCGACATCGACGCCGAGGAGCTCGAGGAGGCCGCGCGCTCGTACGAGGAGCAGGTGAGCGAGGCCGTCGCCTCCGACGAGGAGACCGCGACCTACGTCGAGGAGCTCGAGCGGCGCTCCGACCAGCTCGAGGACGCGGGCGATCTCCCCTCAGGCGACGCGCTCGCCGCCGAGCTGACCCGCTTCCTGCGGGAGCGCGACGAGGAAGACGGCGACGACGCAGCCGCCCGCGAGCAGTAGCCCGACCAGGAAGTAAAGTCGCACCGTGATCTGGGTCGTCCTGATCGTGGTCGTGGTGGTCGTGCTGCTTGTGCTGCTCGTCGTGGCCGCCTACAACAGGCTCGTCCGCCTTCGCAACCGCACGCAGAACGCTTGGGCGCAGGTGGACGTCCAGCTTCGGCGCCGATACGACCTGATCCCGAATCTCGTCGAGACCGTCAAGGGGTACGCCTCGCACGAGCGGGCGACCTTCGAGGAGGTCACGAAGGCACGTACGGCGGCCCAGCAGGCGCAGGGCGTTCAGCAACAGGCCGAGGCAGAGAACGCGCTCACGGCCGCGATCGGCCGTCTCTTCGCAGTTGCCGAGGCGTATCCGCAGCTCCGCGCGACCGAGAACTTCCAGCAGCTCCAGTCACAGCTCGAGGACACCGAGCAGAAGATCGCCGTCTCGCGGCAGGTCTACAACGACACGGTGCTGACCTACAACAACGCGACGCAGACCGTGCCGTCGAACGTGATCGCAGGCCTCTTCAACTTTGAGCCCAGGGAGTTCTTCGAGATCGAGGAGCCTGCGCGGGAGGCGCCGCAGGTCCAGTTTTGAGCCGCGGTGGGGTTGCGGCAGCGGCAGCGTGCCTGTGCGCGGTCGTGCTCGCCCCGGATGCGGCCGCGAAGTCGTTCGCCCTTCCTGCCTCCGACGTCCAGGCTCGGGTCGAGCCCGACGGCGCGGTCGTGGTCACCGAGCGGATCACGTTCCGGTTCGACGGGCCGTTCGAAGGCGCCTTTCGCGAGATTCCGCTCCGCGCGGGCGAGAGCCTCGACCGGATCACGGTGGCGGAGGGCGGCCGCAGCTACCGGCCCGGGGCCTCGGCCGAGCTCGGCAGCAGCGGCGCTCCGGACACCTTCGGGGTCACGCAGACGAACAAGGGC
>DATLPH010000157.1:0-4031 GCA_035535855.1 Gaiellaceae bacterium
CGACGCCCGAGGCGATCACCGCCAGGATCAGGATCAGCAGCGTCGCGAGGATCAGGCTCGTCCGGCGTTTGCGCTTGCCCTTGCCGCTCGCGCGGCGGCGGCGCACACGGCGCAGGACGTGCTCGAGCTCGTCGTCGCCGGGACGGCGGCCCCGAGGCGGAGGCGGCGTCACGCGAAGACCCCGGCCTCACGCAGGCGCACGTGGGCCTGCAGTCGCAGGTCGCTCTGGAGCCGCTCGGCGCTCGGCTCATCAGGCGCCCAGACGCTGACGCGCAGGCTCGCGTGGTCGGCGAGCTCGACCACGGCGACCTCGGCACGCTCGTCGCCGGCGGCGTCGCGAAGGAGGCCGCTGGCGGCCTCGAGATCGGTGTCCAGAGGAACCTGAACGGTCACGTGCGCGAGCTTCTTTCGGCTTCGGATGGAGGAGTTGCGGATGGTATCCGAGGCGATCTTCTCGTTCGGGACGACGAGCCGGTCGTTGTCCTCGACCCGAATGAAGGTGTAGGTCAGGCCGATCTCTTCGACGACGCCTGTGAAACCTTCCGACTCGACGTAGTCGCCGAGCCGGATCGGCTGCGCGAAAGCGATCAGCAGCCCGGCGATGAAGTTGCCGATCGTGCGCTGCGCAGCAAAGCCCACGACGATCCCGACCACCGCCGACGAGGCGAGGATCCCGGTTGCCACCGCGCGCACCTGCGGGATCACGAGCAGCGCCGAGAGCACCCCGACGAACACGATCAGCGTCAGGACGCTGCGCCGCAGCACGCGGTAGCGCGTCGCCGTCTCGGGCGGAAGGTCGCGACGCGCGAGCTGGCGGTCGACGATCCTCGCGACGATCAGGGTCACGAGCAGGACGCCGCCGAACACGAGCCATCGGTGCCAGAGCGGCATCAGGAGTCGTTAGTCGAAGTCGAGCGGTTTCCTGCCCGCGAAGCCCTCGTCCACGCCGTGCCAGTGGGCGATTTCCTCCTCGCCGACCCGCCAGCAGAGCAATACCTCCTCACCGTCCCTGAGCGTCGGGAAATCGACGAGGCCGCGGTCGAGGTCCTTCACGAGCACGCCCAGGCGCTGCAGCTGCTCGACCGCGCGCTTGACCGCCTCCGCCTCGCGCTCCAACTGCTCGTCCAGCTCGCGCGGCTCCTGCGGGTCGAAGTCGCCGCCGTTGCCGGAGATGCGGGCGGTGATCCTCGCTCGCCGGGCGGCCGCGACGGTCAGCGCGCGGCGGTGCGCGACCAGCGCCTCGGCGACCGGGCGCACCTCTTCCAGGAGCGCCGTCGCCTCCTCGCGGGTGAAATGCCGCTCGGCCATGCGAGTATCATCGCGCGCCGTGTCCGCCGGTCAACGCGTTCGCTTGCCGAAGCGGACGGTACGCCGCGAGTTGCGGCTGCCGCGCGCAGGCAATCCCGCGCCGGAGATCTTTCTCTGGACGCGAGCCGCGATCTGGGCTGCGGCGCTCTTCTCGCTGTTCGTCTTCGTGCCCAACCGCCATCCGCGTGCGGCGGTGTGGGACGACCCGTCGCTGACCCACGACCTCGGCGCGGTGACCGACGTCTGGGCGCGCTGGGACAGCGTCTGGTTCCTGCGCATCGCCGAGCACGGCTACTCCTCGGCCAGCGGAGCGGCAGCGGCCTTCTACCCGCTCTACCCCGGCCTGGTCGCGCTCGTCGGACGCGCCCTCTTCGGCCATTACGTGCTCGCCGGGATCCTCGTCTCGCTCGCCGCCGCATTCGCGTCCTTCCTGCTGCTGCACCGGATCGCCGAGGAGCGGCTGGGCGCCGACGGCGCACGGCGGGCCGTGCTCTACCTGGCGGTCTTCCCGTTCGCGCTCTTCCTGCAAGCCGTCTACAGCGAGTCGCTCTATCTCCTGCTCACGCTCGCCGCCTTCGTGCTTGCCGAGCGCGGGCTCTTCCTCACGGCGGGCGGCGTCACCGGGCTCGCGCTCCTGACAAGGCCGACTGCGGCTGCGCTACTGCCGGCCCTCGCGCTGCTCGCCTGGCCTCGGCGGGACCGGTGGAGGTCGCTCGCCTCGCTCGCGCTGGCGCCGCTCATCTTCGCGGCCTACCCGCTCTACCTCTGGCGCGCCGACGGTGACGCTTGGGCCTTCCTCCACGCGCAGCGCCTCTGGAGCCGGCACCTCTCGCCTGCGGGCCCACTCGGCGGGATCTGGGACGGCCTCCGCGCGGGCTGGGCCGGGATCGAGCAGCTTGCGTCCGGCTCCCACACACATGTGTACTGGGCGCCGGTGCAGGACTCCGACCCGATCCGCGTCGCGGTCCTGAATCTGGAGGCGCTCGCGTTTCTCGCCCTGTTCGTCGTGCTGGCCGTGATCGCGTGGCGGCGCTTCGGCGCGCCGTACGGGCTCTTCGCGGCGCTCAGCCTTGCGATCCCGCTCAGCGTCCCCAGTGAGCGCTGGCCACTGCTCTCGCTGCCCCGCTTCGGGCTGACGATCTTTCCGCTCTTCCTCGCACTGGCCTCGCTCGGCGGCCGGCCCCGCGCGCATACCGCGATCGTCGTGGTGAGCTCGATCCTGCTCGGGGTCTCCGTCGCGCAGTGGGCGCTCTGGCAGTGGGTCGCGTGAGGGTCGCGCTCGTAGCGGTCGCGTCCGTGCTGCTCGTCGGCGGCACGGCCTGCGGCGAGCGGGCCGAGCCGACCGGGTCGCTCGTGCAGGTCTATCCGGTGACGGTGCAGGGGGCGGGAGACCGGCCGACCGCGGTCAGCGCCGCGCCGCGGCGAATCGTTCCCGTCGGCCCCGGGCCGCGGCAGATCCTCCAGGCGCTCGGCCTGAAGCGCCGAACAATCGCCGTGGACGACAACCTGGTCGGCCTCCCACTCGTCGGGGCGATCCGCCATGCGCGGCCGGACCTGATCGTCGCCTCGAGTGAGACCGACCCGCTCGACCTCTCGCGCGCCCGCGCCGCCACGCACGCGGCCGTCTACGTCGAGCCGGCGAGCTCTCTGGGCGACGTCGTCGAAGCGATCGGCGACATCGGCCTGATCACGGGCCGACCGACCCAGGCGACAAAGCTGACGGCTGCGATCGAGGCGCAGCGACGGAAGGTCGCGGCACGGCTCGTGGGAACGAAGCCGGTGACGGCGTTCGTCGACTCGGGCGACTTCTCGACGATCCTGGCCCGCAGCCTGCTCGGCGACCTGATCCGGGAGGCGCACGGCCTCAGCGTCGCCGGCTCGAGCCCGGAGCAGGGCCCGTTCCCGCTCAAGCGCCTCCAGCAGCTCGACCCCGACGTCTACCTGGCGACGGCGGACAGCGGGCGAACCCTCCAGTCGCTGAGATCGCATCCCGGCACGAAGCGCCTGCGCGCGGTCCAGGCGGGCCGGTTCGCGATCGTCCCGGCGGGTGCCGACGTCCCCGGGCCCGACGCGGGCCAAGCGCTTGGGCAGCTGGCCCGGCTCCTGCACCCCGATGCGTTTCACTGAGCTCGACGCGGTCACCGTCGACGCGTACGGAACCCTCGTCCAGCTCGTCGATCCGGTGCCTGCGCTTCGAGAGGGGCTGCTGGCGCTCGGCGTCGACCGTGACACGGCTGCGGTGGGGAGGGCGTTCGCGAAGGAGGTCAAGTACTACCGCGAGCACTCGTTCGAGGGCCGCGACGAGGAGAGCCTCGACCGGCTGCGGCAGGAGTGCGTGGCGATCATCCTCGGCGAGCTCGGCGTCGAGCTCGAGCCTGCGGCGTTCGTCGCGGGCTTCGTCGCGGCGATGCGCTTCGAGCTGTTCCCTGGAGCGGCCGAGGCGGTCGACGCGCTGCGCGCCCGAGGGCTCGCCGTAGCGGTGGTCTCGAACTGGGACGTCGGCCTGGGCGACCACATTCACGGGCTCGGCTTCCCCGATCTGCCCGTCGTCACCTCGGCCGAGGCAGGCGCGCCGAAGCCCGACCCGGCCGTGTTCTCACGCGCGCTCGAACGCCTGCGCGTCCGTCCCCAGCGGACGCTGCACGTGGGCGACAGCGAGGGCGACGAGGCCGGCGCGCGGGCCGCCGGGATGCACTTCGCACCCGCACCGCTCGCGACCGCCG
>DATLPH010000158.1:0-2123 GCA_035535855.1 Gaiellaceae bacterium
GCGCGGGCCAGCCGGAGCGCGGTCATCGCCGCCTCCGTGCCCGAGGAGACGAGCCTGACCATCTCCACCGAGGGCACGGCCTCGACGATCGCCTCGGCCAGCTCGACCTCGCGCTCGGTCGCGGTGCCGAAGGTCGTGCCCTCGCGCGCGGCCGAGACGACCGCCTCGACGGTCTCGGGATCCGCGTGGCCGAAGATCAGCGGCCCCCACGAGAGCACCCAATCCAGGTAGCGGCGGCCGTCGACGTCCTCGAGGTAGGCGCCTTCCCCGCGCGCGGCGAAGAGCGGCTCCTCGAGGCCGACTGCCTTCATCGCCCGCACCGGCGAGTTGACCCCTCCCGGAATCGACTGCAGCGCGCGGGCGTAGAGCTCGGCCGTCCGGCTCACTCGCCGTCGCCGCGCAGGGCGAAGAGATCGCGCAGCGGCTCCGAGCCCGACTCCTTCGCGCGCACCGTGGGCGCGTGCAGGAGCTTGTTCACGATCTGGGAGGTGAGCGTCTCGACGGTCTCGCGCTCGCGCGGGGAGAGATCGGAGAGCCTGGAGCCGGCCCGGGCGAGCTCCTCTGAGCGGATCGTCTCGGCGTGCCGGCGCAGGTCGCGGATCGCGTCGGCCGCATCGCGCGAGCGGCGCCACTCGGCAAAGCGGGAGGCCTCCTCGGCGACGATCGCCTCCGCCTCGCGCACGTCCTCCTCCCGGCCGACGAGCCCTTCGCCCAGCGCGTCGATGTCGAACAGCGTGCAGCCTTCGAGCTCGCCGATGGCCGGGTCGAGATCGCGCGGGACGGCGACGTCGACCAGCACCAGCGGCTTCTCGCGCGAGCGCACGGCCTCGGCATGCAGGATCGGGTACGGGCAGCGGGTCGCGGAGATGACGAGGTCGGCCTCGGGCAGCTCGACCGCCACCGCGTCGAACGCCGCGGCGCGGCCGCCCACGCGGTCGGCCAGATCCTGCGCGCTCTCGAGCGTGCGGCTGGAGACGACCACCTCCGCCCCGCGCTCGCGGAGGTCGCGTGCCGCGAGCTCGCTCATCTTCCCGGCGCCGAAGAGCAGGGCATGCTTGCCCTCGACGCCGCCGAGCTCGCGAGCGCCGAGCTCGACCGCGGAGGCCGCAACCGACTCGGGCAGCTCGTGGAGCTTCGCCTCGGTGCGAACGCGCTTCCCCGTGCGCAGCGCGTCCTCGAAGAGCCGGTTCAGGAGCGCACCCGTCTTCCCGGCCGATCTGGCTCCGTCGTAGGCGAGGCGCACCTGGCCGAGGATCTGCGACTCGCCCGGGACGAGCGAGTCCAGGCCCGCGGCGACGCGAAACAGATGTGAGACCGCCTCTGCGTCGTCCCAGTGCGCGAGCACGCCGTCGAGCTCGAGGCCCGACCGGCTCTCGAGCTCACGCTGCACTCGGGCGGGATCGCCTGCGGAGGTGTAGACCTCCGTCCGGTTGCAGGTCGAGAGCACGACAGCGTCGCCGAGCTCCGCCGCGAGCTCCCCCGCCTGGCCTTCGCCGAGGTAGAGGCGCTCGCGCACCTCGAGAGGAGCGTGATGGTGCGACACGCCGACGGCGAGCAGGCGGGCCGGGAAGTCCGAGCTGACCATGGGCACAGGACCGCAGGCGATGCTACCTGGGGAGATACTGCGCAGCAGGAGGGAAGAACGGAGGAATGAGCCGACCAGCGCGGATCGACGGCGTGGGAACGAGCACCGCGGCGCTGGTCGGCCGGGCCACACAGGGCCCCACGGACCAGGCCGTGCAGGTGACGAGCCTGGGCGATTACGAGCACGTGTTCGGCGGGCCACAGGCCGGACACGAGCTGTTCCTCGGCGCATCGCAGTTCTTCGCGAACGGCGGCCGCCGCGCGTGGGCGGTCAGGCTCAGCGCGCAGGGACCCGTCGCGATCAGACGGGCGCTCGCATCTCTCGACGTCGTGCAGGACCTCGGGCTGCTCTGCCTCCCCGGTCTCTCCGGTCCGCAAGCGCTCGCCGCCGCTGCCACATACGCCCGCTCGCGGCGCGCCTTCTACGTCGGCGAGGCCGCGGGCTCGAGAGCGGCCACACTCGCGGCCGTCAGAGCGATCAAGGCAGCCGACCAGGGGCATGTCGCCGTGTACCTCCCTCGCCTCGAGGTCCGCGATCC
>DATLPH010000159.1:0-4878 GCA_035535855.1 Gaiellaceae bacterium
CTGGCCGAAGAGGCGCCGCCCCTCGCCGCCCATGTAGAAGCTCATGTCGATCGCTTCCTGGACGTCGCCGGCGGCCTCGGGGAGCACCTTCCCCATCTCGCGCGCCATCAGCTCGGCGACCTCGTCCTTGCGGTCCGCCAGCAGCTGCCCGAAGCGGAAGAGGATCTCGCCGCGCATGGGAGCCGGGGTCAAGCGCCACTCCTCGTACGCGGCCTTGGCGGCCTCGACGGCGCGGTCGACGTCATCCGCGCTCGAGCGCGGGAAGACACCCAGCACTTCGCCGGTGGCCGGGCTCGCCGTCTCGAAGGTCTCGCCGGAGGCGGCGTCGACCCACTCGCCGCCGATGAAGTTCTTGAAGGACTTGGTCGCCGTCGCCACGGCGGCGATTCTAGTCAGCGCGCGGCACCTGCTCGAAGTTGGCCTCGTTCCAGGTCGAAGAGAACCCCGACGCAGCCGGAGCCCCTACCGCGAGCACGATCGTTTCCGCCACCGTCGCCACGGCGGCACGCGTGACGGCCGGGTCGGTGATCGCAACCACGCTGATCGCGGCAGCCTCGAAGCTCTCCCCGGCAAGCGTGAACCGGGCCGAGCCCGCCACCACGACGTACACCTCCTCCTGTCCACTCCCGCGCTCGTCGTGCTCGGCGACGAGAGGGGCGCCCACATCGCCGCGGAACGCGTTCAGCCCAAAGGCGCTCAGCCCGAGGTGGTGCTGAAGCGGGTACCAGTCGAAATCGCCTGGGTCGTCGGTCGGGACGAGCGGGATCTCGTCCAGGCGCTTGACCCAGTACCCGGCCACGGCCGGCAGCTAGGCGCTCTCGGGTGGATCCGTGTCCGGAAACGTGCCGGTCGCGCGGGCTCGGCGCCGGTCCCGGATTTCGCGCTTCCCGCCGTACTCCCGACCCTTGCGCCGGTCGTCGCCTTCACGCCGGTCGACGATCACGGTCACGTGCGGGTTGTCCTTGTAGTACTCGACCATCTTGTCGTAGAGCTCGTCCTCGAGCTCCCGCGGGATCACGCAGAAGATCATTCTGCTCGGATTGTAGGGACGGCCAGTGTCGGCGCTAGACCGGAGAGATCTCAGGGACGATGCGGCCGTCCTGCGTCAGCTTCGCATTCCAGCCCGTGAACATCGTCTCGAGCTCGCGCGGATCGTGGCCGCGCTCGGCCAGGCGCACGGGCTGGCCCGACTCCGGGGTGATGCGGTACTGGTACCAGGAGATGTCCCACGCGACCGTGAGGACGACCTCTGCGTTCGTCCCGGAGAGCGGCACGATCGAGGCCTTGGGATCGCCGAGGCTCTTCGCGATCCCCGCGATCGTGCGGCGGAAGGCGCTCTCGTTGAAGAGGTCGGCAGCTTCGACCATCGCGAGCTCGGGCTCGGAGAGGCGCCGCAGGATCGGCTCGTCCACGACCGGCTCCACGGCCGGCCGCTTCGAATCGAAGAGCGCGCTCAGCCCTCGCCGCCTGCGCCGCCGGTCGTTGACGACGGGCGTCGTCGGGCTCCCCTCCTTGATCCAGCCGTGGTCGGCCGCGGTCTCCAGGCACAGCGGGCAAACGTCGACAAAGTGTTCGCCGTCGTGCGAAAAGCGCACCGAGCGCTCGCCGACGAGCAGAGTCCGCTCGCAGATCGCGCACGTGCGCAGTGCATTTACCGCCTGCGGCGTGATGCGCATGTCGCCGAGGACCTTAGCCAAGACGTCTCAGACCTTGGCCTCTTCCAGCTCCTTCTTCGTCTCGTCGATGATCTTCTGCGCGATGTGAGTGGGAACTTCCTCGTAGCGGAGGAAGTGCATGTGGTAGTCGCCGCGCCCGCCCGTGAGCGAGGTCAGCGCCTGCGAGTAGGTGAGGATCTCGGCCATCGGCACCTCGGCCTTGATCGAGGTCATCCCGCCGACGGGCTCCATGCCCTGGAGCCGGCCGCGGCGTGAGTTGAGGTCGCCGTTGACCGCGCCCACAGCGTCCTCGGGGACGCTCACCTCGACCTCCATGATCGGCTCGAGGAGCACCGGATCGGCCTTCGAGTACGCGTCCTTGAAGGCCATCGAGCCGGCGATCTTGAACGCCATCTCGGAGGAGTCGACGTTGTGCTGCTGGCCGTCGACGAGGCGCACGCGCACTCCTTGCACGGGCGCGCCCGCGAGCTCGCCGTGCTGCATCGCCTCCTGGATCCCCTTGTCCACAGCTGGCCGGAAGCCCTGCTGGATCACGCCGCCGACGATCTCGTCGACGAACTCGTAGCCCTCGCGCTCGGGAAGCGGCTCGAGCACGATCTCGCAGTCGCCGAACTGGCCGCGGCCGCCGGTCTGCTTCTTGTAGCGGTGCCGGGCGCGCGACTCCTTGCGGATCGTCTCGAGGTACGGCACGTGCGGCTGGTGCAGCTCGACGTCGACGCCGAAGCGGCCCCTCAGCCGCTCGACCGCGACCTCGACGTGCATCTGGCTCATCCCGGAGAGGAGCTGGTCGCCCGTCTGCGGGTCGCGCCGCAGCACGAGCGTCGGGTCCTCCTCGGCGAGGCGCCGCAGCGAGGAGGCCACCTTTTCCTCGTCGCCCTTGGCCTTGGGCGTGACGGCGAAACTCATCACCGGCTCGGGGAAGTCGAGCTGCGGCAGCTCGAGCTTGTGCTCGGAGTCGAGCAGCAGGTCACCCGTGGTCGTCTCCTTCAGCTTCGCGACCGCGCCGATGTCGCCCTCGCCGAACTCCTTCGCCGGCTCGTGGTCCTTGCCCTGGAGGGTGAGCAGCGCGCCGACGCGCTCCTTCGCGTGCGAGCGCGGGTTCACGACTGTCGCGTCGGAGCTGAGCGTCCCCGAGAGGACACGGAAAAGGTTGATCCGCCCCGCGAAGGGATCGGCGACGGTCTTGAAGACGAAGGCGGCCGTGCTCGCGCCGTCGACGTCGATCGAGGCCGGACGCTTCGCGGGCGAGGGCACGCCCTCGACGAGCAGGTCGAGCACCGCGGTCGTGCCGAGGTTTTTCGTCGCCACCCCACATGCGACCGGGAACAGCTCGCCGCGCGTGACGGCGTCCTTGAGCGCGTGAGCGACCTCCTCGGTCCCGAGCTCCTCGCCCTCGAGGTAACGCTCCATCAGGCCCTCGTCGGTCTCGACGACCGAGTCGAGCAGCTGCGTGCGATAGGTCTCGACCGTGTCCGAGAGCTCGGCCGGGATCTCGATCGGCCCGCCCTCGCGCTCGCCCTCGGGGCTCGAGTACGCGGTCATGTGCAGCAGGTCGACGATCCCCGTCAGCTCGTGCTCGCTCCCGATCGGCAGGTGGATCGCGACGCAGCGCTCGGAGAGCTGCGCGCGGAAGTGCCCGAGCGCGCGGAAGAAGTCGGCCCGCTCGCGGTCGAGCATGTTCACGAACACGACGCGCGGCAGCGAGAGAGCCTCGGCACGGTCCCAGACGCGGCTGGTCTGCACCTCGACGCCCATCACGGCGCTGGCCACGATCAGCGCGCCCTCGACGACGCGCGTCGCCGCGACGGTGTCACCGGCGAAGCCCGCATCGCCGGGGGTGTCGATCAGGTTGATCTTGCGGCCCTGCCACTCGAGATGGCAGAGCGACGAGGCGAGCGACATCTGCCGCCGCTGCTCGTCCTCGTCGAAGTCAGAGGTGGTTGTTCCCGCCTCGACGGTGCCGAGGCGGTTGATTGCTCCCGACTGAAAGAGCATCGCCTCCACGAGTGACGTCTTGCCGGTCCCGCGGTGTCCGGTGACGGCGACGTTGCGGATTTTTCCGGGCTCGGTAGGCATCGCGGGCGAATCCTCCTGAGGGCGCGGGAACGGGCACCTCGATTCTATCTCCGGGGCGCATCTATCCTCCGGCGGCGATGTGGTGGAGCGACGCGGTCGTTTATCAGATCTACCCGCGCTCGTTCCAGGACTCGGACGGGGACGGCGTCGGCGACCTGCGCGGGATCACCTCGCGGCTCGATCACCTCACCAATCTCGGAGTTGACGCGTTCTGGCTCTCGCCGATCTACCCCTCCCCGCTCGCCGACTTCGGCTACGACGTCAGCGACTACACGGGGATCGACCCGCGGTTCGGGACGCTCGAGGATTTCGAGGAGCTGGTGTCGGCGGCGCACGAGCGGGGGCTGAAGGTGCTGCTGGACCTCGTTCTCTGCCACACCTCGATCGAGCACCCCTGGTTCCGCGAGCACCCGGACTGGTACATCTGGTCGCCCGTCGAGGGGCCGCCGAACAACTGGGTCGCAGCGTTCGGCGGCTCGGCCTGGAGCCGCGACGAGGTGAGCGGCCGCTGGTACCTGCACTCGTTCTATCCCGAGCAGCCCGATCTCGACTGGCACAACCCCGAGGTGGTGCGCGCGCTGCAGGACGTCGTGCGCTGCTGGCGCGGCCGCGGCGCGGACGGCTTCAGGCTCGACGCGATCGACCGGCTCGTGAAGGACCCGCAGCTCCGAAACGACCCGCCCGCCCGCAAGCCGTTCCCCTTGCCGCTGCACCAGGACGCCGCGAAGCTGGAGATGCGCTACTCCGGGAACCAGCCGGAGCTGATCGACAAGCTGCGCGCGGTGCGGGAGGCCGCCGGGGACTCGCTCCTCGTCGGCGAGGTCTTCCGGCCGGTCGACGAGTACCCGCGCTACCTCGAGGTGCTCGACCTCGTCTTCGGGTTCGAGCTCCTGTTCTCGCCCTGGGACGCTGACCGGCTGCGCGCGGCCATCGCGCCGGCGGCCGAGCTCGGGCGGGTCGCCTGGGTGATGTCGAATCACGACTTCGACCGCCTCGCGAGCCGCGTCGGCCCTGAGAACCTGCGCTCGGCCGCAGTGCTCCTGCTCACCCTCCCCGGCTGCTCGTTCGTCTACCAGGGCGACGAGATCGGCCTCCCGAACGGCCCCGGCGCCGACCCGCCGTACGA
>DATLPH010000160.1:0-6132 GCA_035535855.1 Gaiellaceae bacterium
TCGAGCGCGAGCTTGCCGTTGCGGCTCGCCTCGTTGACCGGGCTCGGCTCGATCGTGTTCACGGTCAGTCCGTCGAGCCAGCCGGTGTCGAGCACGAGCGTCGCGCTCTTCAGGTCCTGATGGGCCTCGACCGTGAAGCGCACCTGGTAGAGCAGCCCGCCGCGCACCGCGCCCGGAGAGTCGACGTGCAGCGTGGCGGCAGCCGCGGCCGCGCTCGTGGTCGAGGGGCTCTGACCGAAGACGTCGAAGAGAGCCAGCAGCGCGAGAACCACGACGAGCCCGAGCAGGCTCCGGCGCACCCACACCTGCCAGCGCCGCCCTACGAGATCACGGTGCCGGCGAAGGACGATCCCATCGGGTGCGCCCGCCACCCCGGCGCATTCGCGGGCGCCTAGCGGGTTCCTCTAGTTGTTGGCCCAGGCGACAAGAGCGGCGCCGAGCCCCAGCACCGACCCGCCGAGGGCGAGCAGCGCGACCAGGGGGCCGCCACTCCCGCCGGAGCCCTGGCCGGGCCCGGCCACCGTTCTGCGGACCGAGGGCACGGCGGTCTCGTAGACATAGACGGTGCGGTTGCGGCCGGTCGAATCGGGGTTCGAGAGGAACGACTGGTACTGGTCGGAGCGCACGAGCTGCATGCGCGCGTCGAGCAGCCGCTTGAGCAGGGCAGCGGCGCTCAGCGGGCGGCGGCGGACAGCGTCGCTCCAGCGCCGCGCGCCGGGCGGCACGAGCGACCGGACGAGAACGGTCGGGCGCGCCTCGACGTGCAGCAGCGGCTCCGTGCGCACGCCCCGAACCTCCACGCGCCTGCTCAGCGGCCGCCCGTCCCCGAGGAGCAGCGAGAACGTCACCGTGCGGCCGTGCACGGTCCCACCGCTCACCGACGTCGGAGCCGAGGGGAAGCGGAGCTTGCCCTCGACGCGAAGCGGCGCCGCGATCTGCGCCCGCTCGCCCCGTGCGGTGACGAGGCCGTCGATCGAGACGTAGGCGGAGGTGAGCTTCCCGCCCGAGAGCGAGTCGCGGCGCGTGAGGTCGAGCAGCCGCGCGAGCTCGGCGGGCGAGGCGGCGCCGGCGAACGAAAGCTCCGAGGTGAGCGTGGCGTTCGTGACCGTGAGCGTGTAGCGGTCGCCGTCCAGGTGAGCCTCGAGCCGCATCGGCAGGAACGGAGCGGCGGGGCCGGGCCGCAGGGTCGCGTCGGCCGAGAGCAGCTTCTTCTTCGACGAGAAGCCGGCCCAGAGGATCTGGCCCCGGCGCAGGCCCGGCTGCGACTCGGAGCCCGGCCCGGGGCTGACGTCGAGGACCGGCGCGCTGACGACGATCAGGTAGTCGCCCGTGCCGCTGAGCAGCAGCCGGTGCAGCGCTCTCAGCGAGACGACGCGGCCGTCCGGGTCGACCCCGGCGACGACGTGCTGGTCGGAGCTCGCGTGGATCCTGAACGGCAAGGTCGCAGTCGGCGGCGCGGCAACGGTCACGAGCGGCGGGCTCGGCGTCGGGTACGGCGTCGGCCCGGGAAGCAGCACTTGCTGCACCGAGGCAAGAGCGGCTGCCGGCGCACCGAGCGCGGCGGCGGCCGCGAGGACGAGCGCGCGCCTCATCCGCCGCGGGTTTGCTGGATCGGCGGCAGCGTCGCCGAGAGCGGATCGTCCCGGACGGGCTGGAACGTCATGTCGTGGAAGCGCGCGAAGTAGACGTCGTCGTCGACCACGCCCTCGTGACTGTGCTGGTTGAACCCGCGCTCGTCGCCGTTCGCGCCCTGGGTCGTCACCTGGTTCAGCGCCTCGGTCACCTTCTCGGGGTCGACCGAGGTCGCCCGGGTGACCGCGGCGACGAGCACGTGCACGAAGTCGTACGAGTACATGGCGAATTCCGGCGGTTGCACAACGGGCTCGCCGGCGGCGGTCTTCACGCCGACGAGGTCGGCGCCGTAGGCAGACTCGTACTGGGACTCGAAGCTTGTGAACGGCCCCGTGCCGACCTCGGCGGTCATCCTCCCGGAGGCGAAGGTGAGTCCGTCCACCCACTCCGGGTGGTCGGCGAGCTGCTGGCGCATGAACGGGTCGACTCCCGTCGGCGGCGCGTACACCGGAACCTGCCAGCCGATGCTGCGCGCGGCCGAGAGCACGGCCGCGATCGTCGGCGCCTGGCCCCAGACGAGCAGGGCGGTAGCACCCGACCGGCGTGCTCGTAGGATCTGCGGCGTGACGTCCGTCTGGCCGGCGGGCAGCGTCAGCTTCAACGCAACGGCCTCCGGGTTCTCCGAGAACGCGCGGCCGACGTCGGCGGCCCCTTCGCGACCGTACGCGCTGTCGTCGGAGAGCAGCCCGACCTTCACCTTTTTCGGGACCAGATACTCGGCATAGCGGAAGGCGATTCCGTGGTTCGTCGGCGCAATGCGGAAGACGTTCGGCCGCGTTTCGGCGTCGACGAGCCCGGTCCCGCCGTCGTAGGCGATGTCGACCGAGACGCCGTCGCGCCGCGCGAGCTCCCAGGTCGCGTCGACGCCCGTGCCGTCGGTGACGATCGCGGCCGCACCTGCATCCAGCGCGCGTCGCGTGTCCTGAACGGCCCGCCGCGCGGAGAGATGGTTGTCGTAGAGCTTGACCTTCAGCCGGTAGCTCTTGTTCCCCACGCGAACGCCTCCGCCGCCGTTCAGGTTGGAGGCCGCGAGCTCGACGCCCTGGCGGATCGTCTGCGCGACGTACGGGCTGCCCGTGACGGGCACGTCGACGGCGATCACCAGCTCGCCGACGTTCTCCGAGCCTGAGCTCTTCCCGCAGCCGGCGGCGAGCAGCGCGAGACCGGCGAGGAAGATCGCGAGCCGGCGCACGCCGAAGAGCCTACAGTCGCGCGGTCCCGAGGTACGCCTCCTGAACCGCGCCGCTCGCCGCCACCTGGGCGGCCGAGCCCTCGGCGATCAGGCTTCCTGCGGCGAGGACGAACACGCGGTCGGCCACGCGGCGAACGAGGCTGAGATTGTGCTCGACGACCAGCACGGCGACGCCACGCCCACGGATGCGGTCGACCGCTCTCGCCAGGCCGTCGAGCTCGTCCGCGCCGGCACCCGAGGCGAGCTCGTCCACGAGCAGGACCTGCGGCTCGGTCGCCAGCGCCGCTGCGAGCGCGACGAGCCTGCGCTGCGAGGTCGTCAGCTCCGGAGTGGGCACGTCGGCCTCCCGCTCGAGCCCGACGAGTGCGAGTGCCTCCAGTGCCGCGGCCTCGGCGGCGGCCTGTTCGCGGCGGGCCTGGGGCGTGGCGAGCGCGCTCCGGCCCAGGCCTCCGTGCCGGCGGCAGGGACCGCGGCCGACGAGCACGTTCTCGAGCGCGGTCAGCTCCGGGAAGGCCGAGGCGTTCTGCAGCGTGCGCGCGATGCCCAGGCGCACGCGGTTGGCCGTGGTCGCACGGGTGACGTCTGAGCCGTCGAGCTCGATCCGGCCCTGGTCGGGAGCGGCCGCTCCCGAGATCAGGCGGAGCGCCGTCGTCTTGCCGGAGCCGTTGGGGCCGATCAGCGCAGCCGTCTCGCCCCGGGCGAGCTCCAGCGAGAGGCCGTCCACGGCGATGACGCCGCCGAAGGCCTTGCGGAGCTCACGCGCGCGCAGGACGGGCCTGTGCGGTCGCGGCGCGGCGGCCGGCGAGGGGGCGGCGGCGGGGCGGGGCGGGGGTTCCTCGCGGCGCACGAGGCTAAGCAGCCACGGGACGATTCCGTGGCCGCCGAAGGCGAGCACGAACACGAGCAGAACCGCGGCGACGGCGGTGTCGAAGCGCTCCAGCGGCAGCTGAAGCGCGCGGGCCAGCGGGCCCGAGACGAGCCCGATCACGCCGAGCATGACGACTCCCGTCGCCGGGCCGATAGTCGCGGCCGCGCCGCCGAGCAGGACGGCGACGAGCAGCTTGAAGGAGAGAAACGGGTCGTAGCTCGCGGGATCGGCGACGGCCTGGAGCTGGACCGAGAGACCTCCAGCGAGACCCGCGATCGCCGCCGTCGCCGCGAAGGCGGCCAGCCGGCGCGGCGCGAGCCGTACGCCGAGCGAGGTCGCCAGCGCCGGCGCCTGCTTCAGCGCCGAGAGCTCGAGCCCCGGCGCCCCGCGCCGTGCGGCAGCGACGGCTAGGGCGGTCAGGGCCGTCAGCACGAGGGCGGTCTCGAAGTGCACGGTCGGCGTCGCGTCGAGCCCGAGCAGCGTCTTCGGCGGCAGGATCAGACCCTGCGAGCCGCCCGAGACCGACGGGAACGCGAGCAGGAAGAGCCAGACGAGCCAGGCGAGCAGCCACGTGCTGACGGCGACGAACACACGCCGCAGGCGGACCACTCCCCCGCAGACAACGCCCGCGAAGAGCGCGGCGGCCGTGCCGGCGAGGGCGGCGAGCTCGAGGGGCCAGCCCGAGCGCGCGACGAGGAGCGCCGACGTGAAGGCGCCGATGGCCATGAACGCCCCCGTGCCGAGCGAAGGCAGCCCGGCGGGGCCTACGGTCAGGCCGAGCGCGGTCGCGGCCAGCGCGAGGTAAGCGGTGTCGGCGAGCGCGTCGAGCCGCACACCGGGGATCGACAGGAACGGCACAGCCGCGAGCAGCACGAGCCCGGCGACCGCCGCCCAGGCAAGGCCGGTCCACTGCGCACGTGCCTCCCTGGCCGCACGGCGCAACTCGACCGCGGTCTGCCCGAGCAGGCTCATTCCTGCTCCTCGAGCGCCTCGGCCGAGGGTCGCACCGAGATCAGCAGGAGGACGAAGGCCAACGGGAGCACCTCGCGGTAGGACGGGCCGAGCTGCCAGCCGCCGAGGTGGACGTTCGCGATCGCGGCCTCGACGACTCCGAGGACGAGCCCGGCGGCGAAGGCCCACAGCGGTGGCCCGAAGCGCACGGCGAGTGCGGCGACGAGGCCCTTCAGGCCGAGCAGCGTGCCCGTGTTCGCGTTCACGGCCTCGCCGGGGGCGGCGGCGACCGCAGCGATCATCGCCAACGCGCCGACGAGCCCGAAGGCAAGCGTGATCAGGAGCTCGACCGGCACGCCGACGACCTGGGCACCCTCGCGCTCGTCCGCGATCGCGCGCAGTGCCCGCCCGTAGCGAGTGCGCTCGAGGAACCACGCCGAGCCGAGCGCCAGCACGACCGCCAGCCCGATCACGAAGAAGGCGCGTGCCTCGACCTGAGCGCCTCCGAGGTGGACGAACCCGGCGTGGCCGACGTCGTGGAACGGCAACGGGTCGGGGAAGACGTAGCTCGAGCGCTGGAACGTCGCGCCGATCGCCGCGCGAATCGCGAACGCGACCGCCGCGGTCCCGGCGACCCAGCCGATCGTCGAGCCCCGGCTCAGGTACGGCTGGACGAGCCCGACGTAGGTGCCGATCCCGGCGAGCACGCAAACGGTGAGCCCGACGATCAGCGCGAAGAGGAAGCGCGGCTCATGTGCGCCCGACTGGCTAACGGGGCTCGTCCCCGCGAGCATGAGCAGCGTCGCGAAGATCCCGAGCCCGACGAGATCCCCGAACGCGAAGTGGACGATCCCGGTCAGGCGGTAGATGAGCGAGTAACCGACGGCGAACAGCCCGTAGACCCCACCGGCCGCGAGCCCGGACACGAGCACCTGTAGCGCAATCGTCACGGGCGGAAGCTTCTATCAGGGAGCCGCGACGCGTCGCGTCGCACGGCAATGCGCCCGGCAAGATTCGAACTTGCGACCTCTGCCTCCGCAGGGCAGCGCTCTATCCCCTGAGCTACGGGCGCGGGGTGGTCAAGTGTAGCCGCGCCTCGGCGCCGCCGATCTTCAGGACGGCGTCGTCCGGGACCTCACGGCGGACATAACCGAGCGCCCGGCCGGGAACGGCGCTGGTGACACGGCCGACCGGCTTCTCGCCCAGCAGGATCTCGTCGCCGGGCTTCGCGTCGGCGACTTCGAGCACGCGCAGGCGGCGATTCGGGCGGCCGCGGTAGTGCAGGCGCGCGATCGGCTCCTGGCCGGGGTAGCAGCCCTTGGTGAAGGAGACGTGCGTCTCATCGAGCCCCGCCTCGGCGGGCAGGATGCTCTCGTCGATCTCTTTACCCCAGTCGGGCGTGCCCGTCTCGATCCGGAGCGCCTCGAGCTCGTCCGGGTCGGCGGCCTCCCGTTCGTCCTCGCCCAAGCTCTCGCGAGCCTCGACGCCA
>DATLPH010000161.1:0-7221 GCA_035535855.1 Gaiellaceae bacterium
GATCCTCCGCGGCGATACCTCGTCGGGCGCCGAGGCGATCGCGAACGGCGTAGCGCTACGGACGCGCGGCTCATTGACGCGCTGGCAAGCGCGACTCAGCGACTACCCGGAGGAGCTGGCGATCGCGCAGATCGAAGACGCCGCTCTGACCTGGGGCGGGTACGCGCCGGCGGGATTGCTCACGCTCGTTCGCCCCGGCGAGCAGCTCGCGCGCACGGAGCGGATGGTGGATGACGCCTCGCGTCTCATGCGGATCGTCTACGCGCTGAACCGGGTCTGGGAGCCAACGAGCAAGCGGCTCGCGGCACGCGTAGCGCTGCTCGCCGTGAAGCCCGATCGACTCGCCGAGCGACTCGAAGAAGCCTTCTCAGAGGCAGACCCGCGGCGCGCGCTGCTGGTGATGACCGAGCTGCAGTCGGAGACGGTCGCGCTTGCGCCGGACGGCCCGAACGTGAACCGCGCGCGCCGCTGGCTCGCGGCGGCAGCGGATGCGCTCAACTCCACTGACGAGGGCGTGTAGAGAGACGGGAGCGACGGGACTCGAACCCGCGACCTCCGGCGTGACAGGCCGGCGTTCTAACCAACTGAACTACGCCCCCGGGGACGGGCAAGTGTATCCGAGGGCGGGCTAGATCGACGTCAGGCCGAGTTGCCGCAGCAGGGTGACGGAGTCCGAGTAGACGTCCTTCCGGGCCACGAGGCCGTCGCGGATCGGGATCACGTCCATGCCCTTGTATTCGACCTTGCGGCCGGTCGGCGGTACCTCCATCCCCGAGCGCGTCATCGTGCCCTCGTGCGTCCCGCTCGCGGTCCACTCCTGGACGACCAGGTCGTCGCGCACGTACGCGCGGCGTGTCTCGAACGCGAGGTCCGGGAAGACCGCGAAGATGCCGCCGATGGCGCGCCCGATCTCCTCGCGACCGACGTTGACGTCGCCCGTGACGTGGTTCTCGAACACGGAGTCCTCCGTGTGCATCGAGACGATCGCGTCGACGTCGTGGTCGTTCCAGGCGGCGTTGTAGCGGTCGATGAACTCCTGCAGCTCCGAGCCGTCCACGCTGTCTAGCCTAACCCGGCTGTGACTGCGGTCGACTGGGTGGCGGTCGGGCTCGTGCTGCTCGCGGCCCTCGGTGGCTTGGTGCAGGGCTTCGTCTGGAGCGGGCTCTCGCTCGCGGGCCTGCTGCTCGGCGCCTTCATCGGCGGCCGGCTCGCGCCGCTCCTGCTCACGAGCGGGCCGCGCTCGCCGTATGCGCCGCTGGTCGCGCTCGTCGCGGCGGTGGCGCTGGCGATCGGGTTCGAGGTGCTCGGGAGCACGATCGGCGCGCTCATCCGCGGCCGGCAGCGGAGCCGTGGCATCCGCGCCGTCGACTCGGCCGGGGGCGTGCTGGCCGGCGCGCTCGTCGGGCTCGCGCTCGTCTGGGTGCTCGGCGCGATGGCGCTGCAGCTCCCCGGCCAGGCGAACCTGCGGCGGACGGTGCAGCGCTCCGCCGTGCTCGAGCAGCTGAACTCGATCGTGCCGCCGCGTCGCTTGCTGAACGCGCTCGCGCGGATCGACCCGTTCCCCACGTTCGCCGGCCCGCCCGTGCCGTCTGAGCCGCCCGACCCGCGCGTGCTCGCGAAGCCGGGTGTTAGAGCAGCGGCTCCCAGCGTCGTGCGGGTGCTCGGCACCGCCTGCGGGCTCGGGATCGAGGGGAGCGGCTGGGTTGCCGGGCCCGAGCTGGTCGTGACTGCCGCCCATGTAGTGGCGGGCGAGGACGACACGACAGTCGTAGGCGAGGACGGAAGCCAGCTCCGAGCGCAGGCGGTGGCGTTCGACCCGCACGACGATGTCGCCGTCCTGCACGTGCCCGGGCTGGACACGAGGCCGCTGCGGCTCGTCGACCCGAAGCCCGGCACGGCGGTCGGGATCGTGGGCTACCCGCTCAACGGCGCGCTGGCCGCGACGCCGGGACGGATCGGCGTCACTTCGACCGTGCTCGCCCAGGACGCCTACGGCCGCGGCCCGACACGCCGCGTGGTGACAAGCCTCAGCGGGAACGTCGAGCACGGCAACTCGGGCGGCCCGGCCGTGGATGCCTCCGGCGCGGTGCAGACGACGGTCTTCGCGGCGCGCGCGAACGGCGGCGGCTACGGCGTGCCGGCCTCGGTCGTGAGGGAGGACCTCCAGGACGCGGCAAGCCCGGTGTCGACCGGCCCCTGCTCTCGCTAGTCGAGCAGGTCGAGCGCGGCCTCGGGCTGCTTGAAGGGCGGGATCACGTAGACGCCCGCGACCTTCTCGCGCGCCTCCGCGTACAGCTCCTTCGCCAGCGCGAGACCCTCGGCGCCCGCCCTCGGGCCGGCCTGCTCGAGGCGCCGTTGCACCTCTTCGGGCACGACGATCCCGGGCACCTCGTTGTGCAGGCGCACGGCGAGCTGGTAGCTGCGCACGTAGAAGATCCCCAGCAGCAGCGGCACGGGCCAGCCGCCGATCAGCTCCTCGAAGCGGTCGAGGTAGGAGAGGTCGAACAGCGCCTGGGTCATCGCGAAGCTCGCGCCGGCTTCGATCTTCTGGCGGAAGCGCTCGGCCTCGGTCTCGAGGTCGTCGGCGGACGGGTTCACGGCCACGCCGAGAAAGAACGAGGTGGGCGCGTCGATCCCCTTGCCGTTGTAGTCCTCGCCCCGGTTGAGCTGCGAGACGACCTGCGAGAGGCCGATCGAGTCGACCTCGTAGACGCCCTGCGACCCTGGATAGTCGCCGATCTCCGGCGGGTCGCCGGTCACGGAGAGCACGTTGCGAACGCCCTCGGCGTGCGCGCCCAGGAGCAGTGACTCGAGGCCCATGATCGAGGTGTCGCGCGGTGTGACGTGCGGGATCGTCTCGATGCCGCACTCGCGCTCGATCGCGACCGACGCCATCAGCGCATTCGCGCGGGCCCGAGCCATCGGGTTGTCGTTGATGTCGACGAGATCGACCTTCCCGGAGAGCTTCAGGTGGCGCGCGACACCCAGCATCGCGTCGTAGGTGCCGCCCTTCGGCGGGTCGAGCTCGACGCAGGTGACCCACTCGCCCTCGCGCAGCTTCCGCGCGAGCTCGGTCTCGTACGGTCGGCCGTCGAGCCGCGGCTCGACCAGCTCGCGCTCGACGACATCGAGCGGGGCGCTCGGCTCTCGCTCCTGCTCGACCGCGGAGGCGATCGCGGCGATCTCGAGCGGCGTCGTGCCGCAGCAGCCGCCGATCAGGCGCGCGCCCAGCCGCCGCGCGTGCGCCGCGAACTCGGCGAAGTACTCCGGCGTCGCGTGCGGATAGATGACGCGGCCGCCGCTGAGGCTGGCGAGGCCGACGTTAGGGAGCGCCGCCAGCGGCAGGTCGCCGTCTCCGCCCATCGACTCGAGCGCTCCGAGGGCGGCGTGGAGCCCGGCGCCGTGGTTGGCGCCGATCGCGGCGAGGCCCATGGGCCGCAGGCGCTCGGCGGCCTCGGCGCCGGTGACGCCCGCGAGCGTCTCCGCGCCCTCGTCGAAGGTCAGCGTGGCGACGATCGGCAGCGAGGAGACCCCCCGCACCGCCTCGATCGCGGTCTCGAGCTCGTCGAGGTCGTAGAACGTCTCGATCATGAACAGGTCGATCCCGCGCCCGTCGAGGAGGGCTGCCTGCTCGGCGAAGAGCTCTGCGCGCTGCTCGGGCGGCACGGCTAGGTCGCCGAGCGGCCCGATGGAGCCCGCGACGAAGACCTCGCGGCCCGAGACCTCCCGCGCCTCGCGCGCCAGCTTGACGCCCGCGCTGTTGATCCGCTCGAACTCGTCTTCGAGGTAGAGCTGCGAGAGCTTGCGCCGGTTCGCGCCGAAGGTGTTGGTCTCGATCAGGTCGGCTCCCGCGCGGATAAAGCTCGTGTGCAATGTCACGACACTCTCGGGTGCGCGGAGGTTCGCCTCCTCGGGACAGCGCAGGCGCGGGACGGCGCTGGTGATCAGAACGCCCATGCCTCCGTCGCCGACGACGATCGGGCCGGTGCTCAAACGCTCCTCGAATCGGCTGCTCATACCGCTTTGACTCTACTGACCCGGCCGTTGCGCCATTTCCTGCGGGTCGACCGGTCAGTTCAGACAGACGCACGAGCAAGAGCTCGCGCGTCCTGAAACCGGCACCGCAAGCGGTGCCTCGAGTGAAGTGATGCGGTCAACCGTTAAAGGGTGATAGATCAAGCGACCGGGCCGGCGCAATACTCCGCCAGCAACAACGACGAGCGCCCCGATGCGGCGAGGGCAGATCGTCAACACGGAGCGGGCCCGATGCGGCGGGGCCCTCCGTTACGGAAAGGGCCCGATGCGGCGAGGCCCCTCCGGAGATGTAACTGCGGCTCTCTCACGGGAGACTCAGGCGGGCCCGGGCGGCGGGCCCGCCTGATGTATTTCTGGGCTCAAGCTCCGGCGCCTGGCTGTCGATTCAGCGGTGGCTCCTGCGGCCCCGGGACTGACGGCACTTCGTCCTGCGGCTCACGGAGTTTCCGGCGGCGGGCGGCCCCGCCGCCGGCGTTTTCTTCAGCGCAGCAGGCGGCCTTCCATGCCGCCTGCCACCGTGATGATCTGGCCTGTCACGTGGCCGGAGAGTGCGTCGGAGGCGAGTACGACGACCTGCGACGCGACGTCCTCCGGCTGGGCGACCTTCTCGAGCGGCATCGTCCGGGTGACGCGGTGCAGCGTCTCCTCGGTCAGCGAGCCGCGCGTCATCGGCGACTCCGTCCACCCGGGGCAGACAGCGTTCACGCGCGCGCGAGGCGCCACCCGCACCACTTCGTTCTTCAGGCTCAGGAGCAGCCCGCCGACGATTCCGGACTTCGCCGCCGCATAGTCGGCGTGACCGGCCTCCCCGAACAGGCCCGCGGTCGAGCCGACGAGCACGAGCGAGCCGTGCCCCTGGCGGGCGACCCCGCGCAGGAAACCGCGCGCAGTGAGGAAGGTTGCGGTCAGGTTGGTGCGCAGCGTCTCCTCCCAGCGCTCGAGCGGGAGCTCCCAGACCGGCACGTCCTCCTCGGGCCACACGCCGGCGACGGCGGCGCACACGTCGAGCTCGCCGGCCTCGGAGAACAGGCGCTCGACCTCCTCCTCGACGGTGAGGTCGGCGCCGACCACCTGCTCCGCCCCGAGAGCTTCCGCCCGCTCGCGCCCGCGGTGATAGTGCGCCACGACCGAGCACTCCTCGGCCATGAAGGCCCGCGCGCAGGCGGATCCGATTCCGCCGGACGCTCCGGTCACGAGCACGCGCTTCCCTGCCAGCCTGGTGTCCACGACGTGCAAGGCTATAAGCGTGAAGGTCTTCATCATCAGCGACATCGAGGGCGTCGCCGGGATCGTCAAGGGCGCTCAAACCGGCCCGAAGGGCGACGCCGGCCTCTTCCAGGAGGCCCGCAAGCTCTACACCGAGGAGATCAACGCCACCGTTCGAGGCGCGAAGGCCGCGGGCGCCACCGAGATCGTGGTGATGGACTGCCACGGTGCCGGAAACGGGTACACGTTCAACTCGCTGATCGCGGAGGACCTCGATCCGGCGTGTGAGTTCGTCGTCCAGGATGAGTGGACCGAGTACACCGACTTCCTCGAGCAGGGAGTCGACGGGGCGCTCTTCGTCGGGATGCACGCGCGAGCAGGCGTGGCGGACGGCGTGCTCAACCACACGATCTCGGGCCCGAACTTCCAGAACCTCTGGTTCAACGACACGCTCGTCGGCGAGACCGGGATCAACGCCGCGCTCTGCGGCACCTGGGGCTGTCCCGTGCTGATGGTCACGGGCGACCAGGCCGCTTGTCGCGAGGCCACGGAGTTGCTCGGCGACGGGCTGACGACGGTGCAGGTCAAGCAAGGCACGGGCGTCGAGAGCGCGCGCAGCCTGGTACCGGCACGCGCACGTGAGTTGATCGAGGCCGGCGCGAAGCAGGCGCTGCAGGACCTGGAGGCGGTCGCCCCGTACGACCCGGGCAAGCCCTGCGAGATCAAGGTCGAGTACAAGTGGACCGACCCGGTCGCCAAGCTTCACCACCGGCACGGCGTCGAGATCGTCGACGACCGGATGATCGTCTCCCGCGCCGACGACTGGTGGACGGCGTGGAAGCAGTTCTTCCCCTGAGCGAGATGGCCGAGGCGCGGGAGCTCGCCGAGCAGATCTCTGCGGCCGACGCGGTTCCGGCCTCGGGCTGGGTCGCAGGCGTCTCGGCGGCGTTTGCCGCGGCGCTCGTCGCCAAGGCTGCGGCTCGCTCGGAGGCGTGGACCGACTCGGCGGGCATTGGCGCGCAGGCGATCGAGCTGCGCGACCGGCTGCTGGCACTGGCCTCGCAGGACTCGCGCGCCTACGAAAGCGCCCTCGGCGCGCTCGAGCGGAAAGACTCGGGCCTCGCCCGCGCACTGGCCAAGGCGGCCGAGGTTCCTCTGGCGCTCGCCGAGACCGCCGCTGACGTCGCGCTGCTCGCGGCCGAGGCGGCCGCCCGGGCCGACGGAGCCGCGCGGGCCGACGCCGCCGCGGCCGCAGCGCTCGCCGCTGGCGCCGCGCGGGCTTCTGCCAAGCTCGTCGCGGTCAACCTCGCGATGGCTCCCGAGGACGAGCGGATCGCCGCCGCCGAGCGCGCCGTCGAGGTCGCCACGGACGCGGCGCAGCAGGCGCTGACGGCCGAGATCTAGCAGCAGCGGCAACTAGGCTCGCTCCGTGAGCGAGATCACCGATTTCGGGCTCGTCATCCTGATTGTGGCCGGGATCCTGGCGCTAGCGGTCTTTTCCAACAGGCTCAGCGAGCGCATCCCGATCCCGGCGCCCGCGGTCTTCCTGCTGGCCGCCGCCGCGGCCGCGCATTTCTGGCCGCGCCTGGGCCGGCAGCTGTCGATCCTGGACGTCGAGCGGGTCGCCGTCGTCGCGCTCATCCTGATCCTCTTCGACGGCGGCATGCGCGTGGGGTGGAGGCGCTTCCGCGTGGCCGCGGTGCCGATCTCCGTGCTCGGCGTGGTGGGCACGTTCGCCACCGCCGGGCTGATCGCGCTCGCCGGCCGCTACCTGTTCGACTTCAGCTGGATCGGCGCGGGGATCCTGGGGGCCGCACTCGCGCCGACCGACCCGGCGGTGATGTTCTCGGTGCTCGGCAAGCGGGAGGTCGCAGGCCGCACCGGCACGATCCTGGAGGGCGAGTCGGGTGTGAACGACCCCGTCGGGATCGCGCTGATGCTCGGGATGCTCGAGTTCGCCACGCATGCGGACTCGACGTT
>DATLPH010000162.1:0-8126 GCA_035535855.1 Gaiellaceae bacterium
CTCTCGGCGGCGATCGCGCGGATCCAGGCGAACGACTTCCGGCCGACGCCTGACGAGTTCGTCTGCTCCGACTGTCCCGCGCTCGACCTCGTCTGCGCAGGCCCGCGCCTGCACAGCGCCTAGTGGCCAGGAGCTATGTGCCCGAGGCCCGTCGCCGGGTCGGGCCGAAGCGCGAGCGGATCGTGCCGATCGTCGAGCGGCTGCTGGCGGAGCATCCGGACGCGACGATAGCGCTCAAGTACCGCAGCGATCTCGAGCTGCTCGTCTCGGTGATGCTCTCGGCGCAGACGACGGACGTGAACGTCAACCGCGTCACGGAGCGCCTGTTCGAGAAGTACCGGCGCCCCGAGGACTACCTCGCCGTCCCACAGGAGGAGCTCGAGAACGACATCCGCGCGACGGGGTTCTTCCGCCAGAAGACGAAATCGTTGCTCGGGACGATGAAGATGCTGCTCGAGGAGTTCGACGGCCGCGTGCCCGAGCGCATGAGCGACCTGCTCCGGCTTCCCGGGGTGGCGCGCAAGACGGCGAACGTCGTCATCGCCGAGCGGGGCGAGGCGCAAGGCATCGTCGTGGATACGCACGTACGGCGGCTGTCGCAGCGCCTCGGGCTCACGCGCCAGGACGACCCGGTAAAGATCGAGCGCGACCTGATGCGCCTCGTGCCGCGCCGCTACTGGAACGTCTTCCCGCACCTGCTGATCTGGCACGGACGCCGCGTGTGCCTGGCGCGCAGGCCGCGCTGCGAAGTGTGCGTCCTCAACGACCTGTGTCCTGCAAGTCGGGTTGATGTTGAGACCGTTACGTCACACGCGCGCGCGTAGCCTCGGGTCATGCGTGGCGTCGACCTCGCGATTTACGCGGACGCGCTCGCGGGCGAGGCGGCGAGCCTCTCGGCGCGGGCCGAGCGAGCACGTTCGCGGTTGCGGCAGGCAGAGATCGAGAAACGGGCGCGGGGCGAGCTGACCACTGTCGCGGTCGAGCGGCTCGAGGCGCTGGGCCTGCTCGGCGCGGTGGACGAGGCCGCCGCCCGCGCCGAGCTGCGCGAGCTCGAGTCGGCGCTCGACGCGCTGGAAGAACTTCAGGCCTGGGTCGAGGCCGAGCTCGGGGAGGCTAGCGCGGCGTGACGGCGACGAGCAAGCCGCCATCCTCGTCGTAGGCCGGGAAGAAGTCGGCCGTCACCGGCTTCAGGTGCCCGACGCGGGAGCGGAGCTCCAGCTGCTGCCCCATTCGCCGCACGCCCCATTCGAGGGCGACCTTGGCTGGGCTCTCGCCCTCGAAGCCCTCGAGCCCGAGCGCCTCGACCACGTCGCGCCCCATCAGATCCTGCTCGCGGTAGCCGGACAGCTCGAACACGTCGCGCCCGGCTGCGATCACGCGCGCCTCGCGGTCGCAGACGACGAAGCCCGTGTTCGGCGCGGGGTAGTAGTCCTCGAGCAGCTCGAACAGGAAGCCGAAGCCGCACCGGTGGCAGGACACGGCCTGCTGGGTCAGGCCCTCGCGCCGGTCGTGGTCGATCGAGCGGTCCTTGCAGTTCGGGCAGATGAAGTACGGCACCGGCCGCGATGGTAGCTAGCTGCCGTCGGCTGGCCTGCGACGCCGGCCGGCCAATGAGCGCGGGTCGAGGCGGTGCAGCGGCGGGAGCTTCGGGCGGCCCAGCGGGGGGCCGCCGATCCAGCCGAGCCAGCGGTAGAAGAGGAGCTGTGCGGCCGTGGTGGCCACGATCCAGCCCCAGCTCCACCAGTAGCCGAAGCCCCAGCGGAGCTCCGGGATGTGGCGGAAGTTCTGGCCGTAGAGGCCGACGATGAACGTCGGCACGAGCAGCACCGAGGCGATCACCGTCAGCCGCTTCATCACCTCGTTCTGGTCGTTGGCGATCTTCGCCTGGTGGTAGTCGCGCGCGCTCGAGAGCAGGTCGCGCGAGAGGTCGAGCCCGTCTACGGCGCGCAGCAGCTTGTCGTAGACGTCGGCGAAATCGAGCTCGATGTCGCGCGGCAAGACCTCCTCGCCCTCGCCGACGTCGATCCGCCGGTCGACCACGCGCCTGATCGCGTCGCGCGTCGGCGCCACCGTGCGCCGCACGTGCAGCAGGTCGTGGCGCAGCTGCGAGATGCGGCCGCGGATCTGGCTCGACGGCCAGCGCTCGATTCCTTCCTCGAGCTCGTCGATCTCGTCGTCGATCGCGTCCACGAGGTCGAGAAAGTACTCGGCGATCAAGTCGATGACCCTGTAGACCATCAGACCGACGCGTGGCTCCTGCTCGCGCTTGATCGACGCCTGCGCCGCCGAGATGTCGAGGGGGTGTCCGTGCTCGGGGGTCTTCCGCACGGTCACGAGCTTCTCGCGCGTCGCGACCACATCGACCTCCTGGTAGAAGACGCGGTCCTCCTCGCGGATGCAGATCGGCACGAGGAAGACCCCGAAGACGTAGTGGTCGTGCCCTTCGAGTCGCGGGCGCGGCTCGTCGTCGTGCCGCGCCGGTCGCAGCAGCTGCTCCAGCGCTCGCTCGTGAACCTCGCGGCCGAGCGCGGTTCGCAGCTCGGCCTCGGAGGGGTCGAGCAGGTCGATCCACTCGGCCACGCGCCGAGGCTAGCGGCGGCGTCGGTCGGAGCTAGCCCTCGCGGGGAGCCGCGAGCGCGGTGGCCGGGTGGCCCTCGCTAGCTGCGAGCCAGCGCTCGGAGTCGAGCGCGGCCATCGCGCCGCTGCCGGCCGCGGTGACGGCCTGGCGGTAGGTGTGGTCGACGACGTCGCCGGCTGCGAAGACGCCTTCGACGTTCGTCGCCGTCGAGCCGGGCTTCGTCACGAGGTAGCCCGCCTCGTCGTGATCGAGCTGGTCGAGGAAGAGCTTCGTGTTCGGGTCGTGCCCGATCGCGACGAACAGGCCCTGCGCGGGCAGGTCACGCGTCCCGTCGGTGTCGAGGTCGCGGATCCGCACGCCGCTCGTCTGGCCCTCCTCGCCGAGCACCTCTTCGACCACCGCGGGCGTGACGAACTCGATCTTCTCGTTCGCCCGGGCGCGGTCGATCATGATCGGCGACGCCCGAAAGTCGTTGCGCCGGTGCACGAGGCTGACCTTGGTGGCGAACTTCGTCAGGAAGATCGCCTCCTCCATGGCCGAGTCGCCGCCCCCGACGACCACGACCTCCTTCTCGCGGAAGAAGGCCGCGTCGCAGACCGCGCAGTACGACACGCCGCGGCCCTGGAGCGTGCGCTCCGACTCGAGCCCGAGCTGGCGCGCGCTCGCACCGGTGGCCACGATCACGCTGTCGGAGGTGTACTCCTTGTCGCCGACCCACACGCTGAAGGGCGGCTCGTTCAGCTCGACCTTCGTAACGTCGTCGGTGATGAACTCCGCGCCGAAGCGCTCGGCCTGGCGGCGGAAGTCCTGCATCATCGCCGGGCCCATCACGCCGTCGGCGTAGCCCGGGTAGTTCTCGACGTCGCTCGTGATCATCAGCTGGCCGCCCCAGGCGAAGCCCTCGATCACGAGCGGCTCCAGGTTCGCGCGCGCGGCATACAGGGCGGCTGTGTAGCCCGCGGGGCCGCCGCCGATGATGATCAGTTCTCTTGTTTCCCCGTTCATTTCTGCCTCCGGAGTATTAAACGAATGGGGTCGGTCGAACCTTCCTCAAAAGTAAGCGACCCGCAGGCCCACAGCTTGCCTATTTCGGGTCTCCCGACGCTCGGAACCACGGGCGGCGGCGGGGGAGCTGTTCGCGCGCGTCCTCGCCCAGGGTAGTCGCGGCGGCGGCGAAGTCGTCGTCGCTCAGCGTCATCAGCTCGTCGATCTCGAGGTGCCTGAGCGCCTGGCCCGAGACACCGGCGAGCCGGAGCGCCTGCGCGTTCAGGGCCTGCTCGAAGATCGTGCGCGCATAGCGCGCGTTGCCGAAGCCCTCGCCGCGCTCGACGCGGCCGAAGATGCGGCGCAGCTCCTCGGCTCCGTCCCCGGTGACCCGGTATTCGCTCTGCCGCGCGAACTGCTCCGTGATCGCCAACAGCTCCTCGGTCGAGTAGTCCGGGAAGGTGATCTCCCGCGAGAAGCGGGAGCGCAGGCCGGGGTTCGAGTCGAGGAACTCGCCCATCAGCCGCGGGTACCCGGCGACGATGACGACCAGCCGGTGGCGGTGATCCTCCATTCGCTTCAGCAGCGTCTCGATCGTCTCCTGCCCGAAGTCCGGGCCGTAGCGGCCGGGCCGAGCGAGGGCGTAGGCCTCGTCGATGAAGAGCACACCGTCCAGCGCCTTTCGGATCGCGCGGTCGGTCTTGATCGCCGTCATGCCGACGTACTCGCCGACGAGGCCGGCACGGTCGACCTCGACGAGGTGGCCCTTCTTCAAGAGCCCCATCGCGCGGTACATCTGCGCGAGCAGCCGCGCGATCGTCGTCTTGCCGGTGCCGGGGTTGCCGAGGAACACGAGGTGCTGCGAGGTCGCGACCTCCGGCAGGCCATGCTCGAGCCGTCGCCCCTGCACCTCGAGGAACGCGAGCAGCGCGCGCACCTGCTCCTTGACCGACGCAAGCCCAACCAGGGAGTCCAGCTCGGCCTGCAGCTCCTCGAGGCTCCGTGGCGGCGGTGCCTGTCGCCTCGGATCGAGGCGCTCCAGCCAGTCGGCATCGCCGCCGACGCTCTGCCTCACCTGCTCGCGCAGGACGTTCAGGCCCAGCAAAAGGTCGCCGAATGGATTCGCCATCGGAGGACACCTACCCCGAGGCGCCGTGATTACAATCGCCGCCTTCCGGCGAAGGGACTCTGGTGGCCACGACAGTGACGTGGGACGGCCTGCGCGACCTGGCGGGCTTTCGGGCGCAGAACGGTTGCGCGATCAGCCTCTACCTGGATCTCGATCCGAGTGACACGCCGATGCCGTCCGACGCGGACACGCGCGTGAATGCACTGATCGACGGGATCGAGCGCACGGACGCGGCGCGGCGGGCTGAGCTCACGCACGAGCAGAAGGAGGGGCTGCGCAGCGACGTCACCCGGCTGCGGGAGTTCTTCGAGCAGGAGTTCGAACGCGAGGGCGCGACCGGCTTCGTGGTCTTCTCCGCGCGTCTCGACAACGTTTGGAGAACGCTCTCGCTGGGGGCTCGGGTGCCCGACGTGGTCAAGGTCGGACGCAGCCTCCATCTCGCGCCGCTCGTCTCGCTGGTCGGCCGCGGCGAGGGCGCGCTCGTCGTCGTCGTCGGGCGCGAACGGGGTGACCTCTACCGGCTGCGCGCGGGCAGGCTCGAGGAGCTCGCCGAGCAGGCCGACGAGACGCCCGGCCGCCACGACCAGGGCGGCTGGTCGCAGTCGCGCTACCAGCGGCACATCGAGAAGCTCGTCCACGACCACCTCAAGGACGTGGCGGAGCTGCTCGACCGCGAGTTTCGGCGCTTGCGCGGCCCGCGGGTGATCGTGGTCGCGTCGGACGAGGCGCGCGGCGAGTTCGAGGACGAGCTCTCGCACGAGCTGCGCAAGGCGATCATCGGCTGGACGACAGCCGACGCGCATGCGACCCCCGCCCAGCTGCTCGAGGTGGTCGCTCCGTTGCTCGAGCAATGGCGTGGCGCTCAAGAGATCGAAGCGGTGGAGCGCTGGCGTGCCGAGGCCGGCCGCAACGGGCGCGCCGCCTCCGGCTGGGGCCCGACGCTGGAGGCGGCCTCGGACGGCCGGGTCGAGCTGCTCCTGTTCCAAGACGGAGCCGAGCGGCCGGCCTGGGAGTGCCCGGCTTGCGGCCGCATCGGGACCGAGGGCGGCGCCTGTCCGCTGGACGGCACCCAGATGGAGCAGCGCAACGAGGGCCTCGACCTCGCCGTCCACCAGACGCTCGCCCACGGCGGCACGGTCTGCGCGCTACACGAGCGCCAGGACCTCGAGCCCGTCGAGGGCATCGGCGCTCTGCTTCGCTTCTAGGTCTTAGGCCGCGTCGACCGCGCGCGGGAGCTCGTGCGCTTGGGCCGGCTCGAGCTCGGGCTCCGAATCGGCCGCCTGCTCGAGCTTCGTCTCGAACTTGCCGAGGTGCTTCTCGGAGTCGAGGAACTTGTTCTGCGCCCGTCCCAGGTGCGTCCCGACGAGCTCGAAGTCCTCCTTGAACTTCCCGAACTCCTTCTGCAGCGTCGCGCAGTAGGCCATCACCTCGTGGGCGTGCTGCTCGATCTGAAGGCCCTTCAGCCCGAGCACGACCACTTGCAGGTATGCGGTGAGCGTCGTAGGCGAGACCGGCAGGACGCGCTTGTCGTTCGCGTACGCGAGTAACGCGCCGGTGCGCCCACAGGCGAGCTCGTAGTAGATCGCCTCGGAGGGCAGGTACATGAAGGCGAAGTCGTAGGTGCCCTCGTCCGGGCGGATGTACTTGCTCGCGATCGCGTCCACGTGAGTCTTGACGTCGCGCGCGAAGAGCTTCTCGAACTGCTGCCGCTCGATGTCGTTCTCGGCGTTCAGCATGCGCTCGAAGTTGTCGAGCGGGAACTTCGAGTCGATCGGGACGATGCGGTCGACCTTGATCACAGCGTCGACGCGCTCGCCGCCGGCGAAGCCGTACTGGAACTCGAACGCGGTCGGCGGCAGCCGGTCGCGCAGGAGGTTCTCGAGCAGCAGCTCGCCGAACCCGCCGCGGGCCTTCGGCGGCCGCAGGATCTGCTGCAGCTGGCTCAGCTCCTTCGCCTGCTCGGCCATCTGCGAGGTGGCCTGGCCGACCTCGCCGAGCTGCTTGTGGATCGCGTTCGTCTGCTTCGACGCGACCTCGAGACGGCGATCGACCTTCGTGTCGAGCTCGCCGAGCCGCCGGTCCATCGTCTCCGTGATCGCCTCGAGCCGTCCGTCGACCTCGGCGTTCCGATGCGAGAGCAACCGGTCGAGCACGCGGCTGAGCCAGACGGCGAGAGCGCTGCCTCCGATCAGGAGGACGAGGATGGTGGCGAGGATCGTCACTGAGCCGACGAACCGTAGAGCCACCGTCGGACGGCATGGCAAGGGCGGCTTTCACCGCCCTTGCAAACCGGCTTGTGGAGCGGGTTACGTGTCGCTGCGCTCGGCGTGGTGCTCGGCCGCGCTCTCACGCTCCTGCTGTGCCTTCTGCTCCGCGCTGTCGGCGCGCTCCGACGCCATGCCCTCCTGCTCCTGGTGCATGCCGTCCTTCTGCATTGAGCTGTCGCCGGTCAGGTCGCCCGCGGCTTTCTTGCCGCGGCCGAAAATCTTGTCCAAGAAACTCATCTGGCCTCCTTGCGGGTGTAAGGCATCGTATCCGCCAGGGCCAAAAAAAACGCCAGATCCGGAAAACCTTGCGGCCTTCCGGATCTGACGCGAGGACAGTATCGCGGCCCGATGCCCACGTCAAGCCCCTTGCTAGCATCGCGCGTCCGATGGCGAAAAAGACCCGCACGCCGGCCCCTCCGCGCAAGGTCCAGGCGCCCCAGCGGCGCTCCGACCCGAAGCGCCCACGCACCGGCTCGGGCTCGCGCGGGTGGCTCTGGATCGTGCTGGCCGCCCTCGTGGTTGCCGCCGCGATTGGCGGCGGCGCCTACTTCTTCACGCGCGGCGGCAACGACGTCGCGACACCGAAGGTGCCGACGAACAGCAACCTCGTCGGCCTGCAGGTCGGCCAGGCGCCGTGGAACGCGGGGCTCGACACGCTGCCCGATCGCCTGGGTCCGCTCGGCCTGAACGACCTCACCACCGAGGGCCAGGTAGTCCACATCCACCAGCACCTCGACGTCTTCGTGAACGGGAAGCACGAGCCCGTCCCGGCCAACATCGGGATCTACGACGGGCAGTTCCTCACCGAGCTCCACACCCACGACCCGACGGGGATCATGCACGTCGAGTCGCCGACGAAAAGGGAGTTCGACCTCGGCCAGTTCTTCGGGGTCTGGGGCGTCCGGCTCAACAGCAACTGCGTCGGTGGCTACTGCAAGCCGGTGTATCCGTGGAACGTCTACGTCAACGGCGAGCGCTACGCGGGCAACCCGGCCGCGCTCGTGCTCCAGGAGCACCAGGAGATCGCCTTCGTGATCGGAACGCCGCCGAGGAAGATCCCCTCGAGCTACAAGTTCCCGGCCGGGCTCTAGCGGCGCACCGCGACTATCCTTCGCCGCGCCGGGGTGGCGAAATTGGTCATACGCGCCTGACTTAAAATCAGGTGTCC
>DATLPH010000163.1:0-5394 GCA_035535855.1 Gaiellaceae bacterium
CTGGACGAGCCCGTCCCAGGCGAAGACGACCCGCAGCGCCAGGACGGCCGCAGCCGCGCCGAGCATCGCGAGCAGCGTCCCGTAGGCGACGTGGCGGAAGCGGCGGTGGCCAAGCTCGTGCGCGACGACGCCGCGCAGCTCGCCGCGAGGCGCATCCTCGAGCAGGGTGTCGTAGAGCACGAGCCGCCGGGTGGGGCCGAGCCCCGAGACGTATGCGTTGTGCTTGGTCGTGCGGCGGCTCGCGTCGGCCACGAGCATCGTCCGCACGGGCACCTCGGCGCGCTCCGACAGCTCGTGCAGGTCGCGCGCGAGGTCCTCGTCCGGGAGCGGCCAGAAGCGGTTGAAGAGCCGCTCGAAGAGGAGCGGCGCGAACAGGCTGAGGACGAGCGCGAGCAAGGCCGCGCCCAGCGCGGCGAAGACCGGCCACCACGTCGGCCAGACCCGCGCCGACCAGACGAGCCCGACCATCGCGAACCCGGTCAGCAGCGCGCCGAGAACGAGCCCCTTGCCGACGTCGCCGAGCCACGCCCGGAGCGACTGCGTCGAGAACCCCCACTGTCGCTCGTGGGCCCAGCCGCGCCAGGCCGAGAGCGGGAGGCGGACGACCGTCGAGACTGCCACGACGAGCGCGGTCAGCTCGAGCGTCCGCACCCACCAGGGTCCACCGGTTGCGGCCCAGAGCCAGTTTCCGGGCGGCCCGAAGGCGATCGCGGTCAGGATCACGAGCTGGAGCACCCAGTCCGCGAGCAGCGCAAAGTAGAGCGGCCGGTGGTAGCGGCGGGCCCGGCGAATCTCGTCGGCTGCAAACAGATCCGAAGCTTTCACGTCGAAGTAACTGAGCTTAGTGACCCCTACACTGCGTAAATGACGGCCGGGCCCGCCGCAGGCACGCTCTCAGGCGATCAATCTCGCGCGCTGAGCGATCAGTGGCGCGCCCTGCGCCGCGCCGCCACCGCGGTCGCGATCATCACGAGCCCGGCGCTCTTCGTCTGGCTCTACAAGATGCAGGAAATCGCGCTCGGGTGGTCGCTCGTCCTGACCGTCCTGGGCGTCGCGGCCTTCCGGGGCATGCTCGACCTGATCTTCCACCGCTTCATCGAGTGGCCGAGCCTGTTCGGGGTCGACAACCCGCGGCTGCGCGAAGAAGACGTCGTTGCGCGCCGGCGCGTCTGGTTCTGGCACTTCTGGGCCAAGGTCGCCTACGCGATCATCCTCCTGATCCTCGCGATCTACGCCGTGCGGGTGCTGACGCAAGGCGCGGACGCAGCCAGCATCGCCGGAACGGCCGGCGACCTCTGGAGCGCGATTCAGGACGGCGCGGCCAAGGCCCCGGGGCAGGCGCCGCTCTTCTTCACGTTCGTCATCTTCTTCATCTTCAACTTCGGGATCTTCTTCGGCCCGATGCTGATCATGGGCGTCTCCCAGATCCGCGGCTTCGAGCCCGGCGACGCGGACTGGGGCGTGCGCCTCGACGACGTCCGCGGCCAGGACGCGGCCAAGCAGGAGGTTCGGCGCGTCGTCAACCTCTGGCAGTCGGGCGAGGCCTTCGAGCGGGCGGGCGGAAGACGTGAGCGCGGGCTCCTCTTCCTCGGCGCGCCGGGCACGGGCAAGACGATGCTCGCGAAGGCGATCGCGACCGGGTTCAACTCGCCGATCGTGACCATCCCCGGCTCGGGCTTCGCGCAGACCTTCATGGGCATGGACGCGATCATCGTGCGCTGGATGGCCCGCAAGGCCAAGAAGCTCGCGCGCAAGTGGGGCGGCCAGTGCATCGTCTTCATCGACGAGATCGACGCCGTCGGGATGAGGCGGCAGGCGCTCGGCCCGGGCTCGCCGGGAATGAGCCCGAGGCCACAGAGCTTTCACGACCTCTGCTTCTTCGGCCCGAACGGTGCGCTCAACTCGAGCGAGGACCTCGTGCTCGAGTCACGCGTCTGGCGCGAGCGGATCTTCGCCGCGCGTGAGCCGCGCGCCGCTGCGACGACACCCTTCCTGGGGCGCATCGTCAACCAGGCCTTCCCGGGGATGATGGGCGGCGGCCAGGGCCAGCTCGCGCTGAACCAGCTGCTGATCGTGATGGACGGGATTGACAACCCGCCCTTCATGCGCCGCGCGACCACGAACGTGGTGAACAAGCTGCTGGACGCGCTCTACGTCGTTCCGCGTCGCGTCGGCCGCGTGGAGCTGCGCCTCCCGCATGCGCGCCCGATCGGGAACCAGATCTACTTCGTCGGCGCGACGAACGTGCCCGTGGAGATGCTCGACCCCGCGCTCACGCGCCCGGGCCGGATGGGACGCCACGTCTGGTTCCGCACCCCGACCAAGCGCGACCGGCTCGACATCTTCGATCTCTACCTGGCCAAGGTCTCGCACGACGAGGACCTCGACACCGACAAGCGCCGCGACGAGCTCGCGCGGGTGACGAACGGCTACTCGCCGGCGATGATCGAGCAGGTCTGCTCGATGGCGCTCACACTGGCGCATCACGACCAGCGGCTCGCCTTCAGCTGGCCGGACATCGTCGAGGCCATGACGACCGTCGAGTCGGGCACTGCGATCGGGACCGAGTACATCCCGGACGAGACACGTGCCGTAGCGATCCACGAGGCAGGCCACGCGGCCGCCGCGCACGTCTACATGAAGGGCGCCGAGTCGACGCGCCTCTCGATCCGCCGCCGCGGAGCGGCGCTCGGCCACCACCAGGCACGCGAGAAGGAGGAGCGCTTCAGCTCCTGGCAGTCGGACGAGGCCGCGCAGCTCGTCTGGGCCCTCGGCGCGATGGCCGCCGAGCACGTCTTCTACGGTGAGAACTCGACCGGCGTCGGAGGCGACGTCCAGAGTGCGACGGCCCGGGCGGCCTGGATGGTCGGCGCGTGCGGCATGGCGCCCGAGCAGCCGGCGCTGAACGGCCGCTCGAACGGAAAGGTGGTCGCCAAGCGCACGAAGGCCACCGACACCAAGCGGGACGAGGTCATGAAGCGCTTCGAGGACATCGGTATCCAGATCATGAACCGCACGGGCGACGCGGGCCCGCTCGGCCACGATCCGCTCGCAGGCGTGCTCGGCGACAGGGACAAGCGCGCCATGGCGGCGCAGCTGCTCGGCCAGGCCTACGTCGCGGCGCACGCCCTCGTCGAGCACAACAAGGAGGCGGTCGAGAAGATCGCGGAGGCGCTGATCGAGAAGCAAGAGCTCTTCGGCGACGAGCTCGTCGAGATCCTCGAGGCGGCGAAGCTCGAGCTCCCGAAGATCGACCTCACGAAGGAGAAGGCATGGCCGGCCGTCTAGGCACTCGCGGGCGCTTCGCGCTCGCATACCTGGTGCTCGGCGCCACCGTGGGAGTGGGCGTCGGCTTCTTCATAGTCCTGGTGCAGCGCCCAGGGCCGCTTCCCCCACCCCCCTGGTCGAGCTGGACGCCGGCCGCGTCGTCGACCTCACAGCGGGTGCTCGAGATCGCACAGCACGTGGGCAACGGCTACAAGCTGCGGACCGGCGACCCGCTCGTCGGGGTCAAGGTCAGCGGCGCGACAGGGTCGAACTTCCAGGGCGTCGTCGTGTTGGACAAGGGCCAGACAAGCGGCCAGCAGTACACCAAGAACGACACCGCCATGTTCATCCTCTGCGGCACCAGCAAGAACTGCGCGCTCTCGGAGGGCGACCCCTCCACTGCGCGCGGCACCGTGCTTCGGCGCGAGGCGCTCGAGCTCGCGCTCTATACGCTCGAGTACGCGCACCCGATCGACAACGTCCTGATCTTCTACCCGCCGGCGCCCGGCGACAAGACGCTCTCCTCGACGCTCTTCTTCCGCCGCGACGACCTCTCGGGCAGCTTGAAGAGCCCGCTCCGCAAGACGCTCCCGCAGGCGCAGCCCCCGCTGCCGGGCAGAATCGTCCCGCGCGAGAAGCAAACGGTGGACGACCTCACCGGCAAGCAGCTCTACGACTACCTGGGCGTCTCCCAGAACCTGGTCGTCATCCAGCCTCCCGCCTAGCGGCGGCGAGTCTCAGGCGAGCGGCAGCAGGAACGCGCAGGGCCTCGGCTCGGCCGGGAACGGCGCCGCGCCGACCTTGGCGACCAAAAAACGATCCTCCGCCTCCGGCACCTCGAGCTCCGAGCCCGGCTCGGGCGAGGGGCCTTCGCGCTCGACCAGCAGGTAGCGCGCGGGCGTCGGGACGAACAGCAGGTGCGAGGCGGCCGGCTCCGGGGTCTCGACGAGCTTCAGCTTGCTGAACTCGCCGTGCAGGCGCTCGACCTCATCCTGCAGCCGTCGGTTCTCCGACTCGAGCCGCTCGAGCGCCGGGTCCAGGTCGGGGACGACCTCGACGGGGCTCAGCTTGACCGGCTCCAGCTTGACGACGTTGTCTGCGCCGTTGTCGGTCTCGGGAAGATCGCGGCCCCTACGGTGCCGGCGGTCGATCTCGGCCCACAGGCCGGTGCCGAAGCCGCGCTCGGTCGAGAGCTCGACGCCGTACTGCTCGGCGAGCGCCACGGCCAGCGCGGGACCGGAGACGTAGCCTCGCTCGACGAGGATCGCGCCGAGCAACCGGCCGCTTTCGGACTGCTCCGCAAGCGCAAGCTCGAGCTCGTCGGGCAGGACGAGACCCTTCTCGACGAGCAACTCGCCGAGCGGGCGCCAGATGGACTCCGCAGGCTCCACGGCCCTCTTATCGGCGCGAAGGCGCGATTTCAAGAGATCTAAAGTCGTTGTGGCACAGTAGGTACGAGTCGAATGCCGATTTCCCGTCCACGACGGTTGACCATGGCGCTCGTTGGAGCGGCTGTTCTCGGCGGAATCGCGCTCGGCTTCGCGCTCACCCGCGGCGGCACCGAGAGCGCCCTCGCCCAGGGGCCGTCCGGGGTCCTCGCGCGCGGGACCTTCAAGACGGTCTCCTGGGGCACGACCGGAAGCGCGACGATCGAGCGCGACGCCTCGGGCCACCTGATCCTGCGGCTGAGCCCGGACTTCCGCACGCAGAAGGCGCCGGAGCTCTTCATCCACATGGGCAAGAAGCGCATGGCGCTGCAGCGCGCCTCGGGTAGCCAGACGTACGTCCTGAGTCACGTCGGCGACCCAACGCTGCGCGCGACGGTGCAGGTGTTCTGCGAGAAGTGCAACAAGGCCTGGGGAGAGGCGAAGCTCAGACCGACGCACGCGGCCTGATCGCAATGGGCGGTGCCGGGCTCGAACCAGCGACCTCCTGGGTGTAAACCAGGCGCTCTCCCAACTGAGCTAACCGCCCGAGGTGCCCCCGACGGGATTCGAACCCGTGCTACGGCCTTGAAAGGGCCGTGACCTAGGCCGCTAGTCGACGGGGGCGGCTCGCGAAGGATAGCCCTCAGCTCTCGAGGATCTCCTTCAGCCGGTCGAAATCCTTCCGCAGCTCCTCTTCCGC
>DATLPH010000164.1:0-2903 GCA_035535855.1 Gaiellaceae bacterium
CTCGAGGAGCTCTCCGCGGACGGCTTCGACCGCGACGTCGTCGAGCGCGCGGTCTCGATGGTCGACCGGGCGGAGTACAAGCGCCGTCAGGCGCCGCCGGGCGTGAAGATCCACCCGAAGGCATTCGGCCGCGACCGGCGAACGCCGATCACGAACCGCTGGCGCGGCTAGACGCGGCGGCGAGCTGACGAAACCAGCGCAGGCGCTCGTCCCAGGGCACCGCAGCGTTCGCCGGCGAGGTCGACGGCAGCACGAAGAGCTGCGTGTCGCCGAGCTTGCGCTCCTGCACGCCGAGCTCGGGCCGCTCGCCGAACGCACCGCGGTACGCCTCTTTGCCGACGAAGCCGATCCACGACGGCCGTAGCTCGTCTGCGATTCCCGCCAGCCGGTCGGCTGCTCCCTCGAAGTCCGCCTTGCGCAGATCCCCCGAGCCCGGCGTGGTGCGGGACGCGGCGTTCGTGACGCCGACGCCGTACGCGGGGAGCTGGAACTGCTCGGCAGGCTCGAGCAGGCGCGGCGTGAACCCGGCAGCGTGCAAGAGCCGCCAGAAGTCGTTCCGCGGATTGGCGAAGTGCGCCGCCGCAGCTGCGGAGACGCGGCCGGGATTGATGCCGCAGAAGAGCACCCGCAGCTCGGGCGCCACAACGTCGGGGATGGCCGACTCAGGCTGCTTCGGGCTCGGCGAGCTCGGCGGGGTCACGCGCTTCGAGGAATTCCTCGAAGCGGACCCGCAAGGCCTCGCCTTCGATCCCCAGCTCGCGTCGCGCACGGCGAGGCTCGAGTCTGACGAGCCGGACGGTCTCGTCCCAACCGCCATAACACCGGGCATAACATTCCGCCTCGCTGAGCGGCCGCAGTCTTCGCATGGGCGAACAGTACGCCGCCGTCCGGACGGTTCCTCCGCATCCCCGGGCAGGATAGGACTGTGCCAACCGGGGCGAAGGAATTCCGCTATGCCGTCGCGCTCGATCGCGCGGGCCGGGTCACCGCCGACGGACACGCGTCGCTCGACCTCGACCCGGCGTGGACGCCGGAGCACCTGGTTCTCGCCGGCCTCGTGCGCTGCACTCTCCAGAGCCTGCGGTTCCACTCCGAGCGCGAGGGGATCGACTTCGTCGCCAGCGCAGCCGTCTCAGGGCTGGTTACGAGGCGTCCCGAAGACGGGCGTTATGCATTCGTCGACCTCGACGTCCAGCTCGATCTCGAGCTCGAGCCGGTGCCGCCGGGCGACGAGCTCGCCGCGTTGCTGGCCAAGGCCGAGCGGGACTGCTTCGTCGGCGCCTCGCTGAAGCCCTCACCGCGCTACCGCTGGCGCGTGAATGGAACCGCGTTCTAGCTTCGCTCGAGCGGTGACATGGTCAGACCGTAGTCGCGGAGCTGCTGCCAGTAGTGCTCGGCGACTTCCTTGTGCCCTGACCACACGATCGCGCGGCCGCTCGAGTGGATCCGGTCGGCAAACCGCAGGCCCTGGTCGTACGACACCTCGGGCAGCGTCGACGCGAGCGCGCTGGCGACACCCTGGAAGGTGTTGTGGTTGTCGTTCAGCACGATGACGTTCCACGGCGCGCCGAGACCGGTGCCCGTTCCCTGGTCGATGCGCTCTTTGGTCGCCGGGGCCATTACGCCAATCGTAGTAACGTCTCGAACAGTGTCCACCGTCACCTTCGACGTCGAGGCCGTCCGCGCGCGGTACTCGGCACTGCGCCAGCCGCTCGCCTTCTTCGACGGCCCCGGCGGCACCCAGGTGCCGGACGACGTGATCGAGGCGGTTTCGCGCTACTACCGCGAGTCGAATGCCAACGTGAGCGGCCCGTACGAGACGAGCCGCCGCACGGAGGCGCTCGTGACCCAGGCGCGTCTGACCGCCGGAGAGTTCCTCGGGTGCAGCCCGGACGAGGCCATCTTCGGCGCGAACATGACGACGCTCGCGTTCGCACTCACGCGCACTGCCGGGCGCGAGTGGCGCGCAGGCGACGAGATCATCGTCACCAAGCTCGACCACGATGCGAACGTGTCGCCCTGGCTCGAGCTGGCGCACGACAAGCAGCTCGAGGTCCGCTTCGTCGACATCAACGACGACACGACACTCGATCTCGCACATCTTGAGCGGCAGCTGAGCGACCGCACGCGAGTCGTCGCTTTCCCCGTCGCGTCGAACGCAGTCGGGACGCTCTCCGACGTCCGCCGCATCGTCGAGCTCGCGCACGATGCCGGCGCGCTTGCGTGGGCCGACGCCGTCCACTACGGGCCGCATGGGCCGATCGACGTCGGGGACTGGGGCGTCGACGTCTTGATCTGCTCGCCCTACAAGTTCTTCGGCCCGCACCTGGGCGTCGCCTTCGGGCGGGCGGAGCTGCTCGAGAGCTGGCGTCCATACAAGGTGCGGCCGGCGTCCGACACGCCGCTCGGCCACCGCTTCGAGACGGGAACGCTCCCGCACGAGCTGCTCGCGGGCTTCGTCGCCGCCGTGGAGTACATCGAGTCGATCGGCTGGGAGTCGATCCAGACGCACGAGCGCACGCTCGGCGAGCGCTTTCTCGCCGGTCTCCCGGACAAAGTCACGCTCTACGGGCTCCCGACGATGGAAGGCCGGGTTGCCACCTTCGCCTTCAACGTCGACGGCGTGCCGACGCGCGAGGCCGCGACGCGACTAGGCGACGCCGGCTTCGCGGTGTGGCAGGGGAACTACTACGCGGTCGAGGTGATGAAGCGCCTCGGCCTCGAAGACAGCGGCGGAGCCGTTCGAGCCGGCATCGTGCACTACAACACAGCCGACGAAGTCGACGGCCTGCTGGCCGCGGTCTCCGCGCTCTAGCGGGCGCCGGCCCAGCGCGACTCTGCGCTGGCCCGCGCGAAGCTGCGTGCCGCCCGCTCGTCCACCGTCAGCACGATCGGGCCGTGGA
>DATLPH010000165.1:0-8499 GCA_035535855.1 Gaiellaceae bacterium
TCGAGGAACCGCGCGAGGGCGCGGAAGGCGCGCTCGTTCGCCTCCTGCTCGGGAAAGAGGCGGAGCATCGCCTCCGCTGCGATGAGGCCGACGCTGAGGCGGTAAGGCTCCTCGCGTGAGGACCGGTGCGACCGCAACAGCTCGACTCCGGTGACTGTCTGCAGCTCCCCTCCGCCCTGGTGCAGGAGCAGCTCGCCGTGGCTGAGCGGCTCGAGGCGGGCGCCGAAGCGCGACTTCGTCTTACGGACGCCCTTCGCGACCGCTCCGACCCGGCCGCGGTCGAGCGTGTAGAGGTGCAACACCCGATCGGCCTCCCCGAGACGGAACGAACGGAGCACCACCGCCTCGGTCTTGTACGAGCGGCCCACTCCGAACAAGTGTAGAGGCGGAGCAGGCCGGGAATCCGCCCGGCGCTCCGTCGTTTCCACTCGCCATGGCCAGGATTCAGATGTACACGACGCGCTGGTGCGGGTACTGCGTCCGTGCGAAGACGCTGCTCGAGTCGCGCGGCCTCGAGTTCGAGGAGATCCAGGTCGACGACGACCCAGGCTTTCGCCGTCGGCTACTAGACCTCACGGGCGGGTGGACGGTGCCGCAGATCCTGATCGACGGCCGGCCGATCGGCGGCTACACCGAGCTCTGGCAACTCGATCGCAACGGCGAGCTCGAGCGCCTGGCCGCATAGCGAGAGCGGGGCTCGCGCCCCGCCCTGTAGCTGACCCCTACTCGCCCCCGGCACAGTTGCTCTTGCCGCTCTCCTCTGGCTTCAAACGCGGGTCGCCACCCTGTTCGCGCAATGAACGTGGACGGCCTAGAGACGCTGACACGCCGGGCAATACCAGGTGCCCCGACCGGCAGCGCGGATCTTCTCGATCGGCGTCCCGCAGCGGTCGCATGGCTCGCCCTCTCGCCCGTAGACCTTGAACTCGTGCTGCATGGCGCCGGTCCCGCCGTCCGGCGTGCGGTAGTCGCGCAGGGTCGCTCCCTGCCTCGCGATTCCCGCCTTGAGTGCCGCGCGAACGCCTCGGTGGAGCGCCCGCAGCTCGTGCTCGTCCAGCTCGCCGGCCGGACGCTGGGGATGGATCCGCGCCCGCCAGAGCGCCTCGTCGGCGTAGATGTTTCCGACGCCGGCGAGGCGGCGCTGGTCGAGGATTGCAGCCTTCACGGGAGCGCGCCGCCCGTGCAGCGCCTCGGCCAGGCGCCGTGTCGTGAACGCGGCGGCGAGGGGCTCTCTACCCAGCCGCTCGGCGAGGTAGCCGTCGAGCTCGCCCGGCTCGAGCAGCAGCCAGGTGCCGAAGCGGCGCACGTCCCGGTACACGACGTCCGAGCCGTCGTCTAATCTGACAACTGCTCGTCGGTGAGGGTCGCTTTCGTTGTTTCCGCTGCCGCCGTGCAACAGGTTCCCCGTCATTCGGAGGTGGATCAGGAGAGCCCGACCGGATTCGAACCGAACAATCAAATATTTGCCACGGCGATCGACGGCGGCGACACGTTCCCCCTCCAGTTCGGCCCCGACCTCGAGGGGCTCGAAGGGACGCGTCAGTCGCGAATCGAGAATCTCGACGCGCTCGAAGCTGCGGCCGACGAGCGCGGGCTCGAGGCGCCGGCGAACCGTCTCGACCTCCGGAAGCTCGGGCATCCGGCCAGCGTAGTGCGGGCGGCCGGGTTAGCCGAGGACGTCGAGTACGACGGGCCGCTGCGGCGGCGGCTCATCGGCGATCTCGTACGCAGCGCGAAGCTCGATCGCGGCCTCGTCGGCAGCGGCTTGCGTTGCGGCGTGGATCTCGGCGAGCGGCTCGCCGGCCGCCACCCGGTCCCCGCGCTTGCGGAGGCAGAGGATCCCAACGGCGTGGTCGATCGTGTCGTCCTTGGTGCGGCGGCCTGCGCCCAGGTGCAACGCCGCCTGGCCGACCGCGACCGCGCCGAGGGCGCCGATGTAGCCCTCGCGCTCGGCGGAGAGCTCCTGGACGACGGGTGCCGTCGGCAGGGCGTCTTCGTCCGGGTCGCCTCCCTGCGCGCGGATCCAGCGCTCGTAGGCCTCGAAGGCAGAGCCGTCGGCGATCGCCGTGGTCGCGCGCACGCGCGCCTCGTCTTCGTCGATCGCGAGATCGGAGACCGCGAGCAGCCGGGAACATGCCGCCAGCACGAGCTCGAGGAAGTCCGCTGGCGCCTCGCCCTTGACCGTAGCGATCGCCTCGCGGATCTCGAGCGCGTTGCCGACCGCGCTGCCGAGCGGCTGGTCCATGTCGGTCAGCAGGCAGACGACCTCTCGGCCCGTCCGGGAGCCGAGGTCGAGCATCGCCTCGGCGAGGGCCCGAGCGTCCTCGATCGACTTCATAAACGCACCATCGCCGACCTTCGCGTCGATCACGATCGCGTCAGCGCCGCCTGCGATCTTCTTCGACATGATGCTCGCGGCGATCAGCGCGTAGTTGTCGACGGTCGCGGTCACGTCCCGCAGCGCGTAGAGCTTCTTGTCGGCCGGGACGAGGTTCGCGCTCGCGCCGATGATCGCCATCCCCGCGTCCCGCACCTGCGCGACGAACTCGTCGGTCGACAGCTCCACCCGGAAGCCCGGAATCGATTCGAGTTTGTCGAGCGTCCCGCCAGTGTGGCCGAGCCCGCGGCCGCTCATCTTCGCGAACGGCACCCCACAGGCTGCGACGATCGGGCCGACGGCGATCGAGGTCTTGTCCCCCACGCCGCCCGTCGAGTGCTTGTCGACGACCTTTCGGCCGAGCGCCGAGTGCAGGTCGACCGTGTCGCCCGTGGCGATCATCGCCTCGGTGAGCGCGTACGTCTCGGCGCTGGTCAGCCCGCGAAAGAAGATCGCCATGCACAGCGCCGCCAGCTGGTAGTCGGGCACCTCGTCACGCGCGTAGGCGAGCATCAGCTCGTTCCACTCCTCGGGCGACAGCTCACCCCCGTCGCGCTTGCGCTCGATCAGCTCGGCCGGCCTGATCATGTGCGGGCGACGAACACGGTCGTCCTCGTTCGGGAACGGAAGGGGGCTTCGACGCTCGGCAGCGGCCGGGGCACTGCAGCGGCGAAGACCGTCGACTCGACGTAGCGGTGCACGGCGGCCTCGTCCGGGAAGCGGAGCGTCGCGTCGACGTCCCGCCGCTCGACTGTCGCGAAGTGACGGCGCAGCTGCTCCTCGCCGTTCTCGCGCGAGAACTCCCGCAGTGGCACGCGGAAACCGACGAGCCCCCAGACCTCCGCCATGTGCTCGCCGCCGATGGTCGTGGCTACGAGCGTGCCGTCCGTCTCGAGAACGCGCCGAAGTTCGCTCAGTGCCTGGTCGACATCGGGCACGTGGTAGAGCATCCAGTTCGCCACCGCACAATCGAACTCCCCTTCGGCGAACGGCAGCGCCTGCGCGTCGGCGAGGCGCGCGTCCACGCCACACATCGACGCGAGCTCGACCATGCGCGACGAGAGGTCGGTCGCAACGACCTCGGCGTCTGTCCGCTCGGCGACCGCCGCCGCGAACTGGCCCATCCCGCACCCGACATCGAGCAGCCTGCGCGGCCGTGCCTCAACCACCGCTTCGACGGCGACGTCGAATCCGTTCGTGCCCTCGAGGAACCGGAGCTGCGCGTCGCGCCGGGTCGAGAGGCCGTCCTCGGTCGCGTACTGCCTCTGGACGAGCTCGGGGTCGTTGAGACGCATCATCTCGGCTGGAAGAGCTCGATCGGGTTGCCCCATGGGTCCTCGACGAGGCGCCAGCTCCCCGCGGGCCCGTCGACGCGGTCTCCCCGCGCGGTGAGCCCCGCCGCTGCCGCCTCCAGCTCCGGCACCTCGAGCACGATCCGGTTGCACCCGCCCGGTGCCGCTCCGTCCTGGTCTCGCCCCGAGCTGCCGGGCCCGCTCAGCCAGAGCTCCAGGTCGCCCCGGTGCATGATCGTCACCGGGCCGTAGGTGAGCCCAACGTCGAAGCCCAGGCGGTCGGTGTAGAAGCGGACGGCTTCGTCGAGATCGTCCACGAGGTAGCGGGCAGTCGCCACCGGCTTAGTCACGGCTCCACGATCGCCTGGCCGGGAATGCCTCGCCGCGGCGGCTTGCCGCCGAGCCAGGCATTGACGGTGGCACCGACGTCGGCGAACTCGCCGTCCTCGTGGATCCGTCCTGCCGCATTCCGCCCGTGCACGTAGGCGAGCAGCAGCGCGTGCTCCCGCGAGTGGTCGGTCGACGGCGTGGTCGGGTCGCAGCCATGGTCGGAGGTCAGGATCAAGAGGTCCTGCTCACGCAGCGCATCGAGCAGGTCGGGGAGGCGGCGGTCGAAGTCTTGCAGGCAACGGTGGAAGTTGACGGGGTCGTTGCGGTGACCCCAGAGCATGTCGGTCTCGACGAGGTTGGTGAAGATCAGCCCCTCGTCGACCTCGCGTAGCAGGGTCTCGGTCTGCTGGATGCCGTCGACGTTCGACTTCGTGGGGCGCGACTCGTCGATGTCGCAGCCGGCGAAGATGTCGCTGATCTTCCCGACGCCGTGCACCTGCTGACCTGCCTCGCGGACGAGCGTCAGGTAGTTCGGCCGTTTGGGCTCGAGCGAGAAGTCGTGGCGGTTGGGCGTGCGCTCGTAGTTCCCCGGCTCGCCGACGAACGGCCGCGCGATCACGCGCCCGACTGCGTGCTTGCCCGTGAGGATCTCGCGGGCGGCTCTGCACGCCTCGTAGAGCTCCTCGAGCGGGATCGTCTCCTCGTGCGCCGCGATCTGAAAGACCGAGTCGGCCGACGTGTAGACGATCCACTTGCCGGTGCGCTGGTGCTCCTCCCCGAGCTCCTGGATGATCTCCGTCCCGGAGGCCGGCTTGTTTCCGAGCACGCCGCGGCCGGTGCGGTGCATGAATGGGTCGATCACGTCGTGCGGAAACCCCTGCGGATAGGTCGGGAACGGCGTTGGCGTGACCACGCCCATCAGCTCCCAGTGTCCCGCGGTCGTGTCCTTGCCCTTCGACCGCTCGACGAGCCTGCCCGCAACGGCCGGAGCGCCCGGCTGCGGCGGGCACCCTTCCAGCGGCTCCACGTTTCCGAGGCCGAGCGCCTCGAGATTCGGGAGGTCGAGCCCACCGACCGCACGCGCCACGTTGCCAAGCGTGTCCGAGCCTTCGTCACCGTAGGCGTCGGCATCCGGAAGCGCTCCCGCGCCCACGGCGTCCAGCACGATCACGCAAGCGCGCGGCACGCGGCTATTCTAGGGCGGTCGTGGCTACCGTCCTCGGACTGCTGGGCCTGATCGTCTTCGGCGTGTGCGTGATCCTTCTCGCCGCCGGGACCACGTGGCTGGTCGTGAAGATCAGCCCGAGCCGCAACTAGACCGGCGACAGCGGCAGGACGTCTTCGAGCGGGTGGTAGTCGAGGCCGTGAGCGTCGGCGACTGCCTCGTACGTGATCTTCCCGTCGAGGACGTTGACGCCGCGCGCGAGCGCCTCGTCCCGGGCCACCGCCTCGGCGAGCCCGTGGTTGGCGATCTCCTCGACGTAAGGAAGCGTCACGTTCGTGAGCGCCTTGGTCGAGGTGATCGGAACCGCTCCGGGCATGTTGGCAACGCAGTAGTGAGTCACGCCGTCGACAACGTAGACCGGCTCGCTGTGGGTGGTGGGGTGCGAGGTCTCCGCTGAGCCTCCCTGGTCGATCGCGACGTCGCAGAGCACCGCGCCGTTCTTCATCGCGCCGAGCATCTCGCGCGTGATGAGCTTCGGCGCGACCGCGCCCGGGATCAGCACCGCGCCGATCACGACGTCCGCCTCGACGATCGACTCCTCGATCTGGAGTGTGGACGACATGACCAGGCTGACGCGTCCGGAGAGGATCTCGTCGAGGTGGCGCATGCGGTCGACCGAGCGCTCGAGAATCGTGACGTTCGCGCCGAGCCCGAGGGCGATCACGGCCGCGTTGTAGCCGACGATGCCGCCGCCGATCACGAGCACCCGGCCGGGCGCCACGCCGGGCACGCCGCCGAGCAGGAGGCCGCGCCCGCCGAGTGGCTTCTCGAGGAAGTAGGCGCCGGCCTGCGCCGCCAGTCGCCCCGCGATCTCGCTCATCGGCGCGAGCAGCGGCAGCGCGTGGTTCTCGGTCTCGACGGTCTCGTAGGCAACGCACGCGGCGCCGCTCTCGGCAAGCGCTCGCGTGAGCTCTTCGCTCGCCGCGAGATGAAGGTAGGTGAACAGCACGAGGCCCTCGCGCAGGAGGGGGTACTCGGACGGCAGCGGCTCCTTGACCTTGAGCAGGAGCTCGGCGTCGGCCCAGACCTCGTCGGCCGAGTGAAGCGTTGCGCCGACCGCCCGGTACGCGTCGTCGGGGAACGAGCTGCCGTCCCCGGCGCCGCCCTCGACGAGCACGTCGTGTCCGCGCTGGACGAGCTCGCGGGCACCCGCAGGCGTGAGCGCAACCCGGTACTCGTCTGGCTTGATCTCGTTGACGACGCCGACCTTCATCGGGCGAGACCCTAGCTTTTCGCGCCTGATCGAAGGGCCTCACACGCTGTGGACAGGGCGCCACGCTTTCGGCACGAACCGTCACAGACACGTGCGTCGACGCTGGTTACGATCGCCTTGGGGAGGAGGCCGGGCGAACCGAACTACGGGACGGCGTGGCCGACGCGGCGGCTACGCGGCGGCGAGCCGCTCGACGAGCCGCCGCTCCTCGGCGCCGAGCCAGGGGGGTTCGCCCGCCTCGGCGTTCTCGCGTGCGTGCTCGGGGTTGCGCGTCGCAGGGATGACGACGTCGACCCGCGGATCCGAGAGCGCCCACTTCAGGAGCGCCTGCGGCCAGGTCCGCACGCCGAACGCAGCGAGCGGCTCGAGCTCCTCATGCGCGGGCGCGCGGCGGGCCAGCTCACCCTGGCCGAGCGGCCGCATCACGATCACCGCGACGCCGAGCTCCTCCGCCAGCGGGAGCAGCCGCTCCTCGCAGTCGCGCTCGAAGGGGTTCAGCGGCACCTGCAGCGTCTCGAAACGCCGCGTCGCGAGCGCTTCTTCGAGCTCCCCGAACGCCGAGCGGTCGTAGTGGGTCACGCCGAGCCGGCCGATCCGGCCCGCCTCCCGCTCGGCCTCGAGCCACGGCGAGTGCTCGCGCCACCCGACGAGGTTGTGCACCTGCTCGACATCCACCCTGCCGACATCCACCCTGCCGAACCAGCCGAGCTGCCGCGCGAAGTGCGCCTGCCCGTCCTCGACGGAGCGCGACCAAATCTTCGTCGCGACGACTGCCTCGTCCCGCCGGCCCTGAAGCGCGACAGCGAGCGAGGCCTCCGCCCCTCCGTACATCGGCGAGGAGTCGACGACCCGCGTGCCGGCCTCAAACGCGGCGCCCACCACGCGTTCGGCAAGATCAGCGTCGCCGCCGAAGGTGTTCCACGTGCCGAGGCCGACCACGGGCCCCAGCCGGCGCTGCTCCATCAGCGGACGAGCTCCCGCGCCGCGAGGCCGGCCGCATGGGCCGCCGCGAAGAACTCGGGATCCTCCTCCGGCCCACGGCCCATGTGGGAGAGCGGCAGCCCCTCGCAGGCCTCCCGCCAGCTGCTGCCGTCCTGTTCGGGGACGATCACGTCGCCGTGCACGAGCGCAAGCACGCTCTCGGTGTGGTGCGAGATCCCGCGATGACGCTTCCGCTCGTCCGCGCCCGAGGCCCGCACCGCGACGATGGCCCTGCCGCCGAGCGCATGTGTCACGTTGGCCGTTTCGGCCACCGCCAGGCCACCGTGTCCGAGACGCGTGCCGGTGCCGACGATCCCCGGGCCGATCGCACACACGACAACCTCACACGAGGCATGCGCCCAGGCCAGCGCCGAAGCGACCGACGCACACTGGACGTCCGCGTCGAAACAGGGAGAAACGGCCGCGCTCGCTGCCAAGAGCCGGCGCTCCTTCAGCGCTCGCACGGTGTCCGAGAGCGAGACCGGCAGCGCACCACCGGCCAGCTGGACGTAGGCAACCCGGACACCCTGCAGGCCGGCGCAGACAGGAGCGACCTGGCTGTGCAGCGAGCAACAGACGACGGGCATGCCGTCGAGCGCCGCCTCCGACTCGCCGCGCTCCTCGACGTGGAGCCTCGCGTGCTGCAGCGGCGTGTACGGCAGCACCATCACGTGGGCACCGTCCTCGGGCGCGAGCTCCAGGCCGCGCGTCAGGTTGGCGTAGAGGACGTCGAACCCGCCGGACCCGAGCTCGAGCTCACGCGCCTGGACGTTGACGAGCACCTCGTCGTCGAGCGCAACCGGTCCCGTCAGCGTCGGGTAGGCGACGCAGGCCACGCCGTCCACCTCCAGCCGAACGAGCCCCTCGTGGCGTTCATGGATCGCCGAGACCTGCCCGCGGCGCAGGCTAAGCGGCACCTTCGACCTCGCCTGCAACGTCAATCAGCGCCAGCGTCACATCCACCATCTGCTCGAGGTCGGCGACGGCGATCCGCTCGTCGGGCGTGTGGATGTCGGTCATGCCGTTCGCAAGGTTCACGCACTGCAGGCCGCGCTCGTTGAACACGTTCGCGTCAGCGCCG
>DATLPH010000166.1:0-6666 GCA_035535855.1 Gaiellaceae bacterium
GACCGAGGCGGCAACCCCAGGCCGCGTGCGCGAGAACTGGGAGCGGATCAAGCGCGAGCAGGAGGAGCGCGAAGGGGTCTTCCACGACCTTCCGGAGACGCTGCCCTCGCTGCTCTACGCGCGCAAGGTGCAGCGGCGCGCGCGGGCAGTCGGCTTCGAGTACCCGGACGTCGACGGGGCACTCACAGACCTCGACGACGAGCTGCGCGAGCTGAGGGCCGAGCTCGGCGAAGAGCCCGCACCGGAGACGGAGCCCGATCCGCGGCAGTTCGAGGAGCTCGGCGACGTGCTCTTCGCGGCGGTCAACGTGGCGCGGCGGCTCAACGTCGACCCGGAGCTCGCCTTGCGTGCCGCCAGCAATCGCTTCGTCGTTCGCGTCGAGCGCGCCGAGGAGCTCGCCAAGGCCGAGGGCAAGCGCTGGACCGAGCTCGAGCTCGACGAGCAGGACCGTTACTTCGACCGGGCCAAGGAGGTAGGGCAATGACTGCGATCGCACGCGTCCATGCACGGCAGGTGCTCGACTCGCGCGGCAACCCGACCGTCGAGGTCGACGTCCGGCTCGAGTCGGGCGCGCTCGGCCGCGCGGCGGTGCCGTCGGGTGCGTCTACCGGCGTGCACGAGGCGCTCGAGCTTCGCGACGGCGGCTCGGCGTGGGGCGGCAAGGGAGTCACGCGCGCGATCGCGAACGCGAACGGCGAGATCGCCGAGGCCGTCCGCGGCAGCGACGCCGGCGACCAGCGCGCGCTCGACGAGCTCCTGATCGAGCTGGACGGGACGCCGAACAAGGGCCGCCTCGGCGCGAACGCGATCCTCGGCGTGTCCCTCGCCGCCGCGAAGGCCGCTGCCGCGGACGCGGACGTCTCCCTCTTCCGCCACCTCGGCGGCGACGAGGCCCACATCCTGCCCGTGCCGATGCTGAACGTGATCAACGGCGGCGCCCACGCGCAGAACTCGATCGACCTGCAGGAGTTCATGCTGGTGCCGGCCGGTGCGGAGACCTTTGCCGAGGCGATGCGCGTCGGCGCCGAGGTCTTCCACGCGCTGAAGGCGCTGCTGCACGAGCGGGGCTTCTCGACCGGGGTCGGCGACGAGGGCGGCTTCGCACCTGACTTCGGCTCGACCGAGGAGGCGATCGAAGCCGTCCTCGAGGCGGCCGGCCGTGCCGGTCACCGCGACCGCGTGGCGATCGCGCTCGATCCTGCCGCCACCGAGCTTTACGAGGACGGGCGCTATCGCTTCGAGGGTCGAGAGGAGGACGGCGAGGGGATGATCGGCTTCTGGGAGGAGCTTTCCGGCCGATTCCCGATCGTCTCGCTCGAGGACGGCCTTGCCGAGGACGACTGGAGCACGTGGCGCGCGCTGACCGAGCGCCTGGGCGGGAGCCTGCAGCTCGTCGGCGACGACCTCTTCGTCACGAACGCGGAGCGCCTGCGCCGCGGGATCACCGAGAACGTCGCCAACGCGATCCTGATCAAGGTCAACCAGATCGGAACGCTCACCGAGACGCTCGACGCGATGAAGCTGGCGCGCGAGAGCGGCTACGCCTGCGTGATGTCGCACCGCTCCGGCGAGACCGAGGACACGACGATCGCCGACCTCGCCGTTGCGACGAACTGCGGCCAGCTCAAGACGGGAGCTCCGTCCCGCAGCGAGCGGGTGGCGAAGTACAACCAGCTGCTGCGCATCGAGGAAGAGCTCGGCGACCGGGCCGTCTACCCCGGCTGGGACGCCTTCCCGCGCCACCGGCACTAGCCCGCACGCGAGCTATCGTGCGGTCGTGGCGATAGAACCTCGCCGTACGAAGATCGTCGCGACCATCGGGCCGGCGTGCTCGAGCCCCGAGGTGCTCGAGCAGCTCGTCCAGGCCGGCGTCGACGGTGCTCGGCTCAACCTCTCGCACGGCACGCACGACCAGCACCGCGAGTGGGCCGGGATGGTGCGCGAGGTCGAGAGCCACCTCGACCGGCCGATCGCGGTGATCGCCGACCTGCAGGGACCGAAGCTCCGGATCGGCGACCTCGAGGAGCCGATCACGCTCAGGCGCGGGGAGAACATCGTCGTCGGCCCCGAGGACGGCTCGTCCAATGGCGGGCTGCCGGTCAGCCCCGCGGTGATCAGCGAGGTCCTGCAGCGCGGCCACGACGTCCTGATCGACGACGGGCTCGTGCGCCTGCGCGTCGAGGAGGTCGAGCACGGCCGCGCGCGCTGCGTCGTCGTGGAGGGCGGCGTCGTCAGCTCCCACAAGGGCGTCAACCTGCCCGGGGTCCCGATCCCAATCCCCTCGCTCACGCGGAAGGACATGGACGACCTCGAGCTCGCGCTAGATCTCGGCGTCGACTTCGTCGCGTTGTCGTTCGTGCGCTCGGCCGCGGATGTGCGCGACCTGCGCGCGCTGATCGAGCAGGCAGGCTCGCACGCACACGTGATCGCCAAGATCGAGAAAGCCGAGGCCGTGGACGTCCTCGACGACATCCTCGCCGAGACGGACGCGGTGATGGTCGCCCGCGGCGACCTCGGCGTCGAGATCGGCGTCGCGCTCGTGCCGCTGCTGCAGAAGCGCATCATCACCGCCGCGCTCGAGCGCGGCAAGACGGTGATCACGGCCACGCAGATGCTCGAGTCGATGGTGCACCAGGCCGAGCCCACGCGCGCCGAGGCGAGCGACGTCGCCAACGCGATCCTCGACGGCAGCTCGGCGCTGATGCTCTCGGGCGAGACCGCGATCGGCGAGTACCCGGTCGAGTCGGTCGCCTACATGGACCGGATCGCGCGTGCCGTGGAGCCGAGCCTCGGCTACCGGCACCAGCTCCCCGAGGTCGCCGACGAGCCGACGGTCGGTCAGGCGATGTCGAACGCAGCCTGCGACCTCGCCGAGGCGCTGCGCGCGAAGGCGATCCTCGTGCCGACCTACACGGGCCGCACCGCCTCTGTGGTGGCGCGGCTGCGGCCGCGGCGTCCGATCATCGGGCTCACCCACCACGACTACTCGTTGCGGCAGATGGCGATCGAGTGGGGCGTGACGCCGCTCTTGATCCCCGAGTGCGACGACGTCGACGCGCTGCTCAGCGAGTCTCTCCGAGCGGCGCGCGAGCACGACCTCGTCGAGGAGGGCGACCGCGTCGTGATCACGGCGGGCACGGCCGTGAACCTCCCCGGAACGACCGATCTGATCAAAGTAGACGTCGTCTAGAGGAGGCCCGCCGCGTGCGGCGAACCCGCCCGCGTGGCCAAGCGTTCCCGGAAACCTGCGCGTTCGCGCTACGTGCTGCGCTGGATCGCCGTCGGAGCGATCGTGCTCGTCGGCCTGCTCTACGCACGGCCGCTGAAGAGCTACCTGCAGGCCAAGCACGACCTCGCGAAGCGGACCGCGGACGTGCGCACGCTCAAGGCGGAGCGGCGCGAGCTCCAGCACAGGCTTGCCGAGACCAGCACGGGCGAGGCGCTGACGCGGCAGGCACGGCAGCTCGGCCTCGTGCGTCCCGGCGAGAAGCTCTTCATCGTCAAGGGCATCTCGGCCTGGCTTCACGGCAAAGCTACGATCGACCACGGTGGACGATGACCGCGCCATCGTCGAGCGACAGCTAGGCCGGCCGCCCCGCGCGTTTCGCCGCGTGGTCGTCCGCTGTCCCTTCGGCCGCCCCGCGGTAACCGAGCAGACGCCCCTCGACGAGTCGGGCGAGCCGTTTCCGACCACCTACTGGATCACGTGCCGCCACCTCGTCGCGGCGATCGCGCGGCTGGAGGCGGCCGGCGGCGTCGAGCGCTGGGGCCGACTCGCACGCGAGGAGCCCGAGCTGGCAGCCAGCCTCGAGCAAGGGCACGCCGAGCAGCGGCGGCAAAGGCCCGAGCTCCCGGGCGGGATCGGCGGCCAGACGCGCACCGGCGGGCTCAAGTGTCTCCACGCGCATGCGGCTTACGCGCTCGCGCGGCCGGGCTACGAGCTCGGCGAGCGAATCCTCGCGGAGGTCGAGCCGCTCTGGCCCTCGCGGTGCTGCTCCGAGTCCGACTAGCATCGGCCGCCAGATGGTGACCGCGCTGGAGACGACCCGCCGCGAGTGGGAGGAAGGCAACCAGCGGCTACAGGCCGCGGCGTCCGACCGCTCCCTCCATGAGCGGCTCCTCGCGGAGGTCGAGCTCGTTCTCGACGAGCTCCGCCGGCGCGTTGGCCAGTCGTTCACCCTCGAAGAGCTGGCCGGTGCCTACGGCGAGTCCGACCGCTGGGTGCTCGAGGCACTCGCCGAGCACGAGCCGGCTCCCGGCTGGCCCGCTCGGGCGACCACGGCGCAGGACGCAGCGTTCTACCTCTATGCCCGCGGCGCCGTCGACTACCGCCCGTGAGCACGGTCAGTCGGCGGCGCAGAAAGAGCTCGACCCGCAGGCGGGTCGGCTGGGCGCTCGTGTTCCTGCTCGTCTTCGCCGTCGGGGTCGCGTTCGGCCAGGCGCTCGAGGACAACCCGCAGCCCGCCTCGACGATCACGCACGACCAGACCTTCACCGTGCCGCCTGAATCCGCGACCGTCACGGTCACCACGCCGTAGGGTCGATGTTAGAAATCGGAAAGTTTGGGTAGATTCGCCGCCGCATGGCACGCGACGTTCCCAGCCGAGCTGCCCCCTCGGGCGAGCCCGACTGGCTGACGCTTGGCCAGGCGGCGAAGTACCTCGGCGTCGCGCAGAGCACGATCCGAAAGTGGTCCGACGACGGCCGCGTCCGCGCCTTCTACACGCCCGGCGGCCACCGGCGCTACCGGCGCGGTGACCTCGAGGACTTCCTCAACCGCTCGAGCCCGAGCGGCTCGACCAACGGTGGCCCCGTCGTCCTGATCGTCGACGACGACGAGCGCCTGCGCGAGTACGTGCGAGTGAACCTCGAGATGGAGGGCTACGCCGTGCACGAGGCCGCTAGCGCCGAGGAGGGCCTGCGCATCCTCGAGGAGTCGACCCCGGACCTCGTGCTCCTCGACGTGATGATGCCGCAGATGGACGGCTGGGAGATGCTCAAGCGGGTGCAGGAGCGGCACGGCGCCGGGACGATCCCGGTCGTCATGTTCAGCGGCAAGATCGACGAGGCTGCGGCGGACGAGGCCACCTCCCGCGGGGCGCAGGGTTTCATCGGGAAGCCCTTCAACCCGCAGGAGCTGATCGAGCAGACCAAGCAGCTGCTGGCAAGCTGATCAGGCTCGACCGCCACCTCGAGCGCTGGGTCGTGCAGCACCGCGTCGGCTGGCTGGACTGGCTCTTCGTCGACCTCTCGAGGATCGGCACCAACGGGCTCGTGTTCATCGTCGCGGGCGCCGTGCTCGCGGTGCTGTGGCGCAGGCCATGGTTCCTGCTCCTGCTAGCGACTGCCGCCTTCGCGGCGGACGGCCTCTCGCTCGTGTTACGGCAGTGGATCGGCCGCGAGCGCCCGCCGCTCGTCTACCCGGAGCCGAAGCCGCTCGTGCACCTGCCGCACTCCGGCGCCTTCCCGTCCGGCCACGCCTCGGCCGCCTTCGCGTGCGCAACCGTGATCGCGTGGGCGGCGCCTCGGCTGGCGATCCCGTCGTTCGTGCTGGCCGCGCTGATCGCGTGGTCGCGCGTCTACAACGGCGTGCACTGGCCGCTCGACGTCCTCGGCGGTGCCGTCCTCGGAGTTCTGGTCGCTACAGCTCTTCTGAAGCTCGTAGCAGCCCGGCCACGATTACGCCCAGAGCCGCCAACAGGCTGATCCAGATGCCGATCCCGCGGCCGGCGGGCGGCGGGATCGAGTCGGGGATCGAGATCAGTCGCACCAGGACGAAGATCGTTGCCAGCGAGCCGAGCGCGATCACGACGAGGCTCTCGGGAATCGCCGGCGGGAGCTCGAAGCCGGCTTCGCGCAGCCCTGCGAGGAGCAGCAGCAGGAGCCCGATGAAGAAGACGAGCTTTCCGAGCACGCCCGTGTGCCAGCCGATCACCGCGAGTGTGGGGCCGGTCGAGTCGGGGCCCGCGTACCAGTCCGTGAACGCAGAGACCGCGAGCACGAGCGCCGCGACCCAGGTCAGGCGGCCGCCGAGAGCCCAGATCCCGGTGCCCGGACGGACGAACGCGTCCTCGTCGGGCTCGAAGTAGGGCTCTTCCCGTTCCTCGGGGGCGAAGGACTCGGGCGTCTGCACGCGCGCAGTATGGGCATTTTCGCCGTGCATTTCAGAGAGAGGGCTCGGCTAGAGCCCGAACAGCTGCTGGATCTGGTTCCAGATCACGATCGCGAGGCCGATGCTCGTCGCGATCACGGCGACCAGCGCGAGCCAGAACCGGAACCGTGCGAGGCTGCGCTCCCGGGCGCGATCCTCACGCACCCGCCGCTTGATCCGCTGGCGTCGGTAGTTGCGCTGGATCGCGGTTGGATCGAGCAGGTCCTCCTCGACGTGCTGTCGCTCGGGCAGGGCCACGCGCAGAGTTTAGAGGGCCTGGGTGCCGGGGCGCCGCGGCTGCGCCATACTTGGCCAGGGGCAAAGATGGCCGTGGCCAGGGAATCAACCGGTGTCAGCGGCCTCGACGGAGCGCTCGCGGAGATCGTCGCGCGCACGGCGGAGGTCGCGGAGGCGGACGTGGTCGTCGCGCGGCTGGCCGACGATTCCGGCGGCGTGGCTGCACGTGCCGTGCATGCGACCTCGGCCGCGCTGCGGGCGGAGCTCGAGGGCTCCCG
>DATLPH010000167.1:0-2309 GCA_035535855.1 Gaiellaceae bacterium
GGGTCTCGATGAGCCGCTTCGACGAGGTCTACCGCCGTTCGCTCGAGGATCCGGACGGCTTTTGGGCGGAGGCTGCCACGGCGATCGACTGGGACGAGCCGTGGGAGCGCGTCCTCGACGACTCCCGCGAGCCGTTCTACCGCTGGTTCTCCGGCGGCCGTCTGAACACCTGCCATAACGCGCTCGACCGGCACGTCGAGGGCGGTCGCGCCGAGCAGCTCGCGCTCATCTACGACTCGCCCGTCACGGGCACGGGGGCGACGTTCACCTACCAGGAGCTGCGAGACGAGGTGGCGCGCTTCGCAGGCGCTCTCGCGGCCCAGGGCGTGGAGAAGGGCGATCGCGTGGTCGTCTACCTGCCGATGGTGCCCGAGGCCGTGATCGCGATGCTGGCCTGCGCACGCCTTGGCGCGATCCACTCGGTCGTGTTCGGCGGGTTCGCCGCGCCCGAGCTCGCGAGCCGGATCGAGGATGCGCGGCCGAAGGTCGTCGTCTCCGCGTCGTGCGGAATCGAGCCGACGACGCTCGTGGCCTACAAGCCGCTGCTCGACGCCGCGATCGAGCTAGTCGAGGCGAAGCCGAAGCGCTGCATCATCCTGCAGCGCCCGCAGCTCGAGGCCGAGCTCGATCCCGCGCAAGATCTCGACTGGCACGAGGCGGTCGCCCAGGCCGAGCCCGCGCCGTGCGTCTCCGTCGAGGCGACGGACCCTCTCTACATCCTCTACACCTCGGGCACGACGGGCCAGCCGAAGGGAATCGTGCGCGACAACGGCGGCCACGCTGTCGCGCTCGGCTGGACGATGAAGCACGTCTACGACGTCGAGCCTGGCGAGGTCTACTGGGCGGCCTCCGACGTCGGCTGGGTCGTCGGCCACTCCTACATCGTCTACGCGCCGCTGCTCCACGGTTGCACGACCGTCCTGTACGAGGGCAAGCCGGTCGGCACCCCGGACGCGGGCGCCTTCTGGCGGGTCGTCTCCGAGCACGGCGTCTCGACACTCTTCACGGCGCCCACGGCGTTTCGAGCGATCAGGCAGCAGGACCCCGACGGCGAGCAGATCGGCCGCTACGACCTCTCGGGCTTCCGCGCCCTCTTCCTCGCGGGCGAGCGCTGCGATCCGGAGACGCTCGGCTGGGCGGAGGAGAAGCTGGGCGTGCCGGTGATCGACCACTGGTGGCAGACGGAGACGGGCTGGCCGGTCGCGGCCAACTGCCTCGGGATCGAGCGGCTGCCGGTCAAGCCGGGCTCGCCGACGCGCGCCGTGCCGGGCTGGGACGTGCGCGCCCTCGACGGCGACGGCAACGAGCTCCCGGCCGGAGAGACCGGCGCGCTGGTGGTCAAGCTGCCGATGCCGCCGGGTACGTCGCCGACGCTCTGGAACGCCGACGAGCGTTTCCGCGAGGTCTACCTCTCCACGGTCCCCGGCTACTACCAGACCGCGGATGCTGGTTACATCGACGAGGACGGCTACGTCTTCGTGATGGCGCGGACCGACGACATCATCAACGTCGCCGGCCATCGCCTTTCGACCGGCGCGATCGAGGAGGTTCTCGCGGCACACCCGGACGTGGCCGAGACGGCGGTGATCGGTGTCGCCGACGAGCTGAAAGGCCAGCTGCCGGTCGGCTTCCTCGTCCTCAAGGCCCGCGTCGAGCGGAGCCGTGACGAGATCGTGAGCGAGGTCGTCCAGCTGGTGCGCGAGCGAATCGGCCCTGTTGCCTCTTTCAAGACGGCTGTCGTCGTAGACCGCCTCCCCAAGACGCGCTCCGGAAAGATCCTGCGCGGCACGATGCGTCGGATCGCAGACGGCGTCGAGTACACCACTCCGGCGACGATCGACGACCCGGCCGCGCTCGACGAGATGGGCGAGGCGCTGCGCAGCATCGGGTACGCGCGCTCGCCGGCTGCAGCGCCGGCGAGCTGAGCGGCCCACCTGACTAGCCGGCGTGCGCCCGGGAACGCCGGGCGCGCAGCGCGCACGCAACGGCCCTCAGCGAAGAGCCTCCTCGAACCGCGGGTCGTCGCGTACGGCGGCGAGGTCGTCGTCCTCTCGCGCCTGCCCGCGGAACGGCGGGAACCCCTCGACTGACCGTCGGAGGCGACTGAACGTCTCGTCGTCGATCTCACCCGCGAGCGTCGCGAAGCACGCGTAGTTGTAGTTGAGGCCCGCGTGGTCCGGGAAGCGCTCGAGGCCACGGCGCACCGCGGCGGCCGCATCGGCATAGCGCTGCTCGCCGTACGCGTCCATCGACTCGTTCTGGATCGGCCAGGCCTCGCCCCAGTCCATCCCCTGGTACGCCTCCCCGAC
>DATLPH010000168.1:0-5858 GCA_035535855.1 Gaiellaceae bacterium
CGTGGCCGAGGCACCCACCGAGCTCCTGCAGCGCGTACCGCTCTTCGCCGACTTCGAGCGCGGCGAGCTCGAGCGCCTGGCGCGCTCGTTCAAGCAGCGCACGTTCGAGGCGGGCAGCACCGTCGCGGGCGAGGGCAAGACCGGCGCAGGGTTCTTCGTGATCGAGAGCGGCGAGGCGTCGGTCTCGACGCACGGGACCGACCGCGGCAAGCTCGGCCCCGGCGACTACTTCGGCGAGATCGCCCTGATCGACGAGGGCGCCAGGAGCGCCACCGTCACCGCCGACAGCGAGCTCCGCTGCTACGGCCTCACCTCGTGGGAGTTCCGGCCGCTGGTCGAGGGCAACGCCTCGATTGCCTGGAAGCTCCTCGAGACGATGGCCAAGCGGCTGCGAGCCGCTCAGAGCTGACCAGCCAGCTCAGCGATGCCGTCCTCGTCGCCCGCTGCCGCGGCGGCGACGACGAAGCGTGGCGCGCACTCGTCGAGCGGTTCTCGCGCTACGTCTACGCGATCGCCGTCCAGGGCTTCCGGCTCCCGCAGCAGGACGCCGAGGACGTCTTCCAGGAGGTCTTCGCCCGCGTCTTCGAGCGGCTCGACTCGCTGCGCGAGGACGAGGCGGTACGGCCGTGGATCGCGCAGCTCACCCGCCGGCTCTGCATCGACCGGCTCAGGGCGGGCGCGCGCCAGTCCGACGCCGGCCTCGACGATCTCCCGGAAGCGCCCGCCGAGGACATGCTCCCCTCGCTGGAGGAGGCGTTCGACGTGCACGAGGCGATGGCCGAGCTGCCCGAGAACTGCCAGCAGATCCTCGACCGCTTCTTTGCGCGCGACGAGAGCTACCGCACGATCGGCGACACGCTCGGCCTCCCGGCCGGAACGATCGCGAGCCGCATCTCCCGCTGCCTCGACAAGCTGCGCGACGCCTTCGAGGGAAGAAACACCCCCACTGCTCCGTCAGGTGGACAGGTGACGTGATGACCGCTTACGACGAACAACGACTGGGACGACTGATCGGGATGCTTCCCCCCGCACCGCAGGGCTGGGTGCAGGCGGCGCAGGAGCTCCCGGCGGCCACGCGCGGGCTCGACCAGCTCGTCGCCAGGGCCGAGGCTGACGCCGCCTACCGTGCCACGGTTCTCGCCGATCTCGAGAGCGCGCTGCAGGCCGAGGGCGTCGAGCCCGAGCCTCGCGTCGTCGAGAAGGTCCGCCGCCTGCTGGCGGACGACTAGCCGCCGCCGTACGATCCGCGCGTGTCGCAGGAGCCTGCCGACCTTCCCGCGTGGAGCCTCCCGGCCGGTGCCGGCGAGCGGATCTCGATCGGCGTCGACTGGCCCGAGCGCGTCACGCGCGACTGGGCTCTCGGCGGTGCGACGGGTAAGGGCGTCCGGGTCTGCATCCTCGACAGCGGGATCGAGACCGGCCACCCGCGCGTAGGCGCCGTCGACGGCGCGGTCGCCTTCCGCCGAGGCAAGGACGACGAGATCGAGCTCGAGGAGGACACCGAAGGCGACCTCTGCGGCCACGGCACGGCGTGCGCGGGGATCGTGCGCCAGCTCGCGCCCGAGTGCGGCCTCCACAGCGCGCGCGTGCTCGGCGCCGGCTTCAAGGGCAGCGGCCCCGTCCTGCTCGAAGGGCTTCGTTGGGCGGTAGACCAAGGCTTCGAGGTGATCAACATGAGCCTCTCGACGACGAAGCGGCAGTTCGCCGAGCTGCTGCACGAGCTCGCCGACACGGCGTATTTCCGCCGCACCGTGCTCGTCGCCTCGGCTCACAACATGCCCGTCGAGAGCTACCCCTGGCGCTTCTCGTCGGTGATCTCAGTCGGCAGCCACGAGGAGCCCGACCCGCTGACCTTCTTCTACAACCCCTCGCCGCCGGTCGAGTTTTTCGCGCGGGGCGTCGGCGTCGAGATCGCGTGGCTAGGCGGCGGCACGATCCTCTCGACCGGAAACAGCTTCGCTACGCCGCACATGAGCGGCATCTGTGCCCTGATCATGTCGAAGCACCCCGAGCTGACGCCCTTCCAGCTGAAGAGCGTGCTCTACCTGATCGCGAACAACGTGGGAGGAGGACGATGAGCGACCTTAGAGCCGCCGTCGCGGCCGGAGCGCTGGGATCCGAGGAGAGCTACCGCGAGCTGCTGCAGTCCATCGTCGAGGTCGCGCGGGCGATCTTCGGCGCGCGGGCCTCGTCGGTCTTCCTCTTCGAGGAGGAGTCCGACGAGCTCGTGTTCGAAGCCGTCGCCGGCGAAGGCGCCGAGGAGCTGATCGGCAAGCGCTTCCCCTCGAGCACGGGCATCGCCGGCTGGGTGCTCGTCACGCGGCAGCCGCTCGTCGTCGAGGAGCTCGACAAGGATCCGCGCTTCTCGCGGGAAACCGCCGAGTCGACGGGGTTCGTGCCGAAGGGCCTGATGGCCGTGCCGCTGCTGCACGAGGACCGCGCCCTCGGCGTGCTCGAGGTGCTCGACCGGCCGCAGCAGGCCGCGTTCTCCCTCGCGGAGATGGAGCTCCTGGGCCTCTTCGCGAGCGAAGCTGCGATCGCGCTCGATCTGCTGCAGAAGGCCCGCGCCGCGCGCGCAGTGCTCGAGCAGGAAGGCGGCGACGCCGGGGCCCTCGCCCGGTTCGCGGCCCGGCTGGACGAGGCCGACGAGGAAAAGCGCGAGGCCGCGCTGCAGTTGCTCGACGCACTCGGGAAACTTCTCCGGGAACGCTGAGAGGGAGCCTTTCGGCTCCCTCTCGAGTCGGGCTGAGCTGAGCTCGAAGCCCTAGGCCTTGTGCATGCCCTTGTTGACGGCGGCCTTGTGCATGTGTCCCTCGACGTCGTCGCCCTCTTCGTCCTTGCCGAGATTGCGGGCCTTGTGCGAATGGCCCTCGACGTCTTCGCCCTCGACCTCGTCCTTGCCGAGATTGCGGGCCTTGTGCGAATGACCCTCGACGTCTTCGTCGATCCGAGTCTCGCGGTCCTGATCCTCCATCTGAACTTCCTCCTTCTTCGAACTGCCGGAAACTGATCACTTGACGGAGTTCGTGCATGAAATCTTCCACGACTCCTTCAAAAACGCAATTCGCCCTGTAATTGTGAGCTAGTGCAGCGGCTCCGAGAGCATATGCGTGAGTCCCTGCGCGCGATGCGCGAGGTCATGCAAAACCGCGCGCTGCGCCGCCTCCAGCTCGCCTGGGCGGGGTCGATCATCGGCAGCTGGGCGTACTCGATCGCGCTCGTGGTCTACGCGTACGACCACGGCGGGGCTTCGGCCGTCGGGCTGATCGGCCTCATCCGCTGGATCCCTGCCGCCGTCGCCTCGCCCCTCGCGGCCGTGCTCGGCGACCGCTACCCGCGCGTGCGCGTGATGCTCGCGTCCGACCTGCTGCGGGCGGCGGGGCTCGCGGCAATGGCCGCCTGTGTCCTCGTCCATGCTCCCGTCGCGGTGGTCTACCTGCTCGCCTCGGCGGTGGCGGTGACGACCACCGCGTTCCAGCCGGCCGAGGCCGCGCTCCTGCCCTCGCTCGCGCGCTCGCCGGAGGAGCTGACCGCAGCGAACGTCAGCTCCAGCACGATCGAAAGCCTCGGCTTTTGCGTGGGGCCGGCGCTCGGCGGGATCCTGCTCGCCGTCTCGAGCACGTGGGTCGTCTTCGTCGTCACCGCCTCGACCTTCCTTTGGTCGGCCCTGATGCTCACGCCGCTCCTGCGCGTGACCGAGCCGCCGCTGACCCGCGAGCGGCCGCGCCTGCTCGACGAGGCGACCGCGGGCTTCCGGGCGATCGGGCGCGACCCACGGCTGCGGCTCGTCGTCGGCCTGTTCTCGGCGCAAACGCTCGTCAACGGAGCCTTCGGCGTCCTGATCGCGGTCTCCGCGCTCCAGCTGCTCGATCTCGGGCCGGGCGGGGTCGGCTATCTGAACGCCGCGGTCGGCGTCGGCGGGATCCTCGGCGGCCTCGTCTCGCTCGCGCTCGTCGGGCACCGCCGGCTCGCGACGACCTTCGGGATCGCGGTCGCAGGAACCGGCGCCCCGCTGATCCTGCTGGGCGGCGTCCCCAGCACGGTTGCCGCGCTCGTCGCCTTCGGGCTGATCGGGTTTGCGAACATCATCTGCGACGTCAGCGGCTTCACGATCCTCCAGCGCGGCACACCGAGCGACGTGCTCGCCCGGGTCTTCGGCGTCCTCCACAGCCTCTTCTACGTGACCGTCGCCCTCGGCGCGGTGCTTGCGCCGGTCCTCATCCACAGCGCCGGTGCGCGCTGGACGCTGGTCGCCGTCGGCGTCCTGCTCCCGATCCTCGCCGTCCTCACGCACGCGAGCCTCGCGCGCCTCGACGCGGCGCCGGTCGACCGCGAGCGCCTTGACCTGCTGCTGAAGATCCCGATCTTCTCGCCGCTCTCGCCGCCGGTGCTGGAGCAGCTCGCCGCCAGGCTCATTCCGGTTCACGCGAGCGCGGGCGAGGAGATCATCCGCCTCGGCGACCACGGCGACCGCTTCTACCTCGTCAAGAGCGGCGAGGTCGAGGTGCTCCTCGACGACCAGCCGCCACGTCGCGAAGGGCCGGGCTCGTACTTCGGCGAGATCGCTCTCCTGCGCGACGTGCCGCGCACGGCCACGGTTCGAGCCGCGACCGACGTGGAGCTCTTCGCGCTCGACCGCGACCACTTCATCCCGGCCGTGACCGGCCACGCGGCCAGCGCAGAGGCGGCCGAGTCGGTGATCGGCACGCGGCTCGGCGTCTCGACCGTGTAAGAATTCCGCCGTGGCCGGACCCAGCGTCGAGCTCCTGCAGCGAGTACCGCTCTTCGCGGAGCTCGAGCCGAGCGAGCTCGAGCGCCTGAGCGGCTCGTTCAAGGAGCGCACGTTCGCGGCCGGCGAGGCCGTGGCCACCGAGGGCGAGGGCGGCGCCGGCTTCTTCGTGATCGAGAGCGGCGAGGCCGTCGTCAAGGTTCACGGCGACGAGCGCGGCCGCCTCGGGCCCGGTGACTACTTCGGCGACGTCGCCCTGATCGACCAGGGCGACCGCACGGCCTCGATCGAGGCCACGTCGGAGCTCAAGTGCTACGGGCTCACCTTTTGGGACTTCCGCCCGCTCGTGGAGAGCGACGCGCGCATCGCGTGGCCGCTCCTCCAGGCGATGACCAAGCGCCTGCGCGAGGCCCAAGCCGACTGATCAGCGCTCGACTCTGAGCGTGGCGAGCACCTGGTTCGCCTCGGCCAGGTCCTGCCTGGAGCGGTAGACGACGGAGAGGTCGAAGCTCCGCCCGTTCGCCTCGAACACCCTGCGCGCGACGCGGGCGCCCGGGCTTCGCACACGGTTTGCCTCGGTCAGCGCGACCGGGAGGCTGGTCTTTCTCGCGCGGAACGAGAGCGGCAGCTCGAGCAGCACGATGCGCGTCGGCCCGTGGGCGGCGCGGATCACCACCCGGGTCGCGTGTTTCGCAGCGGGCAGCTCCAGCCGGCCCGTCCACGACGGAGGAAGCTCGAGCGTGATCCCGTCGTCGCGCAGCCGTCCCGCCTGCGGGCGTCGCACCTCCGGAGGCGCCACGCGCAGCGTCGCAAGCAGGCGGTTCACCTTGCCCAGCCGGTCCGGCGAGATCGGCCCCGGCCCGAGATCGACGAGCACGTCGAGCAGCTCCTCGCGGTCCATGGTCGAGCTCTGCGCGTAGACGTGGCCGGAGGGGAAGCCCTCGAACGGCCCGCTCAGGTCGCTCGGGTGGAGATAGAACGAGCCGCGCCCCGGATGGTTCGCGGCGAGGTACGGGACCGCCGGGCCGCCGTCCCACACGATCACGTGCACCTGCCCTCGCCCAACCTTGGCGCGGCTGGCCGATTCGAGCACCTCGCGCTTCAGCGGGAAGTCGGCGGCCTGAAGCTG
>DATLPH010000169.1:0-7365 GCA_035535855.1 Gaiellaceae bacterium
ACGGTGCGCGGCTCGGCGATGAACCCTGTCGACCACCCGCACGGCGGCGGCGAGGGCAAGTCGAAGGGCGGGCGCCACCCGGTCACGCCGTGGGGCGTGCCGACGCTCGGCAAGCGCACCCGGCGCAAGCACAAGGAATCCGACAAGTTGATCGTCCGCGGCCGGCGTCGCGGCAAGGAGAAGAGATAAGTGAGTAGGTCGAGCAAGAAGGGGCCGTTCGTCGAGGAGCGCCTGCTGGCGCGGATCACGAGGATGAACGAGTCCGGATCGAAGCAGATGATCCGCACCTGGTCGCGGTCGTCCACGATCTTCCCCGACATGGTCGGGCACACGATCGCGGTCCACGACGGCCGCAAGCACGTGCCGGTCTTCGTCAGCGAGCAGATGGTCGGCCACAAGCTCGGCGAGTTCGCGCCGACGCGCACCTTCCGTGGCCACTCCGGCGACCGCAAGACCGAGGTCAAACGCTAATGAGCGCGACCGAGACACGCGAGGTCCAGGCCGTGGCCAAGTGGGTGCACACGTCGCCCCGCAAGGCGCGCCTGGTGGTCGAGCACATCCGGGGCCGCTCGGTCCCGGAGGCCCGGACCGTGCTCGCGTTCACGCAGCGGGCGGCCGCGCGCGAGATCGAGAAGGTGCTGCGCTCGGCCGTCGCGAACGCCGAGGCGAACCACAACCTCGTCGGCGACGACCTGGTCGTCTCGGCCGCGTTCGTGGACGAAGGCCCGGTGATGAAGCGCTGGCGCGCCCGCGCACGAGGCCGCGCCGCCCGGATCCGCAAGCCGACGTGCCACATCACCGTGAGGCTCACGCCGCTCGAGCGCGCGCCCGAGCCCGCACCGCCGCCGGCCGAGGAGCCGAAGGCGGAGGAGCCCAAGCCCAAGAAGAAGGCAGCGCCGAAGCGCAAGCCGACGACCAAGAAGAAGACTGAGGAGGCGGAAGCCTAGATGGGCCAGAAGATCCATCCCGGCGGCCTGCGCGTGGGCGTCATCCACGACTGGAAGTCGAACTGGTACACGGGGACGAAGGAGTTCCCGGCCTACCTGCTCGAGGACATCAAGATCCGCGAGCACATCTACGGCAAGCTCGAGCATGCGGGCCTGTCCGACATCCTGATCCGCAAGGACGCCCAGCGCATCACGATCGACATCTACACCGCCCGGCCCGGAATCGTGATCGGCAAGTCCGGCGTGGAGGTCGACGCGCTCCGCAAGGAGATCCACGGCATGACCAGCAAGGCCGTGCACATCAACATCAACGAGATCAAGCGGCCCGAGCTCGACGCCAAGCTCGTCGCGCAGTCGATCGCCGAGCAGCTCCAGAACCGCGTCAGTTTCAGGCGCGCGATGAAGCGCTCGCTGGCCTCCGCGATCCGCTCGGGCGCCCAGGGCGTGAAGGTTCAGTGCGGCGGCCGGCTCGCCGGCACCGAGATGAGCCGCTCCGAGACCTACTCCGAGGGCCGCGTGCCGCTGCACACGATCCGCGCCGACATCGACTACGGCTTCGCCGAGGCGAAGACGACCTACGGCCGGATCGGCGTCAAGGTCTGGATCAACAAGGGCGAGATCATGCCCGAGGGCTACGAGGGCGTCACGCAGCGCGACTCGCGGCTCGGCGACCAGGATCAGGCACGCCGCCGAGGCGGGACCGCCGAAGGCCTTGGCGCCTCGCGCGAGAGCGGGCGCGGTCGGAGCCAGGACCGCGAGGGCCTCGGCCCCGTGCGCCAGAAGCGCAAGGGCCAGGGTGGCGGGCCGCGCAGGCCCGGCGGTGGCCGTGGCCGCGCGCGCAGCCAGGAGTCGACCGAGCGGGCCCCGGCCCAGGAGAAGCCGCCGGTCGAGGAGCAGCCGTCGGCACAGCCCGAGGCGGCAGCAGAGACCCCCGTGGAGGCTCCGCAGCCCGAGCAGGCCGAGCAGGCCGAGAAGAAGGACGAGAGCTAGATGCTGCTACCGAAGAAGACCAAGTACCGCAAGTACCAGCGAGGCCGTCGGCGCGGCATGTCGAAGGGCCAGACGACCGTGCAGGCCGGCGACTACGGCCTGAAGGCGCTCGAGCCGGGCTGGGTCACGAACCGCCAGATCGAGGCCGCCCGAATCGCGATGACACGCAAGATCCGCCGTGGTGGGAAGGTCTGGATCAACGTCTTTCCTGACAAGCCGGTCACGCAGAAGCCGGCCGAGACGCGGATGGGGTCCGGCAAGGGCGCCCCGGAGCACTGGGTCGCAGTCGTGAAGCCCGGACGCGTGATGTTCGAGCTCGCCGGCGTGGACGAGGCGCTCGCGAAGGAGGCGCTCTGGCTGGCCGGCCGCAAGCTGCCCATCAAGACGAAGCTGGTCTCGAGGGAGGGGGATCTCTTTGCGAGCTAGGGAGCTGCGCGACCTGACCGACGAGGAGCTGGAGAACCGGTTGGCGGACACGCGCCAGGAGCTGTTCAACCTGCGCTTCCAGTCGGCGACGGGCGCGCTCGAGAATCCGGCGCGACTCAAGCACGCAAAGCGTGAGATCGCGCGCATTCTCACCATCCGCATCGAGCGCGAGGCGAACCTGACGAGAGAGAGCCATGCCTGACGAGAAGAAGACCACCAAGAAGAAGAAGGCAGAGGAGACCGAGGCCGTTTCGGAGGAGACGGTCGAGGAGACCCCGGCCGCCGAGGAAGCCCCGGCTGAGGAGCCCATGGCCGAAGAAGCCCCTGACGAAGAGGCTCCGGCCGAGGAGCGCGTGGCCGAGGAGCCGGTAGCCGAGGAAGCTCCCGCCGAGGAGCCGCCGGCCGAAGAGCCCGCGGCTGAAGAGCCCGCGGCCGAAGAGCCCGCGGCCGAAGAGCCTGCCGCAGATGAGCCCGCGGCCGAGGAAGCTCCGGCCGGGGAGCCTGCGGCCGAAGAGCCTGCAGCCGAGGCCGAGGAGCCCGCGGCGGAAGCGCCTGCTGCGGAGGCCGAGCCGGCCGAGGAGGCCGCGCCCGCACAGCCGACCCGCAAGCCGAAGCGCAAGCGAATGCCGCGCTCGCAGCGCCACCAGCACTCGAAGCCGAGGCGCGAGCGCCCGGCCGAGCGCCGCCCGATCGTGCGGCTGCCCAAGCCCGAGCACGAGCGCGGCCGCCGCCAGGAGCGCCGCGGCGTCGTCGTCTCGAGCGCGATGGACAAGACGATCGTGGTCAAGGTCGACACGGTGAAGGCGCACCCGCGCTACAAGAAGGTCGTCCGCCGCTCGGCCAAGTTCCACGCGCACGACGAGCAGAACACGGCGAAGGTGGGAGACCTCGTCCGCATCGTCGAGACGAAGCCGCTCTCGAAGATGAAGAACTGGCGCCTGGCCGAGGTGCTGGAGGCCGCCAAGTGATCCAGCAGGAGTCACGGCTGCGCGTCGCCGACAACACCGGCGCGCGCGAGATCCTCTGCATCCGCGTCAAGGGCGGTTCGAAGCGCCGCTACGCGCGCGTGGGTGACGTGATCACCGCGACCGTGAAGACGGCGAGCCCGCAGGGTGCGGTCAAGAAGGGCGAGGTCGTCCAGGCCGTCGTGGTGCGCACGCGCAAGCCGTTCGGCCGCAACGACGGCACCTCGATCGCCTTCGACGAGAACGCCGCCGTGCTCATCGACAGCGCCCGCAACCCGCGCGGCACCCGCATCTTCGGGCCGGTCGCGCGCGAGCTGCGCGAGAAGAACTTCATGAAGATCGTCTCGCTCGCCCCGGAGGTCCTCTGATGTCGCACAAGATGCGAGTGAGGAAGGGCGACATGGTGCACATGCTCTCGGGCAAGGACCGTGGCAAGCAGGGCCGCGTGATCGAGGCGCGCCCGCGCGAGAAGCGCGTCGTCGTCGAGAACCTGAACGTCGTCAAGCGACACACGCGCCCGCGCCCGATCCGCGACGCCAACCGCATGGGCGGCACGCAGATGACCCCGGGCGGCGTGATCGAGAAGGCCTCGCCCGTTCCGGTCGCCAACGTGATGCTCATCTGCCCGACCTGCAGCCGGCCGACCCGGGTCGGCATGACCACGAAGGAAGTCAAGGGACGCGACGTCCACGTGCGTGTCTGCAAGCGGGCCGACTGCGGCCAGGAGATCGACAAGTGAGCCCACGCGCGCGCAAGGACAACGGCTACCAGCCGCGCCTGAAGACGGCCTACGAGCAGGAGATCCGCTCGCGCCTGCAGGAGGAGCTCGGCCTGAGCACCGTGATGCAGGTGCCGGGGCTCCAAAAGATCACGTTGAACATGGGCGTGGGCGAGGCGAAGACCGACGCGAAGGTCCTCGACAGCGCGATCGACGAGCTGACGACGATCGCCGGCCAGCGCGCGCAGGTGCGCCTCGCACGCAAGTCGATCGCCAGCTTCAAGCTCCGCGAAGGGATGCCCGTGGGCGCGCGCGTGACGCTGCGGGGGGCCCGCATGTGGGAGTTCCTCGACCGGCTCGTCTCGATCGCGCTCCCGCGGATCCGCGACTTCCGCGGCCTGAGCCCGCGGTCGTTCGACGGCCGCGGCAACTACTCGATCGGGATTCGCGAGCAGATCATCTTCCCGGAGATCGACTACGACCAGATCGCGGGCATCCGCGGTCTCGACGTGGCGATCACCACCACCGCTGCGGACGACGACCAGGGCCTCGCGCTCCTGCGCGCCCTCGGCATGCCGTTCCAGCGACAGAGCGAAGACGAAGGAGACACCGAGTAATGGCACGCAAGGCCCTGATCGAAAAATCGCGCAAGCCCCAGCGGTTCAAGACGCGCGCGTACTCGCGCTGCAACCGCTGCGGGCGCCCCCGCGCCGTCTACAAGAAGTTCGGCCTCTGCAGAATCTGCCTGCGCGACCTCGCCCACGCGGGCGTGATCCCGGGCATGACGAAATCGAGCTGGTAATGCAGACAGACCCGATCGCAGACATGCTCACCCGGATCCGCAACGCCAACCGCGCGCTGCACGAGCGCGCCGAGATGCCGACCTCGCGGCAGAAGAGCGAGATCGCCCGCATCCTCAAAGAGGAGGGCTACATCTCGGACTACCGGGTCGAGCACGTGGACGACACGCCCTTCGACACGCTGGTGATCGAGCTCAAGTACGGCCGCAGCCGCGAGCGCGTGATCACCGACCTGAAGCGCGTCTCCAAGCCCGGGCGCCGCGTCTATGCGCGCAAGGATCGCCTGCCGCGCGTGCTCGGCGGGATGGGCACCGCGATCCTGTCCACCTCCAACGGCCTGATCACGAGCCGCGCTGCCGAGGAGCAGGGCGTCGGCGGCGAGGTCCTCTGCTTCGTCTGGTGAGCCATGAGTCGAATCGGTAGACAGCCAATCGAGCTCCCGGCCGGCGTTTCGGTCTCGATCTCGCCTGGCCGCGTGATGGTGAACGGCCCGCTCGGCGAGCTCAGCCAGCAGGTCCCGCAGCGCATGCAGGTCGAGCAGGAGGAGTCGACCGTGGTCGTCAAGCGCCCAACCGAGCGCGGCGACGACCGCGCCCTGCACGGGCTCACGCGCAGCCTGATCGCGAACATGGTCGAGGGCGTCACGAGCGGCTTCCAGAAGCGCCTCGAGATCCAGGGCGTCGGCTACCGCGCCGCGGTGCGTGGCACCGATCTGGAGCTGAACGTGGGCTTCTCGCACTCGGTCGTGCTCAAGGCCCCGCAGGGGATCACCTACGAGGTGCCGACCCCGACCGAGGTGATCGTCAAGGGCATCGACAAGCAGCAGGTCGGCCAGGCCGCCGCCGAGGTGCGCAAGGTGCGGCCGCCCGAGCCCTACAAGGGCAAGGGGATCCGCTACGAGGGCGAGTACGTCCGCCGGAAGGTCGGGAAGCGCGCATGAGACTTCGCTTGCGATGTCGGCGTCAGGCCGGACGGGCTTTGCTCGTGCGGCCGTCTGCAACGACCGGTCGACCCGTTGACCGCGAGGAGCAGGGCGCGTGACGCAACTTACGGTCCGGAAGGCGCGCGAGCGCCGTCACAAGCGCGTGCGCGGCAAAGTCTCCGGCACCGCCGAGCGGCCGCGCCTGGTCGTGTTCCGCTCGAACCGCGGGATCGAGGCGCAGCTCGTCGACGACCTGGAGGGCAAGACCCTGGCCGCCGCGAGCTGGCTGCAGCTGAAGAAGTCGTTCAAGGGCTCGAAGACCGAGCAGGCGGCGGAGGTAGGCAAGCTGCTGGCGGAGAATGCCAAGCAGGCCGACCTCGAGACCGTGGTCTTCGACCGTGGCGGCTACCTCTACCACGGCCGCGTCAAGGCGCTGGCCGACGCGGCACGCGAAGGAGGACTGAAGTTCTAAGTGGCTATTGACGTTCAGGAATCGAGAGAGCTCAAGGAGCGCGTGGTCGAGATCAACCGCGTCGCCAAGGTGGTCAAGGGCGGCCGGCGGTTCTCGTTCACCGCGCTGGTCGTGATCGGCGACGAGGTCGATCGCGTCGGGCTCGGCTACGGCAAGGCGCGCGAGGTCCCGCTGGCGATCTCGAAGGCCGTCGACGACGCGAAGAAGAACCTGTTCACGGTTCCGCTTCACGGCAAGACGATCACGCACGAGATCCTCGGGCGCTTCGGCGCGGCGAGAGTGCTGCTGCGCCCGGCGAGCGAGGGAACCGGCGTGATCGCCGGCGGCGGCGTGCGCGCGGTGCTCGAGCTGGCCGGGATCCGCGACATCCTCGCCAAGAGCCTCGGCACGACGAACCCGATCAACATGCTCAAGGCGACCGTGCAGGGCCTGCAGAGCCTGCGGCGCCCCGAGGAGGTCGCCGCCACGCGCGGGCTGACGATCAGCCAGGTGCTGCCAGTGCCGGCGAAGAAGCCCGACGAAGAGGTCCCGGTTGCGCCGGTGGCCCAGGAGACGACGGACGATGGCGAAGCTGAAGATCACGCAGACGGGTAGCACGATCGGCCAGAGCGCCAGGCACCGCGGCACGATCCGCGCGCTCGGCCTCGGCAAGATCGGGCGCAGCGTGGAGAAGGACGAGAGCCCGCAGCTCGCCGGTATGCTCAGGAAGGTCCGTCACCTCGTGAGGGTGGACTCCGATGCCTGACGACCTGAACCTCTCGAACCTGAAGCCGGCCCAGGCGCGCAAGGACCGCAAGCGTGTCGGCCGCGGCCTTGGCTCGGGCAAGGGACGCTATTCGGGGCGCGGGCTGAAGGGCCAGAAATCCCGCTCGGGCTCGCACAAGATGCGGCCCGGCTTCGAGGGCGGCCAGAACCCGCTTTACCTGCGCCTCGGCAAGCAGCGCGGCGGGTCGAAGGACGCGATGGCGGTCGGCCCGCACCGCACCTCGACCGCGCCGGTGAACGTGGCCGCGCTCGAGGAGCGCTTCGACGCCGGAGCCGAGGTCACGATCGACGCGCTCGTCGAGAAGGGGCTGATCCGCAACACGCGCACCGACGTCAAGCTGCTCGGTCAGGGGGAGCTGA
>DATLPH010000170.1:0-10083 GCA_035535855.1 Gaiellaceae bacterium
GCCGAAGTCGATCCGCCTCAACGGCGTGCTCGGCTTCGCGAACATGCTCACGCGCCTGTGGGAGGCGGAGCAGCCGCGCGCGGTGCTCGTCGGCTGGGACACCTACGAGATCCCGACCTACCGCCACCAGGCCTTCGAGCCGTACCAGAGCGGTCGCGTCTTCGAGGAGTCGCTGCTCGAACAGCTCAAGCTGATGCCGCAACTCGTGTCCGCGCTCGGGTTCGCGAACGCCAAGGAAGGGGGCTACGAGGCGGACGACTTCCTCGGCGCGGCCGTGGCTTCGGAGGAAGCGCGCGGCGGCGAGGCGCTCGTCGCGACCTCCGACCGCGACATGTTCCAGCTCGCGAGCAAGCGGACGACGATCCTGCAGCCGGTGCGCGGCGTCTCCGAGCTCGCCCGGATCGGCCCGCCCGAGGTGCGGGAGCGCTACGGCGTCGACCCCGAGCAGGTGCCAGACTTCATCGCGCTCCGCGGCGACCCCTCCGACAAGCTCCCCGGCGCGGCCGGCGTCGGCCCGAAGAAGGCCGCCGACGTGCTCCGCGAGCACCACACTCTCGAGGACGCGCTCGCTGCAGGACGGTTCTCAGCGGAGGCGGAGGATCTGCGCCTCTACCGGCGAATAGCCACCGTTGACGCCTCTGCCCCGCTCCCTCCCCTCAATGACCAAAGCCCCATGTGGGCAGAGGCGTCTTCTCTCGCAGCCGACTGGGGCCTGAACGGGCTCGCCGAGCGCCTGGCAAAGTTGGCCTAACGGAGCTCGTAAGCCACCCCTCGCTGGCCGAGCTCCACCCGACGGAGCCGCACGTCGAGACGCGCGAGCGGCTGCTCGTGCTCCTGGACGCGTTCGAGGTCGTCGAGGGTCGCCCGGCCTCGCGTGAACAGATAGAACGCTGCCACGACGCCGGCTACCTCGACCGGCTCGAGGCCCTGAACGCGCCGACGATGCTCGATCCGGACACCGTCGCCTCCGAGACGAGCTACCAGGCGGCGCTGCTCGCCGCGGGGTGCGCGGTCGGAGCCGTCGACCGGAGCGGCTTCGCCCTCGTCCGCCCGCCCGGCCACCACGCCCGGCCCGCGCGGGCGATGGGCTTCTGCCTCGTGAACAACGTCGCGGTGGCCGCCCGCTACGCGCAGGCCGAGCTGGGGCTGGAGCGCGTCGCGATCGTCGACTGGGACGTGCACCACGGCAACGGCACGGAGGAAATCTTCCGAGGAGACCCGTCGGTGCTATTCGCCTCGCTGCACCAGTGGCCGTTCTACCCGGGCACTGGCGGGCCGGGCGACGAGGACGAGACGACCGTCAACGTGCCGCTCCCCGCGGGCTCCGGCGACGAGGACTACCTGCGCGCGTTCGCCGAGCGCGTCGAGCCGGCCGTGCGCGCCTTCGAGCCCGAGCTCGTGCTCGTCTCGGCCGGGTTCGACGCGCACGTCGACGACCCGCTCGCCGGAATGCGCGTCACCGCAACGGGCTTCAGGGAGCTCGCGAGCCGCTCGGCAGCGCTCGGGCCGCGGGTTGCGGCCGTGCTGGAGGGCGGCTACGACCCCCGCACGCTGCCGTCGCTCGTCGAAGCGGCGCTCGAAGGCTTCCGAAAATGACAACGGCCGGCCCGTGGGGGCCGGCCGCCTAAGCCGAGAGAAGCACAGAGCCACCGCGCTCCAACACCCTCAAGGTGGTGTCGAGCTGAGTATCGGCTCGCAAGGGGCCTGGTTGTGGGGGAATGGCATCCCCCACGGTGGGTGAATGTGACTAGGAGGGTTTGGCGGAATAGCGCTCGTCGACGGAGCGCGCTGGTCGTTCCGAGGCAAGGACGCAGGGAGCTAGGCCGCGCGGGCCGTGGCCAAGGCGTCGAGGGCCTCGCGGCGCGACGACACGTTCAGCTTCCGGAGCAGGCTCTTGACGTGCGAGCGCACGGTGTGCTCGGAGATGAACAGCCGCTCCGCAATCTCGTCCGTGCTCAGGTGCTCGTCCAGCAGGAGCAGCACCTCGAGCTCGCGCGCGCTCAGCGACTGCGCGATCGCGTCGGGGACGCCCCGGCCGACTCCTCCCTCGCGCACCTGCTCGAGCAGGCGCCTCGCGACCTCGCCGGAGAGAGCGGCCTCGCCCTCGGCGACGCCCCGCAGGAACTCGGCGATCCGCTCGGGCGGCTCGCTTTTCAGCAGGTAGCCGGCCGCGCCGCCCCGGATCGCGGCAAGCAGGTTCTCCTCGGTTCCGGAAGCGGTGAGGACGACGACCTCGGTCTCGGGAGCGGCCTCGCGCAGCCTCGGCAGCGCCTGCAAGCCGTCGAGGCCGGGCATCGATAGGTCGAGCAGCACGAGATCCGGCAGCAGCCGGCGCGCGAGCTCGATCGCCTCCTCGCCGTCCGCAGCCTCGCCGGCCACGGTGAAACCGTGCCCCTCGAGCAGCGCCGACAGCGCGGCGCGCGTAATCGGGTGGTCGTCGACGATCAGGATCCGCATGCAGGCCTTATCGGCACGGGCTCGTTTGCCGACAAGTGCTTTATGCGGCGCGAAGAGCGCGACGACTATCAGGCCTGGCTCTGGAGCACGGTCCTCCTGATCGGGCTGCTCGGCGCTGCCCTCGCGCTGTTCGTCGCCTACCCGAGCCTGCGCAACACCTACCAGCTGGCTCAGGCCCGGCTCGTGCTCGACACCGCCGTGATGCTGGCGGCGGCGATCGTCGCGCTGCTGGCCGGAATCCGTTTCTCCGTGGACGGCCGGCGGCTCGACCTGCTGCTCTGCGGCGGGTTCACCGCTGCCGCCGCCTCGATGCTCGTCTTCACGATCGGCCCCGTGCTCGGCGGGGAGCCGCTGGGCCGCACCGAGGCCTGGGCCGGGGTCGGCGGGCGCCTGTTCGCCTGGTCGCTGATCGCCGCGGCCCCGTTCTCAAAGCGCCGAATCAGCACGCGCGGCCGGGCGCTCGGGGAGATGCTGCTCGGCGTCGCGATCGTGCTCGCGCTCTCGTGGGGCATCGCATCGAAGGCCGGAGCTTCGCTGCCGTCCCTCTCGATCGACCGCGAAGAGGACCAGCCGCTGCTGCTGATGATCTCGCTCGCCGCCAGGGCCCTGCTCGCGCTGACCGCGATGGTCGGCTTCGGCCTCCGCTTCCGCGCACGCGGCAACGACCTCGACCGCTGGCTCTGCCTTGGAGCCACGCTGGCGCTGTTCGCGGAGCTGCACTACCTGTTCACGCCGATGCTCTCGGCCGGCTCGATCTCGCAGGGCGACTTCCTGCGCCTGCTCTCGTACGGTGTGCTGCTCGTCGGCGTGTGGCGCGCGATCCGCCATGCGGAGTTCGGCCGCGCCGTGGCCGAGGAGCGGGCCCGTGTCGCGCGCGAGATCCACGACGGCCTAGCGCAGTACCTGTTCGCGGTCTCGACCCATGCCAGCATGCTCGAGAGCGGCGCCGACCCGAAGAAGACGCTCGCCCAGCTGAAGGAGGCCGCGGCCGCCGCGCAGCAGGAGGCGCGTTTCGCCGTGCTGGCCCTCTCTTCCGCAGGCGGCTCGGCGCCGTTCGACTCGGCGCTCCGCCGATACGTGGATTTCCTCACTGCCGACGGGCAGCTCGAGGTCGACCTCGAGATCGCGGACGGCGTACGGCTGGCTCCGGACGAGCAGATCGAGGTCTTCCGCATCGTCCAGGAGGGCCTCGCCAATGCGCGCAAGCACGCGGGCGCGCGTCACGCGGAAGTGCGGATCGAGGAGCGCGCCGGCGAGCGCTTCGTGACCGTTGTCGACGACGGCTCGGGCTTCGACGAGCAGCAGATCGCCGCGGGCCAGGGCCTGAAGAACATGCGGGCACGGGCGGCCTCGATCGGCGGCGGCTTTCGGCTCGTCTCGGCTCCTGGAAACGGAACCTCGCTCGAAGTCGTCCTGCGCGCCTGATGCGAATACGCCTTTCAACGCACATTTCAGGGTTGAAATTCACGTAGAAATGCGACTAGTAAACCAACTTGTAAAGATCGGGCCGGCACTGCGCCAGAATTTGGGCGAATGGGTATCGAATCACCGAATGCCATTCGCAGCCGTCATAGCTGCGGCCGTGGCACTCGGGGGGAATCAACTGGTCGCCTCGGCGCAGACGAGCGCGGCGCTCGCTCCCCGGACCGCCTGCCGCGGCCAATCCGCCGTCATGGCCCCTGCGGCGGTCCAGCTCCGCGCCATGCGCTGCCTGATCAACTGGGCGCGCACGCACGGAGGACGGGGTCGCGTGCGGGACAACGCCGAGCTCGACCGCTCGGCCGCGATGCGGGCCGCCGACATCCGGCGCTGCCAGGACTTCTCGCACACTCCGTGTGGCCAGAGCTTCACCGACGTCTTCACCACCGTCCACTACTTCACCGGCGCGGTTAGCGTCGGCGAGAACCTCGCCTGGGGCCAGGGCCGGCTCGGGTCGGCCCGCACGACGATGGCCAACTGGCTCGCCTCGCCCGGCCACCGGCAGATCCTGTACGCGCCGCAGTGGCGCGATCTGGGGGTCGCGCGAGTCCACGGAAGCCTCTTCGGACGCGCGAATGTGACCGTCTGGGTGGCCCAGTTCGGCCGCCGTCCAGGGCTGTTGCCGGGGCCCTAGCCGTACGGCCCTTGACTGATTCCCCGGTTCCTACAAAGATCAACGAGACGGAACCCGGGCGTCTGTGGGGATTCGCCGGGGGAAAACGGGAGAGAGGGGAGTCAACAAGGTGTCGAGAACGACGCGGCCCCGGCCTCGCCGGGGCACTATCGCTGTCGCGCTGCTCGTCTTGGTCGGTCTGCTTGCCATCGCCGTTAGCGGCGTGGCTTCCGGGGCCGGGTCCAAGATGTCAGTCGCGGCGAAGTTGAGACCGGCTTCGACGTACGCCGCCGCCAAGCACGGCAGCGTCGCGAAGACCGATCCCTCGTTGCTCGGGCGCTCGGATTCGAAGCTCGTCAACGTGATGGTGAAGTACGCGTTCCAGGCGACAGCGTCGTACGCGGGGGGCGTCAAGGGCCTGAAGGCGACGAGCCCGCGCGTAACGCACAAGTCGCTCGCCAAGAACTCCAAGGCGGTCAAGCGCTACCAGCGCTGGGCGAACGCCAAGGTGAAGCGGATCAACCGCGCGGTCAAGCGCTCCGTGCGCGGGGTGAAGATCGGCCGCGCCTACACGATCGCCTACGGCGGCGTCGCGGCTCGCGTTCCTGCGAACCGGATCGCGAAGCTGCTGTCGATTCCGGGCGTGCTCGCGGTGCAGAAGGACACGCTCAACCATCCGCTCGACGACAACACCAGCTTCATCGGCGCGACCAACGTGTGGCCGACGCTCGGTGGACAGGACAACGCCGGCAGCAACGTCGTCGTCGGCGTCATCGACACCGGCGTATGGCCCGAGAGCCCGTTCTTCATCAACCGCGGACTGCCGGCTCCTCCGCACCCGCTGTCGTTCTACCACTGCGACTTCGGCGACGGATCGGACGTGGCTCACCTCGGGCCGACGTTCGCGTGCAACAACAAGCTGATCGGCGCGTACAACTTCACGCAGACGTACATGTCGATCCAGAACTCCGACGGACAGGAGTTCTGCAACAACACGACGCACGTGTGCTCCGCGCGTGACTCCGAAGGTCACGGCACGCACACCACGTCGACCGCCGCCGGCGATCGCGTCGATTCGGCGCCGCTGTACGGCATCGACCGTGGCCCGGTAAGCGGTATCGCTCCGGGCGCGCACGTAATCGCGTTCCGCGTCTGCCTCGTGAACGGCTGCTTCAGCTCCGACTCCGTGAACGCGGTGCAGCAAGCGATCCACGACGGCGTGAACGTGCTCAACTTCTCGATCTCGGGCGGGGCGAATCCGTATACGGACCCGGTCGAGCTCGCTTTCCTGGACGCTTGGAACGCGGGAATCTCGGTCAACGCCTCGGCCGGCAACAGCGGCCCGGGCGCGGGAACCTCCGACCACGGCGGGCCGTGGACGACGACCGTTGGCGCCTCGACGGGCCCGCGGGAGTTCCGCTCCACGCTGCACCTGACCGCTGACGGCGGTGCCACCTTCGACATGCCGGGCATCACGCTCACGAACGGCATCTCGTCGGCGACCCCGGTCGTCCTGGCCCAGACCCTCCCGGGCGAGGACGCGCTCTGCCAGTCGACGCTTGCCGCGGGCACCGCGACCGGCAAGGTCGTGATGTGCCAGCGCGGCGTGAACGGCCGCATCGACAAGGGCCGCAGGGTCCTCGCCGGCGGCGCTGTAGGAATGATCCTCTACAACGCCATCAAGCAGGACCAGGAGTCCGACAACCACTACCTGCCCGCCATTCACGTCGACGGCCCGAGCACGGCGCTGCTTGCGTTCGTCAACGGTCACACGAACGTGAAGGCGACGTGGGCGCAGGGCACCGCGCAGCCGGGCGTGGCCGACATGATGGCCTCGTTCTCGTCACGCGGACCGCTCGGCGACTGGATCAAGCCTGACATCACGGCTCCGGGCGTCCAGGTGCTCGCGGGTCACACCCCGCAGCCCGACCAGACGACGGCCGACAACGGACCGCCAGGGAACCTCTTCCAGGCGATCGCCGGTACGTCCATGTCGAGCCCGCACGCGGCCGGTGTCTCGGCCCTCGTGAAGGCCTCGCATCCGTCATGGACGCCTGCTCAGATCAAGTCGGCGATCATGACTTCGTCTGTGCAGACCGTGATCAAGGAAGACGGCGTCACCCCGGCGGGCGTCTTCGACATGGGTGCCGGCTCGATCCGCGCCGACCGCGCGGTCAACCCGACGCTCACGTTCAACGAGACGTACGCGAACATGGTCGCCGCCGGCGCCGACACGCTGCACCGGATCGACCTGAACATCGCGAGCATCGACGCGACGACGATGGGCGGTTCTGTCACGACGCACCGGACGGCTCAGAACGTGTCCGGCGTCCACCAGAACATGCAAGTCGTAATCACGCAGCCGGCCGGCGTCACCATCACGGTCGGCAACAACAACCACGACCTGCACATCGCGAAGAACGGCTCGCTCACGTTCCCGATCACGATCAGCGCTCCGAGCGTGGCGAACGGCCAGTACCAGGGCCGCATCGACCTCGTTCCGCGCGGTGGCGGGAACAAGGTGACCATCCCGGTCGCGTTCGTGAAGCAGCAGGGCTCCGTGTCGCTGACCAACTCGTGCTCGCCGACCAGCTTCGCGCGGCTCACGGGTGTGGCTCACTGCACGGTCGGCGCTGCGAACTTCGGTGCGAGCTCGGCCAACGTGGCACTGAACGTGAAGCAGCAGGAGTCGGGCAAGGCGCTCCAGTACAAGAACGTCGGGGCTCCTGGCTCGGTCATCGGCTCGGCTGACGGCGTCCAGTGGAGCGGCACCCTCTCGCCGGCGGTTCCGCCGCAGGTGACGGGCGTCACGCCGGGCGCAACCCCGGCCGGCGGCTACCTGCCGCTGTCGCTCTTCGGCATCGCGCCGATCGCCGGTGTCGGTGACGACACGATCACGAACTTCAACGTTCCGACGTTCTTCTACGGCGGCGAGTCCTACACCTCGCTCGGCGTCGTGTCGAACGGCTACCTCGTTCTGGGTGGCGGCACGAGCGCGGACATCGTGTTCACGCCGCAGCACTTCCCGAACGCGGCGAGGCCGAACAACGTGCTGGCTCCGCTCTGGAGCGACCTCAACCCGGCCGCGTCGCCCGGTGGCGGCGTTCGCATCGGGACGCTCACGGACGGCTCCAACACCTGGATCGTCGTCGATTGGCAGAAGATCAAGAACTTCGGCAATGCGACGACGCACTCGTTCCAGATCTGGATCCGGATCGCGGGTGGCGCGGTCGGCACCGGCCCTGCCAGTGAGGACGTCTCGTGGGCGTACGGCACGGGCACGGATGCCGGCAACGCCGGCACTGGTGACCCGGACTCAGGCGTCAACTGGGGCGCCGAGAACCGTGTCGGCTCGAGCGGCGCGAACATCGCCACCGCTCCGGCCGACGGCTCGCAGTACCAGGTCCACACGACGCCTCCGACTGCCGGTGGCTCCGTGTCGATCCCGTACGACATCACCTCCAAGAAGACGGGCACATGGCACTCGCTCGCTTCGATGACGTCCAACCGGACGCCGGGCATCACGCAGGTGGTGACGACACTCACGGTCACGCCGTAAGGCACGACCGCGATAACGTGAGAAGGGCCGCTTCCGGGCGGCCCTTCTTCGTTCCCGGGGTTGGCGAATTCGGGGTTTCCGCTCTACGATGCGGTACGAGGACTGCGGTCAGAAGGGGATTACCACGATGAAGCAGAGGGTGCTCAAGACGATCTCGTGCTGCGTTGCAGCGCTCGCGCTCGGCGCGGGCGGCTACGCGCTCGCCGGGACGACGACGCTCTCGCTCACCTTCGCCGGCCCTCAGCCCGACACGGTCACCGTGCCGTGGGGCGACACGCTCGAGATCACCAACGAGGACACGGTCCCGCACTCGCTCGCCTCGTCCCATCCGGAGTTGCAGTCCGGCTTGATCGCGCCCGGGCAGACCTTCACCACCACCTTCACGACCCGCGCTCACACCTACGGCTATCGCCAGATCGGCGGCAGGGGCTTCCCCGGCCACGTGGTGGTGGCGTTCTCCGGCCGCGTTTCGCTGAGGGCCAGCCGTTCCTCGGTGCCCTTCGGGCGCTCTGTGATCCTCAGAGGCGTCACGAGCATCGAGTCGACCCCGGTCGCCATCCAGGTGCGCAGGGGCGGCGACGTGCGCTGGCGCGCGTTTCGGGAAGTCTTCAGCAACGGGAGCGGCGCCTTTTCGACGGTCGTCCGGTTCGAGCGCGGCGCCAGGCTGCGCGCGACGGTGGCGGCCGGTCAGATCCGCTCTGCCGCTACAACGGTCACGGTCACGCCGAAGCTGACCGTCTCGGCACGCCGCGGTGGCGTGCGGGCGAAGCTCTTCCCCGCCCGGGCGGCCTCGAAGCTGACGCTCGAGTGCAGCGTCGCGCCCGGCCGCTGGAAGCGGGTCGCGGCGAAGCGGCTAGGGCCGTCGGGCATCGTGTCCTTCAGGCTCAATGCAGGTAGGGGAGCGCTCGTGCGCGTGGCCACGGTCCACCGGGACGTGGTGGACGGCTACGGCGTGAGGACGAGCCGCGCGCTGCGGCTCAGCGCGGCCTGCTGAGCAGGCTCTTCCCGCGCATCGACTGAAGCGGCTCGATCCCGAGCAGCTCCAGCACGGTCGGCGCGACGTCCAGCAGGTGCATCCCCTCGGCCAAGCCCGGCTCGATCCCCGGCCCCGCCATGATCAGCAGGCCGTCTTGCGCGTGGTTCGCGTCGTCCGGCCCGGTGTCGTTCTCGAAGGTGTGGATCCCCTCGTCCCCGCCGACGGTGCCGACGGCACGCCAGGCGAGGTCGTCGAAGTAGACGAGCAGGTCGGGAGCGATCCCGTTGACCTCCTCGTAGACCTCCTCGGGCCGGTAGACCGTCGTCGCCAGCGGCGCGCCGTCCGGGCCGGGGATCGCGGCAAGCCGCTCCGCGAGCTCGTCGCGCACACGCTCGGCCTCCTCCGGCGCGACGGTGCCCTGAGGCTCGCGGCCGCGCACGTTGAGGAAGATGCGGCCGTAGTAGCCGCCCTCCCCCCACGCCGTCGTCCGGGCCCAGTCGACGCCGGCGTCGCGCAGCGAGGTGATGCCGTTCGGCTCACCCAGCGTCTCGAGCAGGCCCTCACGCCGTAACCACTCGTTGATGCGGATGCCGCCCTCCATCCGCTTCGCGCCGTGATCGGAGACGACGAGCACGGCCGTCTCCTCGTCGACATGTGCGAGGAGGCGCGCGAGAAGCGAGTCGAGGTGGCGGTGGTAGTCCAGGATGGCGTCGCCGTGCTCGCCCGCCGGATCGTGCCGGTGATGGCGCTCGTCGAGGTCCTTCCAGAAGCCGTGGTGCATCCGGTCGAGCCCGATCTCGACCATCGCGAAGAGCTCCCAGGGCTTCGTCTCGAGCAAATGCTCGGCGAGCCGGAAGCGCTTGTCGGTCATCTCGTAGACCTGCCGCAGCAGGTCGTCCTTGTCGTCGGTGCGGAAGTTCGTGCAGTCGAAGAGGTACTCGCCGACGACCTGCTCGATCTCGCGCGCGAGCAGCGGCGGGTAGGTGTAGCCGCTCTCGA
>DATLPH010000171.1:0-5356 GCA_035535855.1 Gaiellaceae bacterium
CGAGCTGCCGCAGCGGCTCCTCGAGCGACCGCTTGATGATCGCCGCTCCGGTGCGCTCGTCACCCTCGAGCTTGTCGAGGTCGATCGAGTCGCTGGCGTTCAGGAGTGCGACGCCCCCGCCGGGGACGATGCCCTCCTCGAGAGCGGCCCGGGTGGCCTGCAGCGCGTCCTCGACGCGGTGCTTCTTCTCCTTCATCTCCGTCTCGGTGGCAGCGCCGACCTTGACGACAGCCACACCGCCCGCGAGCTTCGCCAGACGCTCCTGGAGCTTCTCGCGGTCGAAGTCGGAGTCGGTGTTCTCGATCTCCGCCTTCAGCTGCTTGATCCGGGCCTTGATCGCGTCGGCATCGCCGTCACCGTCGATGATCGTGGTCGTGTCCTTCGTGATCACGACGCGGCGGGCATGGCCCAGCTGCGAGAGCTTCGTGTTCTCGAGCTTGAGGCCCATCTCCTCGGTGATCACCTCGGCGCCTGTGAGGATCGCGATGTCCTCGAGCATGCGCTTGCGGCGGTCACCGAAGCCCGGCGCCTTGACGGCGACGGCGGTGAACGTCCCGCGCAGCTTGTTGACGACGATCGTCGCGAGCGCCTCGCCCTCGACGTCCTCCGACACGATCAGCAGCGGCCGGCCGGCCTGGATGACCTGCTCCAGAATCGGCAGGAGGTCCTTGACGGCCCCGATCTTCTGGTTGGCCACGAGGATGTAGGGGTCCTCGAGCACGGCCTCCATCCGCTCGGCGTCGGTGATCATGTATGGCGAGAGGTAGCCCTTGTCGAACTGCATGCCCTCGGTGAACTCGAGCTCGAGGCCGAAGGTCTGGCCCTCCTCGACGTTCACGACGCCGTCCTTGCCGACCTTGTCGATCGCGTCCGCGATAACGTCGCCGATCTCGCGCTCGCGCGCGGAGATGGTGGCGACCCGGGCGATGTCCTCCTTGCCCGAGATCTCCTTCGACTGCGACTTCAGGCTCTCGACCACCTGGTCGACGGCGCCTTCGATGCCGCGCTTGATGCCCATCGGGTTCGCGCCCGCGGCCACGTTCTTGAGGCCCTCGCGGACGATCGCCTGTGCGAGCACCGTCGCCGTCGTGGTGCCGTCGCCCGCCACGTCGTTGGTCGCGGTCGCGACCTCGCGGACGAGCTGTGCGCCCTGGTTCTCGAAGACGTCTTCGACCTCGATCTCGCGGGCGATGGTGACGCCGTCGTTGGTGATCGTCGGCGCGCCGAACTTCTTGTCCAGCACGACGTAGCGGCCCTTGGGGCCGAGCGTCACCTTGACAGCGTCGGCGAGGATGTTGACGCCGCGCTCGAGCGAGCGCCGCGCGTCCTCACTGAACTTCAGTTCCTTATGTGCCATTCAGTCCTCCTTCGACCAGGGTCCTAAGCGGACGCGCCGGCCATCTCCTTCTTCTTCGATCCCTTCGAGCCGCTGCTGGTCACCTTCGCCAGCACATCCGACTCACGCAGCACCAGCACGTCGTCCGTGCCGAGCTTGATCTCGGTGCCGCCGTACTTGGAGAAGATGATCTCGTCGCCCTCGGCGACGTCCATCGGCACCAGGTCGCCCTTGTCGTTCCGGGCGCCCGGGCCTACCGCCAGCACGCGGCCGCGCTGCGGCTTCTCCTTGGCGGTATCGGGCAGGACGATGCCGCTCGCCGTCGTCTCCTCGTCCTCGAGGGCCTCGACGATGAGGCGGTCGCCCAATGGCTGTAGGTTCATCCAGCCCTCCTTCTTTGTCCCTGTGACTTTGTGACAGTCTCTGGCACTCTCGGGTTCCGAGTGCCGAGGCAGTTTACCGCTTCGGCAGGGGGCCGTGCAATGACCACGACATTTCGTGACGATCGCTTGTTACAAACCCCGGCATGAAACGTGAATTCTCGGCGGGCGGAGTGCTCGTGCGGCGCCTGCGGGGTCGCTGGGTCTTCGCTGCGATCAGGCCGGCGGGCAAGCAGCCCGGCCTGTGGGCCCTGCCGAAGGGGCTGATCGGCCCCGGCGAGAAGCCCGAGGAGACCGCGCTGCGCGAAGTGGCGGAGGAAACGGGAGCGACCGGGCGCCTCGTCGTGAAGCTCGGAGACGTCAAGTACGTCTACACCTGGGCCGGCGAGCGGATCTTCAAAGTCGTGAGCTTCTACCTCCTGCGCTACACGCGCGGCCGCCTGGGCGACCTTCCGCCCGCCACGGCGCACGAGGTGGCCGAGGTGCGCTGGCTCCCGCTCGAGGAAGGCCCCCGCTTGCTTGCGTACAAGGGCGAGCGCGAGATGGCCGCGAAGGCGCTCGAAGCCGTGGGGGCACTATGATTCCGCGCTCCCCGTGGCAGGAGCCGACGACGCCGTGTATGCGCTGAACTTCTACTCGCCGATGGTCTCGGACCAGCTCCGCAGCGGCCGCAAGACGGCGACCATCCGGCTCGGCGACAAATCGCGCAAGTACCGGAAGGGAATGATCGTGCAGGTCCTCGCTGGGACGCGCTACAGCCCGCGCCAGAAGATCTTCGACGCCGTGATCGACAAGGTCGAGGTCAAGACGCTGGCCGACCTCTCGCCGCGCGAGATCGAGCACGACAACCCGGAGATCCGCCGACCCGAGGAGATGGCCGGCTTCCTGGGTCAGCTGTACAACCGCGAAGTGGCCGACGACGAGGTCGTGACGGTGATCCGCTTCTCGGAGATCCGGAGCTAAACGGCCTACGGCCTAACCCGCGCAGACTCCGCCTTCGGCTCCGCTGCACGCTGGGAACACCCGGCGCGCCTCGCCGGGTTCAGACTAGGGCCGTGCTGGTGCTCGATCAGAACGCGGTTGCTGAACTGCTCGACGTCGACCTATTGCTCGAGCGGCTCGAGCGCGCGTTCGTCGAACTGAGCGCCGGGCGCGCCTCGGTGCCGCCGCGGATCGCCGCCTTCAGTCCTGACGGTCTGCTCGGCGCGATGCCCGGCTACGTGGACGGCGTGCTCGCGGCGAAGCTCGTCACCCTCTTCCCCGGCCACGAACCGTCGCACCAGGCGTTGATCGCGGTGTTCGACGCGGAGACCGGCACCGCGCGCGCCGTGATGGACGGCACGCACATCACGGCCGTCCGCACCGGCGCGAGCTCCGCCGTGGCCACGCGCGCGCTCTCGCGCGAGGACTCGCGGGTGCTGACGATCCTCGGGGCCGGAGTCCAGGGCCGCTCGCACCTCGACGCAGCTCGCCGGGTGCGCGACTTCGACGAGATCCGCGTCGCGAGCCGGAACCACGAGCACGCGCAGGCGTTTGCCGAAGAGACCGGCGCGACGGCAGTCGAGTCCTTCGAGGTGGCCGTGCGCGGCGCCGACGTCGTCTGCTGCTGCACCCACGCCGCCGAGCCCGTGCTGAGCCGCGAGTGGCTCTCGCCGGGCACGCACGTCACTTCGGTGGGAGCGGCCCTCGACGGCCCGGAGCTCGACCCAGAGACGATCCGAGCGGGCCTTCTCTGTGTCGAGTCGCGCGTCGCCTTCTCCCCTCCCCCGGCCGGGTCGTTCGAGTTGCAGGGCCTCGAGCCCGAGCGGGCGGTCGAGCTCGGCGAGGTGCTCGCCGGCACGAGGCCGGGCCGCACGAGCGAGGACGAGATCACCGTCTACAAGTCGATGGGTCACGCGGTCGAGGACGCCGCGGCGGCCGCGCTCGTGCTCGAGCGCGCTAGCGCTTCCTGATCGGCACGCCGAATTGCTCTGGCGGCCGCAGCTGGCCGCCGCAAGCCTCGCACTCGACTGCGAACGCCGAGCTGAAGCGCGCGTCGCAGTCGGGGCAGCGTGAGCGAATCTCGCCCGCGCACTGCGGGCACGAGGTGGGCAGCTCGGCCTCGAACTCCTCGAAGTAGCGCTGCACGAAGCCGCAGCGGAGGCAGAAGGCGACCCAGTCGCCGAGCGTCTTGCGCCGCTCCTCACGGAGCCAGTCCGCCGCCTTGCCCACAGCGCGAGGGTACCCGTCTGGCCTACCGTGCGACCCGTGAGCCCCGAGTCCGCCGGCACGCCGGTCGCTCCAGCCTCGAAGGTCTCGCCGAAGCGCTCGCGCTGGCGCAGGGCCCTGGCGATCGGGATCGCTCTGGCGGTCGTGGTCGCCACGTTCGTGTTCGTGCTCCCGAAGATCGCGAACTACGGCGACGTGTGGGACGCGATCAAGGAGCTCTCCGGCCAGCAGATCGGACTGCTGATCGGCGCCACCCTGCTGAACCTGGCGACGTTCGCGCCTCCCTGGCAGGCCGCCCTGCCGGGCCTCGGCTTCCTGCAGGCGTTCATCCTCACGCAGGTCTCCACGGCCTCGACCTACGTCGCCCCGGGCGGTGCGGCGGTCGGCATCGCAACCTCGTACGCGATGTTGAGGGCGTGGGGGTTCCGAGGCTCGCGAATCGGGCTGGCGGCGACGATCGTCGGCGTGTGGAACCAGTTCGCGCTGCTCATCTTCCCCGTCGTCGGGCTCGCGCTCCTGACCCTGTCCGACGAGCGCAACCCACTGCTCGAGACCGTGGCTCTCGTCGGCCTCGTCGTCGTCCTGGTCGGCGTGAGCGTTTTCGCGGCCGGTCTCTCGACCGACCGACTCGCCTGCTGGCTCGGCAACCTGCTCGCCCGCATCGTCAACTGGGTACTGCGTCGAGTTCGCAAGGGGCCTGTTGGTTGGAGCGGGGAGTCGCTCGTCGCTCTCCGCGCAGAGGCCCTCGACCTGCTCGGCCGCCGCTGGCACGTGCTCACGCTTGCGACGCTCGCGGGACAGCTGACCGTCTTCGTGCTCTTCCTGGTCTGCCTGCGAACGCTGGGCGTCTCGCCGCAGGAGGTCAGCGTCGTCGAGGCGTTCGCGTCATGGGCGCTCGTGCGCGTGCTCGGCTCGATCCCGATCACGCCCGGTGGGATCGGCGTCGTGGAGGTCGGCCTGACCGGCGCGCTCGTCGGCTTCGGCGGCGACAACGCGGAGGTCGTGGCCGCCGTGCTCGTCTACCGCTTCCTGACGATGGTGCCGACGCTCGTGCTCGGCTTCGCCGGACTGATGGCGTGGCGCCGCTTCCGGCCACGGCTCGCGGAGGGCTAGGAGGGCTTGGCGGGATAGCGCTCGACGCCGGGGCGCGATGGTCATTCCGAGGCAAGGACGCAGGGAGTGTTCGTACCTGGAAGGTACGGGCGCGACTGAGGACGCCGCATCGGGGCAAGCAGCGGGTTCCGGGCGGCTCAGCGGTATTTCGTCGAGCCCTCCTAACGCGGGGCGGCAAGCGGTCCTGGCGAGTCGTTACAGTTGCGCTCGTCCTGTCCGACTCGTCCGTCCAGGGGTAACGCATGGCGATCGCGCGTGAAGCCGAGCCCGTCGGCTCGTTGCAGGAAGTCAGAGAAGCAGGCCTAGACCGCGAGGATCT
>DATLPH010000172.1:0-6680 GCA_035535855.1 Gaiellaceae bacterium
GTCCCCTCATCTCCATCGGCTCCGCGGGCGTCGTCTCGACGAGCTCGTCCGACTCGGCCGGGTCAACGCGAACGAGGAGCCCTCCCTGACCGCTCGCGGCGACGGCCATGTTGCCGCCGAGCAGGAACGCCAGGCCGCCGAACATCTTCTTCTCGATGATGCCGTCCTCGCCGACCACAAGGTCGCGGATCCGCTCGGCGAGCCGTTCGTCGGACGCCATGGGCCCGATCGTACGCGGTGTTGCCATTCACCTTGACTCCGCGGCGCTGGAGGCGCATCCTCGACACCACGGCATGAGCAACGGGCTCCTCGCCGCCGGGCCGCCCCCGCTGACCGAAGCGGCAGCCGACGCTGCGATCGAGGTGATCGACTTCATGGCGGCCCAGGTGCGAGGCGTGGACGAGATCGACGTCACGCCTGCCGTCCGCCAGGCCTGGCGCGCGCACCTCGCCTCCTACTACCCGTACCTCGCCCCGGTCGATCGCTTCTGGTTCGCGAACGCGCCGTTCACGCTGGCGGCGATCCAGACCGGCTGGGCGCAGCTCGATCCGCAGCAGCAGGGGATGTACAAGCAGGCCTGGGCGATGTCGCTGCCGGCCATGCTGCAGCTCGTCGACCCCGTGCTCCAGGCTCAGCAGGCTCCGCCGCAGGCTGCTTTCGGAGCGGGGTCCGTCGCCGACCACGTCCTCGGCCAACCGCAGCCGACCGCGCAGCTGAGCGACGAAAACGCAGCGCAGGAGGAGCTCTACAATCACTCGGTCAACCTGCAGCTTCTGACCAACATGAGCACGGTCGGCGCGAACAACACGATCGGCCTCATGCAGGCGTACAACCGCATGTCCTAGCGCGCTTGTCACACGCATAGAGCGGGGCGTTAGCGCCGGCCGTACCGCGGCCACGACCACGTCGAGGGACTGCGGCGCCATCCTGCGCCACGTTGTAGCGGGTTCGTCGGGGCGGCGCGTGACTACCGCGCGCCGCCCCGAGGAGGGACAACGACTAGCCGGTGACGGGGGTCCGGCGGTAGCTGTAGCCGGCGGTCTGCTTCGTCGTCAGGCCGAGGAAGATCGCGGCAAGGCCGACGATCACGTGCGGCGCCCAGACGTTGGCGCTCGCGTCGGAGAAGCCGAAGATCCAGGGCGAGGCAACGAGCACGATGCCGGCGCCGATGTCGCCCAGGTTGTGCACGGCCATCGGCGCGACCTTCCAGACGCCGAGCTCGTAGTCCGTGAACAGGCTGTACGCGATCAGGCCGATGCCAAGCACGATCGGGACGACCGTCGCGGCGGTGTGCTCGGAGAACTGGAAGATCCACGGGGCGGCGATCAGCGCCGCGCCGACGATGTAGTCCAGCGGTGCGTGGAACTTCGTCGGGATGAAGCGCATGGAGACTCCTTTGTCGAGAATTGCTTCCCGACTGATTCGCACCGGAGCCTGGACCGGTTCGACCCTTTTAGGCAGGGCGGTAGATCAGGATTGCCACGCCGTCGGGGCCGACCTGCCTCGACTCGACGAGCTGCATCGGCAACGCGCTCTCCGTCCCGCCGAAGAGGCGCTTGCCCGCGCCGAGCACGACCGGGAAGACCATCAGCCGCAGCTCGTCGACGAGGCTCCGTGCGAGCAGCTCGTGCACCAACTGCACGCTGCCGTTGACGAGGACGTCGCCGTCGTACTGCTCCCTGACCTCGGCGACTCGCGCCGGGACGTCGCCCTCGATCACGGTCGAGTTGTTCCAGTCGGGGCTCTCCAGGGTCGTCGAGACGACGTACTTGGGCATGGTGTTGAACTTGTCCGCGAAGTCGCCTTCGCGGGACGGCCAGGCCGCGGCGAAGCCCTCGTAGGTGATGCGGCCGAGCAGGAGGGCGTCGCTCGCCATCAGCTCGTCGAGCTTGAACTTGTCGCCCTCCTCGCCGCGCTCGTACTGGAAGGCCCAGCCTCCGCGCTCGAACTTCTCGGACCCGCCCGGATCCTCGACCACGCCGTCGAGGGTGACGAACTGCGATACGACGATGCTGCCCATGGTTTCCTCCTGGTTCGCGTTCTCGCTGCTTTGACGGCCGCCGGCGGTCGAACTCATCGCGCGCAACTTCCTAACGAGTTCGTAACCGCCTTGCAGCCCACGGTCGGCCGCTCCGGCCCCACAGTACGGTGGCCATGGCTGTCGCGATCGTCGCCCACCGCTCGACACCCACGAACCTGGCGCTCGCCGCACGCGGCTGGAACGGCGAGCCGGTGCAGGTGCTCTCGCCGACCCAGGCGCTGCTCGCGCTCGGGCCTGGCGACGTGGTGCTCGCGCGACTGGACGTGCGGGACGACCTCCACGGAGTCGAGGAGGGCCTCTGGGCGCTGGAGCGGCTGCGAGAGGCCGGGGTGCGTGTGCTCAACGAGCCCGCCGCCCTGCTGCGCGCGCACGACAAGCTGCTCACCGCCCGGGCCCTCCGCGGCGCCGGCCTCCCGCATCCGCGGACGAGGCTGATCGAGAGCTATGCCCGGCCGCCGGAGCTCGACCTCCCGGTCGTGGTCAAGCCACGCTTCGGCAGCTGGGGCCGCGACGTCGCGCTCTGCCGCGACCGCCGCGAGCTCGACGAGTGGCTCGAGGCCCTGGCATTCCGTCCCTGGTTCCGCCGCAGCGGCGCACTCGCCCAGGAGCTGATCCCACCCCTCGGGCACGACCTGCGCCTGGTCGTGGCACGAGGCACCGTCGTCGGCGCGGCCAAGCGAACCGCCCCAGGGGGCGAGTGGCGCACGAACGTGGCGCTCGGCGCATCGATCACACCCGTCGCCCCGCCACCGGTGGCGGTCGACCTCGCCTGCGCCGCCGCCCGCGCCTCGGGGCTCGACCTCGTCGGAGTCGACCTCCTGCCGACCGGCCCGGGCGGCTTCTCGGTGATCGAGCTGAACGGCGCAGTCGAGTTCCGGCCGGTCTACTCGTTTCCGGCCCGAGACATCTTCGCCGAGGCCATGGCGGCCTTGGCCGGAACCGAGGTCGAGGCCGTCGCCGACGCCGCCGCACGCTAGTAGGAGGATCTGACGAAATACCGCTGAGCCGCTATCGCGCCAAGCCCTCCTAGTCGATCAGCTTCCGCTCCATCGCGTGGATCGCGATCCGCCACATCACCAGGCCGAACGCGACGAGCGCGCCGACCCGCAGCAAGTCGTCCCAGCCGTAGAGGCCGAAGACCACGTCGCGCACGAGCTGGACGCACTGGTGCAGCGGGTTCAGCTCGCCGAGGATCTGGGCCCAGCGCGGCAGCTGGCTCAACGGGAAGAAGGTGCCGGCCGTGAGGAACAACGGCGTCAGCACCGCACTGACGATGTAGTTGAAGTTCTCGAAGGACGACGCGAAGCCGGCGATCATGATCCCGAAGTTGGCCCAGCCGAAGCCGGACAGCCACCCGATGAACGGCACCAGCAGCATCCCCCACGACGGGTCGAGGCCGAAGGCGATCGCGACGAGCATCGGAACGCAGCCGTACACGCCGGCGCGGGTCGCGATCCACACCGCCTCGGCGCTCACGAGCTCCTCGGTGTCGACCGGCGCGGCGAGGATCGCGTCGTAGGTGCGCTGGAACTTGTACTTGACGAACGTCCCGAACATGCCCGGGAAGGCCGACGAGAAGAGCACCGCCGTAGCCACCGTTCCCGTAGCGACGAACTCGACGTAGGGGAACCCGCCGACCCGGCTCACGAGCGAGCCGAAGCCGAAGCCGAACGCGAGCAGGTAGATCGTCGGCTCGACGGTCGAGGAGAAGGTGCTAGAGCGCCAGTACGAGGAGAAGTTCACGACCTCCCTCACCAGCACGCCCGTGATCGCCGAGCGCTCCAGCCGGCCGAGGCGAACGGTCTCGGTCCGCGCCGCCATCACTCGATCTCCTCGCCGGTGAGCAGCACGAACACGTCCTCGAGGTTCGCCGGCCGGCGCTCGCCCTCGACCGGGTAGCCGTTCCCATCCACGCCGAGGATCGAGATGCTCGTGCCGGTGCGCCTGGTGCGCAGGCCGGCCGCGGCCGCCTCGGCCTGCACCTCGGCCAGCCTGGGCGGCGCGCCGTAGACTTCCAGCACCTCGCGGCCCGCGTGCTCGACCACGAGCTCGGCCGGAGGCCCGGTGGCGACCGCCTTGCCGTGCGACATGATCAGCACGGTGTCGGCGAGCCGCTGCGCCTCCTCGATGTAGTGCGTCGACATCAGGATCGTCGTCCCCTCCGAGCGCAGCGCGTCGATCAGCGCCCAGAGCTCCTGGCGCACCTGCGGGTCGAGCCCGACGGTGGGCTCGTCGAGCAGCACGAGCCGGGGGCGGTGCACGAGCGCACGTGCGATCAGCAGGCGGCGCCGCATGCCCCCGGAGAGCTTGTCGACCTTGTCCCCGCGGCGGTCGGCCAGCTTGGCCATCGTCAACGAGCGCTCGATCGCCTCGCGCCGCTCCGGTCGCGGGATCCGGTACAGGTGCGCGAAGACGAGCAGGTTCTGCTCGACGGTCAGGGTGACGTCGAGGTTGTCGAGCTGCGGCACGACGCCGCACTCGGCGCGGGCGGCCTTTGAGTCCTCGGGCAGTCTGAAGCCCAGTACCTCCAGCTCGCCGTCGTCGGGAATCGCCTGCGCCGTGAGGAGCCGCATCGTGGTGGACTTGCCCGCGCCGTTGGGGCCGAGCAGGCCGACGCAGGTGCCGACCGGGACGTCGAGGTCGAGGCCGTCGACGGCCGTGATCCGGCCGTAGCGCTTCACGGCTCCGCGCAGGCGAATCGCCAGCTCGCTGCTCACGCTTGCAGCATGCCTAGCTACTAGAGGATCGCGCGCGGGTACGTCTTGGCCGCGGTGAGCGCGGTCGCCGCGAGGAAGCCGAAGGCCACGACGAAGTCGAGCCACAGCGCGCCTCCGGCCGAGATGCCGAGCAGCAGCTGGCGCATCCCGTGCACCTCGTAGCTGAGCGGATTCGCGTGCGCGACGACTCGCAGCCATTGCGGCATGATCGCGAGTGGGTAGAGCGCGCTCGAGGCGAAGAAGAGCGGCATCACGACGAGCTGCCCGATGCCCATGAAGCGCTCGCGCGTGCGCACGAGGGCGCGAGGATCATCGAGAGGCAGGCAAAGCCGGCCGTGCCGACCAGGAGAAGGACGATCGCGCCCCCAACGCGCAGCGGGCTCCAGCGAATCGAGATCCCGGCGACCGCGAGCACCGCGAGCAGGACGATCGCCTGCGCGAGCGCCCGGATGGCCGCTCCGGAGGCCTTGCCGAGCACGATCCCGAGCCGCGGGAGCGGCGTGGCGAGCAGCCGCTGGAGCTGGCCGACGTCGCGCTCCCAGATCACGCCGAGCCCGAAGAAGATCGCGACGAAGAGCGCCGCCTGCGCCATCACGCCGGGCGCGAGGTAGGCGCGGTAGTCGTGGAAGCCGCCGCTCAGGGTGTGGTTGTGCTGGAGCGCGGTCCCGAAGACGAACAGCCACAGGAGCGGCTGCACCGAGCGCGTGAAGATGTCGAGATGGTCGTGCCGGAGCTTGCGCAGCTCCGCCCAGCCCATCGCGAGCGTGCCGTCGCGCAGGCGCGCGGCGCGCCCGGGCAGCGACCGGAGCGCGAGCTCAACCGAGCCTGCGTGAACGTCTGCGGCTGGCGCGGACATCCCTGAAGCTCCCTCCCTCCTCCAGCCTGCCGCCCGTGACCTCGGTGAAGACGTCCTCGAGCGCAGGCACGCCGAACCGGCCTCGCAGCTCCTGCGGCGACCCGAGGGCCGCGATCGCGCCGTGGTCCATGACGGCGATCCGGTCGCACTGACGCTCGGCCTCCTCCATCTGGTGCGTCGTGACGAGAACGGTCGTGCCGGCCTCTGCGCGGAGCACCTCCAGCCGCTTCCAGACCAGGCGGCGCGCGGTCGGGTCGAGCCCGACCGTCGGCTCGTCGAGGAAGAGCACGCGGGGCTGCTTGAGGAGCGCGGTCGCGATCTCGAGCCGGCGCAGCATCCCTCCCGAGAGCGTGCGCCCGAGCCGGTCAAGGAACGACGCGAGCTGCATGGCTTCGACCGCCTCGGCGATCCGCTCGCGCCGCTCCCCGCGCGGGACGCCGGTCGCGCGGCCGTAGAACTCGAGGTTCTCGTATGCGGTGAGCGCGCCGTCGATCGAGATCGCCTGCGGCACATAGCCGATCGCCTGCCGCACCGCGAGCCCCTCGCGGACGACGTCGTGGCCCGCGACGAACGCGCTCCCCTCGGCCGGCTTCAGCAGCGTGGTGAGGACGCGGATCGTCGTGGTCTTGCCGGCGCCGTTCGGGCCGAGCAGGCCGAAGACCTCGCCCGCGGCGACTTCGAACGACACGCCTGCCACCGCCTCGACCTCGCCGAAACGGACGACGAGACCGTCGACGAGCACGACCCGCTCCGCGCGGTCCGGGGCCCGCGCGACCGCGCTCACCGCCGCACCAGCTCCGCGCTCCGCGTTCGTAGGGCCAGTGCAGCCTTCTCCGTCAGCCGCAGCAGTTGGACACGCTCGTCCGGCTCAAGGGTGCCGAGGATGTCGGCGAAGAACTGCTGCCGCTGGGCCGCGACACTGAGGACGAGCTCCTTGCCCGCCGTGGTCAGGCCGACGAGGATCGCGCGGCGGTCGCCGTCCTCCCCACGCCGCTCCGCGAGACCGAGCTCCTCGAGCCGGTCGACAAGCCTCGTCGCGGTGGTGTCGTCCACACCGACCCGCTCG
>DATLPH010000173.1:0-3435 GCA_035535855.1 Gaiellaceae bacterium
ATTCGTACAGGTGGCCCGGCGGCCAGCCGAGCCAGCAGGCCATCTTTTGCATCGTCACTCCACTTAGACGTCGTCGCCTTCAGTTAGTGTGGCCGATCGGCCAGTGAGCGCCTTCGAGCGACAGCGAGGCGTCATCCGCCGGCGGCGACGTTCGCAGGGTCTGGAGCGGGTGCTCGGGACCCCGGCGCTCTTCTCGACGGCGTACGGCAACGTCGGCTCGTCCATCTACTACGCGCTCGGCGTCACGGCGGCGTTCGCCCTCGGCCTGACCCCGCTCGTGTTCGTCATCGCCGGGATCATCTTCGCGGCGACCGCCGCGACCTATGCCGAGGGCACAGTGCGCTACCCGGAGGCCGGCGGGTCGTCGAGCTTCGCGCGCCACGCCTTCAACGAGCTCGTCAGCTTCGGGGCCGCCTGGGCGCAGATGCTGAACTACATCATCACGATCGCCATCTCGGCGTTCTTCGTCCCGCACTACCTCTCGATCTTCTGGCCGTCGCTTCGGGACAACCCCTGGGACATCGTCGTCGGCGCCGTCGTGATCGCCGCGCTCGTGCTCCTGAACATCGTCGGGATCCAGGAGTCCGCTCGGATCAACATCCTGCTCGCGCTCGTCGACTTCGCCACGCAGCTCCTGCTCGTGGTCATCGGCTTCGTCCTCATCTTCAGCCCGACGATCCTGAAGGGGAACGTCCACTGGGGTGTGGCGCCGACCTGGAACCAGTTCTTCCTCGCGATCCCGGTGGCGATGATCGCCTACACGGGGATCGAGACGGTCTCCAACCTCGCGGAAGAGGCTCGCGACCCGCCGCGCTCGATCCCGGCCTCCATCCGCTTCGTCGCGCTGGCCGTTTTCGCCATCTACTTCACGCTGCCCGCGATCGCGCTCTCGGCGCTGCCCGTCAGGCTCGTGGACGGCGAGTATCAGACGCTCCTCGGGCTTCCTCCGGAGGAGGGCGGCTTCGCCAACGATCCCGTGCTCGGGCTCGTCGAGAACCTCGGCATCTCGGGAACGGCGCTCGACGTCCTCAAGGTCTACGTCGGGATCCTCGCTGCGACGATCCTCTTCATCGCCACGAACGCGGGCGTGATCGGCGCGTCGCGCATCACGTACGCGATGTCGCACTATCGGCAGCTCCCCGAGCTCTTCCGCAGGCTGCACCCGCGTTTCAAGACGCCGTGGCTCTCGCTGGTCGTCTTCGCCGGCGTCGCTCCGATCGTCGTGCTCATTCCCGGGCAGCTCGACTTCCTCGGGACGATGTACTCGTTCGGCGCGATGCTCTCGTTCACGGTCGCCCATGCGTCGATCGTGGCGCTCCGCTACCGGCGCCGGGACGAAGAGCTCGTCTACCGCGCCCGGCCGAATCTCCGGGTGCGCGGGGTCGACTGGCCGCTCTTCGCGATCTTCGGCGGGATCGCCACCGGGCTCGCGTGGCTGACGGTGGTGATACAGACGCCCTTGACGCGCTACGCCGGCCTCGGCTGGCTCGTCCTCGGGTTCATCGTCTACTTCTTCTACCGCCGCAGGGTCGTGCGGGCGCCGCTGCTCGAGACGGTGCGGGCGCCGGCGCTGATCCTCGGCCCCTCGCTCGAGCTCCACTTTCGCACGATCCTCGTGCCGGTCGTGCGCAACGCCGAGTCGGAGGAGGCGCTCGTCGCCGCCGCTCGTCTTGCGTCAGAACGGCGGGCGACGATCGCGATCGTCCACGTCCTCGAGGTGCCGCTGAGCCTGCCACTCGACGCCGAGCTCCCCGAACAGGAGGAACGGGCTTTCGAGCTCCTGGAGGAGGCCCGCGCTTTTGTCGACGCCTACGGCGTGCGCGCGGTGACCCGGCTCGCCCGCGCACGGCGGGCCGGTCCGGCCATCGTCGAGGAGGCCGTGCGCCGCCAGACCGAGCTCATCGTCATCGGCGCCCGGCGGCGAGTCGCCCGCGGCCGGACGCCGATCTTCGGCCGCACGGTCGACCACGTCCTGAAGGAAAGCCCTTGCCGAGTCCTCCTCGCGGCGGGCCGGAAGGCCGCGTGACCCCCGAGCTGCGCCGACGGACGACGGCTGTCCTCTCGAGCGTCATGGTCGTGCTCGGGATCGCTCTCTGCGTGGAGACGGCGTTCGCCGGTGGCGGGATCGGCTATCTCTTCGGCGCCCTGCTCGTCGTTGCCGGCGCCGGCCGGCTGTACGTTTTGTACCGGTAGTGCCTCATCCAGAAATGCACACCTGATGGCGAAGAAGCTCGGTCTGGCGCGGGGGCTCGGTGCGGGCTCGCTCGCGTCGGTCGCCTACGGCGAGATCGGGTCGTCGATCTACTTCGCGCTCGGCGTCGTCGCGCTCTACGCGCTCGGTGCGACGCCCTGGGTGCTGCTTGGCGTCGGGGCGCTCTTCCTCCTCGTTGCGCTCTCGTACGCGGAGGGGACCTCTGCGCTACCGGAGACCGGCGGCGCCGCGACCTTCGTGCGGCGCGCGTTCAACGACCCGGCGGGGTTCATCACCGGCTGGGCGCTCTTCCTCGACTACCTGATCGTCATCGCGCTGGCCGGCCTCTTCGTCCCGCACTACCTCGGCACGGCACTCGGCTTGGACGCCGTCACGGATTCGCCGTGGGATGTCGTCTTCGGCGTGGTCGCGATTCTCGGTGTGGCAGGGATCCGCCTCGTGCGCCGTGCCCGGATGTACACGGCCGCGATCTTCATCGCCGTCCTCGCCTTCCTCTCGCACCTGCTCATCATCGGCCTCGGATTCGCCTTCCTGCTCTCGCGGGAGGGCTTCGGAGAGGGAATCGACCTCGGCACAGCGCCGACCTGGCACGCGCTCGTCTTTTCGCTCTCGCTCGCGATGCTCGCCTTCACCGGGCTCGAGACCGTCGCGAACCTGGCGGCCGAGGCGCGTGAGCCCGGGAAGGCGCTGCCGCGGAGCCTCTTCGCGGGGATCGGCGTCGTCGTGATCGTCTCGTTCCTGATCGCGGCGATCGGCCTCTCCGCGTATCCACCGCACCCGGATCCGGCAGGGCCGGACGGCTGGGCGACCGACCTGGGGACGACCTGGATCCGCGCACCCCTCGTCGGGATCTCGGAAGCATTCGGCGGCTCGCTGCCCGACGCGGCGGTGGACACGATCAAGGTCTTCCTCGGCGTCACGGGCGCGATCATCCTCATCTCGGCGATCGCCACGTCGCTCTCGGGAGCGGGCAGGCTGGCCTACTCGCTCGGGCAGCGGGCGATGCTGCCGCGGTCGTTTGGCCGCCTGAACCAGAGGACGTTCATCGCGCCCGCCTCGATCGTGAGCGGCGCGGTGATCGCCGCGGCGCTCCTCGTGATCGCCGACTCCGTCGGGCGAGAAGTCACGTTCCTCGCGAGCCTCTACAGCTTCGGCGCGCTCATCGCCTTCACCGCCGCGCAGCTCGCCGTCATCCGCCTTCGCTTCAAGGAGCCGGATCTCGC
>DATLPH010000174.1:0-12908 GCA_035535855.1 Gaiellaceae bacterium
CGCCAGCTGGATCCCCAGGGAAAGGTCTACCCGACGATCCGCCGCTTTCCGACCGCGACGCGCCTGTTCTTCGAGGCGATCGGCTCCGAGCGGTTCCCGTTTCGGGCACGGTGGCTCGGCGAGCGCGAGCTCGACCTGCGCGTCTACGACTCGGAGGTCGAATGTGACTGGACGTCCGGGTCGTTCATGCTCGCGAGACGGGAGGCGCTCCTCGGCGCGGGCTCGATGGACGAGCGCTTCTTCATGTACTGCGAGGAGCCGGACCTCTGTCTGCGCATCAAGCGCGGGGGCTGGCAAGTCAGGCACCTGCCGACGATGACCATCCTCCACCACGCCGGCCGGGCGGGCTGGAGCACCCGGCTCGTGGCCCAGGACGCGTACGCGCGCCGCCTGTACATCGCGAAGCACTTCTCGCGCGTGCGAGGTGCGGCGGCGATCGGAGCGTTCGCCCTCGGGCACCTGCTCCGGGCCGGCTACGGCGCGAAGGAGAAGCAGGAGCGGCGGGAACGGCGCGCCGCATCCGTCGGGGCGCTGCGCACGCTGTTCGGGCTCGATCCACCGCCGTTTGGCGAACGTCCGCACCAGGCGGTCGCCGAGCTGGCTCCTGAGCAGCAAGCCGATGCGGCAGAGACCCTGGCCAACCGGCTCTGAGAACGGCTCGCTAAAGCGTCAGAACTGCAGGAGCCCGATCCCGAAGCAGCCCTCGGCCGCGGCCACGAACTCTTCGCTCGGATACCGGGCACGAATGCTCTTCCAGTAATCCGGGACGTCGCCCACGAGCAAGAGCGAGCCGTCAGAGTCGATGACCGGTCCTCTCCCTGGCGGTGCGGCGATGTCGTGGAAGCCGATCAGGCCGCCCTCGCGGACCAGCGGTGAGTACGACTCGAAGTCCTGCTTCACGCCGTCGTAGGAGTGGTCTCCGTCGATGAAGAGGAAGTCCAGCTGCTCGCCGCCGAGCAGGGAGTCGACCTGCTCGACCGTCGCCGGGTCGTGGGAGTCGGCGCGGAGGAGGTCGAGTCGCTGCAGTGGTTGCGCGAAGCTCCGATAGAGCGGCGTCTTCCAGGCCGGGTAGCCGCCGCCGAAGTCGCCGTCGGGGAGGTCGACGCTGATCACGTGTGCGTCGGGCGCCGCGACCTGGGCGAAGAGGAAGAGGCTGCCGCCCGTGCAGGTCCCGATCTCGAGCATGCGGCGCGGCGGCTCCTCGTGCAGCCGCCTCAGGAGGCCACCGATCTCGTCGCGAACCTGGCCGGGCACGATCGTGATGCCGAAGGAGTCGAAGCCAAAGGCGATGTCGAGCAAGTCGTCGAGCCCTCGTGCGCGGGCTGCGCGGCGTCGGAGCGCGTGGCCGGCGAGCGGTGCGAGCCAGGGCCGCACCGGACGCGTCACGGCCTCCGACACGAAGGGACCGAGACCGTAGCGCTCGACGCCCCGACCGGCGCGCTTGAAGGTCTGCGCGACACTCACGCTGGAGACCCGCTCAGTCCTGTTTCTTGCCGGCCGGCCCGCTTCTCCTCATAGAGGTTGCGAAGTACCGAGGACAGCGCGAGCAGCAGGAAGAAGGTGATCGTCACCTGCACGAATCCCAACGCGTCGAAGGTCAGCATTCCGATAGCGAAGCCGAAGAGCGAGGCAGCGAGCGCCGCCGCTAGCCACCCGTCGTCCCCGTCGTCCTCGCGCGCAATCCGGGACATCCTTCGAATCGGGCGAATGAACAGCCAGAGCAAGGCGCAGATGCCGACGAATCCAATCTCGAGCAGCGAGCCGAGCCACTGGTCGTCGAGGAGGCGCGACCGTGGCACGTCGGGGGCGGTGTTGACGTCCCGCGAGACCACGCGGCTCCCGAATCCCTCTCCGAACACGGGCTTCTGCGCCCACTCGTGCAGGGACGGCCCGATGTCCGCGAGTCGCCCGTCCGCGCCGGCGCTGTTGCCCGTGACGGTGGTGGACTGATCCGCGATCAGGCCGCCCTTGGGGAAGAACGCGGAATAGAAGCTCCCGAGCGTGTGAGGGAGGGCGAAGTAGAGGGCACAGACGGCCGGGATGAGGAGCGGTGCAAACCGCTTCACATCAGTAGGCCGGAGCCGGAGCAGCACGAGCCCGAGGACGACCATCATGATCGCGCCCGTACGGGAGACGGTCGCGAGCGCCCCAAGCCCGAGTACTCCGGCCATGAAGAACCAGCGGCGGCGGCCACTCGCCTTCGCCAGGTAGAACGCGAGCGGGATCAGCATCACCAGGACGGCCGAGAGCTCGATGGGGTGCTCCGCGGAGGCGTACACCCGCAGGCGGCCGCTGCGGTCCAGCACGGCCGTCGTCGCGGCGACGGCGGTCGCGGGATCGTGGTAGGTCAGGAACGGCAGCGCGGACCCGAGGTGGTTGAAGACGTTGTACCCGGTGCGCGAATCGACGATTGCGGCGAAGGACACGAGTGTCCCGGCGCTGACGAGCAGGCGCACGAGCCGTTCGAGGTGCTCCCGTCTATCGACGACGCTGACCACGACGTAGAAGAGCACGAAGAAGCTGGCGAAGAACGTCAAGGTCTTCACGACCAAGGAGGTCAGGCCGACGCTCTCGATCCGCGACCCGTTCACCACCACCGAGGCGAGGGCCGCAAAGACGAAGAGCGCGATCGGCGCCTCGAGGCCGCTCGCGCGGAGGCGGACGCGCTTGTCGATCAGCAAGGAAGCCAGCCACGCAACCGCCACGAACGCGATCAGCAGCCGGTACGGCTCGAGGTTGAAGGGCAGCTCCGACGACAGCGTGTACCGCTTGATCGGGATGAGGAAGATCACCAGGACGATGGCGGCCAGCAGCGACTCCCAGCGGAAGAGGACGCGGTAGCCGGCTGCCACGAGCGCGGCCAACAGCACGAGCGGAGCGACCGCCGAGACGTGGGAGTTCTCAGCGACCGAGACGGTCAGCAAGCCGGCGGCGCCGACGAGCACCAGCGCCGGGAGCAGGCTGCGGCGTTCGCCCCTCGCGGCGATCGTCGCCATCGCGTCAGGCGGTCCGGCGCGCCGGCCCCGCGCGCTCGGCGTGGAGCTCGTCAATGGTCTCGCGGCGCGCGGCTGCCGGTCTCGGCCGAAGGTTCTCGAGCACGAGTGCCAGGCCGACCGTGATCCCCAAAATCGTCAGGAAGACGATCACAGGCAGTGTCTTTCCCGGGTGGGAGACGAGCTGCGGCGGGGTCGCTCGCGTGTACGGCACGAGCACGACTCGATCTGCGGGTGGGATGCCCCCGGCCCGCTGCCACCTTTGCAGCCACTGCCGGAACGCGTTCGACGCCCTCTGCGCGAGCGAGACTGCGGCAGCCGGGGTGGCGGCCGTCGCGCTGAAGTCGAGGATCGGCTGGATCGCAGGGTTCGAGTAGGCGGGTGCCGGAACCGCCGTCACGGTGTACGTCTCCTTCGACGGATGGAGATTCGAGAGGCCGATCTTCGAACGAACCTCGTCGTTCGTGGCGAGCGGCGCGTAGAGAGCGGTCAGGGTCGCGAGGCGTTGCGGATCTCCCTGGGCAACCGACGGCTTCCCGGTGCCGGGATCCCCCGACGTGTAGCGCGTGACAGTGCGTCCCCAGGGGAAGTCAGGCTGCGTCACGAGCAGGAACGAGTCGGTCTTCCAGACCTCCGCCTTCCGCGGCGCGAGCTTCATCCTGCCATTCGAGATGCTGACGCGTTCAACTGCGAAGAACGCGAGCAGAATCGCAAGCGCGAGGCCGGCAGCAACGACAATCCTGAACCTCCAGAGGACGCGGACGTAGAGCGCAAGATCCATTGGTCAATCTCCGTTCGTTGAACAGACCCGCCCTGGCCAGCCGGCTCCGTCGGTGTCGGCGCGGTGCATAGCCTCCAGCACGATCAAAGGGTATGCCGCGTCCCAGTCCGCGCCTACAGGCCGTTGGAACGGCTCTCACGATCTGCGCTAGCCGTCTGGCTAGGTGTCTCGGCTCGGTCGCTCGCGTGGCACCAGGGCGACCACCGCTCGCTCTCGTCGAGCCTCGCGCCGCGCCACCAGGCGCTTGGTGATCTGAACCGGCAGGAGCACGGTCAAGAGGAGCAGGCCGAGCACGAGAACGAGCAGGCGGGCCATCTCGGTGCCTTCACCCGCCGGCATCCGCTGGGCAGGCGCGGTCGGGATCCTCTGCTGAGTGTTCTGAGCCGCCGGCGCCGTCGCTCCCGCGGTGTTCCGGGGAGGAGGGTTCGTCCTGCCGGCGAGCCCCGGGGAGGCGACTGCCAGACCCACTGCTGCGACGAGCCAGGCCAACGCCAGGCGCCGACCCACGTGGTTACGCGGAACAAGCGAGGAGACCATGCCTCGACAATCGTCCTCCTAAGCGCTATCCACCACAAGCGGTCGAACGGGTGGTTCAAATGGACTCAAATGGGTCACAGGCCCTCGACATTCGACCAGTTGGATGCCCTGCAGCTGTCTGCGAGGCTGAGTCCAGGAGGTGGTCGCCGCGATTCGCACCCTGTCAAGCTCTGGGCGGCTCGATTACGCGGTCTGGCGCGTGCGCATCGCCGCGGCCGCGATCGCGATCGCCGCGACGACCGCGCAGCTGATCGACTTCGCCGTCTACGACCAGCGGCTGGGCCCGCTCGACATGATGACCCACAACAGCATCTTCGGGATCACGAGCCTCGCCGCGCTCGCTCTCGCGGCGGTCGCGTCGCTTGCGGCCGCCCTGCGAGGTGGCGAGCGCAGCAGGGAGCTGGTCGGCCTATCCGCCCTGCTCGCGTTGCTGCTCGCCCTGCGGATCGCGCACCCTGCTCATGTCCTGCTGATCGCCGTACCCCTGGGCGCGGCCGCCTTGACCCTCCTCTGGTCGGCTGCGCCCGGAGGAACGGCTCGCCGTGTCCTCCGCGAGGGTTGCATCGTGCTCGTCGTCGCGTTCGTCGTGCACGGAATCGGGACGAAGGTCGTCTCGATGCTGGGGCTCGGGCCGGAGACGTGGGGCTACCAGCTGAAGGCCGTCGTCAAGCACAGCGGCGAGCTCGCAGGCTGGGTGCTGATCGCCGGAGGCCTCGTCGCGGCTGCCGCCGCCGCGCGGCCGCAACTTGGACGTGAGTCGTGAACGCGCAGCCCGCGGATTGCATTTCCACGCTCTCTCCGAGGGAGACGACCGTGCTGGAGATGACCTCTGAGGGACTGAAGAACGGCGAGATCGCCGAACGGCTCGACGTGAGCGTCCACGCGGTCAAGTTCCACCTCGCCTCGATCTACCGGAAGCTCGGCGTGGGCAACCGCACCGAGGCGGCCGTCGCCTTCCTCCGCGCCGAGCGCTAACGCTCGACGATCGTGGCCTCGCCGGTCGCCGGGCCTTCGACGACCCAGCCCGCGCCGTTACGCTCGACGCGTGAATCGGCGCGGCGCCGCCACCAGGCGCTGACCTCACGCGGAAGTGCGCGCCAGAGCGTTTCGTCGCCGGACAGCCCGTCGAGCAGCCGCGCGTACACGTCGAGGTAGCGCTGCTCGAGCATGTAGTCGGGATGGGTGATCAGCAAGGCCATGCCGCCCTGCTCACGCAGGAATGCCGCCTTCGAGAGCCAGGGCTGCTCGTCCTCGACACGGAGGATCGTGAAGAGCGTGTGGTCCTGCGGCATCGTGATCGGAAGCTCGACCAGCTCGCCGTTGAAGAACGGCAGCCAGGTGCAGCAGCCTCCGGCCTGCGGCTCGTACGGATCGGTGTCGGGATACGACGAGTCGTAGTCGAAGCCCAGCAGCGGCATCCACTCCCAGTGCCGGTGAGTGGCCGGTGAGCGGAAGCCGACGGCACTCCAGCGCTCTGCGTACTGCCGGATCTGCGGCAGGCGCCGCTCGAGGGTCTCGAGCGACTCGAGATCGCGGCCGTCGTGCTTGAGCCCGTGGACGCCGATCTCGAAGCCGGCCTCGTCGAGCTCTTCGCGGAGCGCTTCGTCGAGCTCGTAGCGCAAGGGGACGAAGTTCCAGCTCGACCGAAATCCCCGGCTGAACTCGACCTCTCGCAGCAGGCCGACGTTTGCGGCCCCGGCCGCAGTCTCCACGTCGTGGGTCAGCACGAGCGCCCAGCGGCGCCCGCCGGGCCAGGGGGCAATCGTGGGCACCGGGCCGCCTGTCAGCCAGCGCAGCTCCTGGAAGAGGCGGTCGTAGAGGTCGTGCAGGCTGGTCTCGGCAGGCCAGCTCGGAAACTCGCTGCGGCCCTGGACTCGGCTGTAGGCCCGGCGCATGGCGATCTGTGCCTGCCGAGGCAGCAGCGGCCGCGCACGGTAGTACAGGCGACGGAGCCAGGCGCTCGACTGCTCGCTGCCCAGATACCGCTCGCTCCAGTAGGCCGTGATCGCATCGTTCGGGTCGAAGGGAAGCGCAACCTCGCCCGCGTCGCTCCGCCAGATCGAGGCCGTCGCGTCGCCGTCGAGCGGCTCCAGCGGCTCGGCCGGCGACCAGGTGCTTGCTGCGCCAGAGAGCCACGCGCGCATCTGCTCGTCCTCGGCGACGCGGGCATGCAGGCGGATCGAGCCCAGACTCCAGCTTCCGGGCTCGCTCGGCGCCTCCGTGAACGACGGATAGAGCAGGGCCTTGCCGGTGGCGTCGGCGCGGAGCGCGCTGAAGGGCTCGACCGAGCCGCCCGGCTCGACCGTGTACGGGGCTCGGAAGTAGTCCAGCAGCAGGAACGGCGCCTGGGCGGTGAACACGTTCGCCCGCTTACGGAGCCGCCACCGCGAGCGGCCGGCCCTGCGACCCCGGCCGAGCGAGATCCGCGGTGAGAATGTCCGCCAGCCGTTCGGAAGCGCGGCCGTCCCAGCCGGGGATCGCGCGCCGCGTGCGTGGAGCGGAGCTGAGCAGCTCGGGAATCTGGAGCAGCGCCCCCGCGTCCAGCCCCAGCAGCGTGTTCGTCCCGCTCGTGACCGTCACGGGCCGCTCCGTGTTGTCGCGGACGGTGAAGCACGGCACGCCGAGGTAGCTCGTTTCCTCCTGGACCCCACCGGAGTCCGTGATCACACCCGCGGCGTGGGCCTCGAGCGCTAGAAAGTCGACGTAGCCGACGGGATCGACGACGCGCAGGGCGGCCGCTTCCGGCAGCTCGTCGAGGCGCGTACGCACCCGCGGATGAGCCGGGAAGACCACAGGGTAGCGCCGCGCGAGCTCGGCCAATGCCTCGACCGTCGGGACGAGCAGGCTCCCGTCGACGAGCTTCGGCCGGTGCAGCGTCACCAGCAGGTACGAACCGCGCTCGATCCCGAGGCGCTCGTGGACGTCCGACTCCTCCGCCTCAGGAAGCATGAGGCTGAGCGAGTCGATCATCGTGTTCCCGACGAAGTGAACGCGATCCTCGGCGATCCCTTCGGCAGCGAGGTTCGTCGCAGCCTCCGGGCTGTGCGTGAAACACCAGTCGGAGAGCCGGTCGACGAGCACGCGGTTCAGCTCCTCGGGCATCGTCCAGTCGAAGCTCCGCAGGCCGGCCTCGACGTGGGCGACCGGGATCTGCAGCTTGGCCGCCGCCAGCGCGCCCGCGAGCGTCGAGTTGACGTCCCCCGAAACCACCAGCACGTCGGGCCGTTCCGCCAGCAGCACCTCCTCGACACGCTCGAGCGCGCGCGCGGTCTGCGCGCCATGCGAGCCGGAGCCGACACCGAGGAGATAGTCGGGCTGGGGCAGCGCGAGCGCGTCGATGAAGGCGCCGGACAGCTCGCGGTCGTAGTGCTGTCCCGTATTGACGAGCAGGTGCCTCGCCTCGGGAAGCCTCCCCCTGAGAGCGTGCAGGACCGGCGCCAGCTTGACGAAGTTCGGCCTCGCACCCGCGAGATAGGCGAGCGTCGGCGGTACGGCCATGGAGTTCGCGGGTCGAATATTCACGGTTCGTGCCGAAGCTGTCGTCGGCCACACGAAACCTAGGCACGCTGCCGCGCTGGATCGACGCGTCGGACGAACAGGATGGCTACTGCTTCCTCGCCGAACGGCTAGTTGGCGAGCGGGGCCGGCGGTGTGACGCTGGGCGGGTGGCCACACTCGAGCTGCCGCGCGACCCTGCCCGCACCCGGGAGGCCGCGGCGCACGGATTCGCGGTCTGGCTGGACATCGACAACCCGCCCCAGGTGCAGTACCTGTATCCGTTTCGGGCGGCCTTCGAGGCACGCGGCCACCGCGTCGTGGTGACGGCCCGCGACTACGGGAACGCGGTCGAGCTCCTGCGGCAACGGACACACGACTTCCATGTCGTCGGCCAGGCGTTCGGGGCTTCGAAGCTGGCGAAGGCGACCGGGACGCTGCAGCGCGCCAGACGCTTGACGCAGCTCTTCGCCAAGATCGGCCGCCCTCAGGTGCTGCTGGCGGCCTCGCGGCCCGCCGCCCTCGTCGCGCGCCGCTATGGGATCCCCTCGTTCATCGTCGGCGACTACGAGTTCGCCAACGCCGGCTTCTACCGGTTCACGGGCTCCCACATCCTCCATCCCGACGTCGTCGATCCCACCAGCTTCACGGAGCAGGGCATGCGGGCCGACCGGCTGTTCGCCTTCCGCGGCCTCAAGGAAGACATCTCGTTCGCGGAGATCGACGTCGAGGCGGCCCCGGCCTGGCGCCTGCCGGCCGGCGCACGAAGCGACACGGTCGTCGTGCTCGTCCGCCCGCCTGCAGAACGGAGCCACTACTACGACGAGCGCTCACGCGCGCTCGGGCTCGCCCTGCTCGACCACCTCGCCAGGCGAGGTGACGCGACCGTCGTCTTCGCGCCGCGCTACCGGGAGCAAATCGCCGATCTCGCACGGTTCGAGTGGATCAACGAGCCCGTCGTGCTGGGGGAAAGCGTCCCGTTCGTGTCGCTGCTCAAGGGGGTCGACCTGGTCGTCTGCTCCGGCGGGACGATCCTGCGCGAGGCGGCCTACCTCGGCATCCCCGCCTACAGCATCTTCCAGAGCCGAATCGGGGACGTCGACCGCCATCTCGAACGGATCGGCCGCGTGATGCTGATCTCGAGCATCGGCGAGCTCCCTCGAATCCAACTGGTGAAACGGCACGGCCTCAAGCGGCTCGACACGAACCCGGCGCTGCTCGAGGAGCTTGTGCAACTGGTCGAGTCGAGACTCCGGCCGGAACGCACGAACTCACCGAATGGATAGTTGGGAAGCGGCGAAACGGCTGCCAGTCTTACGGATGCGAGGACGACTTGAGGAGACGTGATGACTGACTCTGACATTGCAATCATCGGCGCAGGCCCTTACGGGCTGATGGCCGCCGCCCACCTCGGCTCGGCGGACTCGTTCAGCATCGCCGGATTCGGCGAGCCGATGTCCTTCTGGGACGACCAGATGCCGGAGGGAATGCTGCTCCGGTCGCCGTATGTCGCCTGCAACATCGGTGACCCCGACGGACGGCTCAGCCTCCCTCGATACGAAGAGGCGATCGGCGAGCGGCCCGTCGAGCCCGTGCCGCTCACGCGGTTCGTGGACTACGGCCGCTGGTTCCAGCAGCAGGCGCTGCCCGAGCTGAGCTCCGAGCGCGTCCGCGAGGTGGCCCGGAACGGCAACGGCTTCAACCTGACGCTGGAGAACGGTGAGCGCCTGCACGCCGGCCGGGTCGTCGTCGCAGCCGGCATCGCCGACTTCAAGTGGTTCCCCGAGGTCTTTCGCGAGCTCCCGCGCGGGCTCGTCAGTCACGCCTGCGAGCACGACGACCTGAGCGTCTTCTCGGGCACGAGCGTGCTCGTCGTCGGCGGCGGCCAGAGCGCCCTCGAGTCGGCGGCTCTCCTCGCCGAGGCCGGCGCGAGCGTGGAGGTCGCGGCCCGCGCACCGGAGGTCAGCTGGCTGTCACGGCGCTGGCATCACAAGCTCGGCCCGGTCTCTCGGCTGCTGTACGCGCCGCCTGATGTCGGCCCTGCCGGCATCAGCTGGATGGTGGCTCTGCCGAATGCGTTCAGAAGCATGCCGCGGCGGCTGCAGACCTGGATGACGCGGAAGGCCTTGCGTCCGGCGGGAGCCGGCTGGCTGCCGCCCAGGATGGGCACGGTCACGATCACCTCCGGCATCGTCGCCGTCCAGGCGACCGAGAAGAACGGACGCGCGGTCGTCAAGTTCGACGACGGCAGCAGCCGCGAGGTCGAGCACGTGCTCCTCGGCACGGGGTACCGCGTCGACGTGTCGCGCTACCCGTTCCTCGCCCGCGAGCTCGTCGACCAGGTCGAGGCCGTGAACGGCTATCCGGTGCTCGGCCGCGGGTTCGAGTCGAGCGTGGACGGGCTACATTTCCTCGGCGCTCCGGCCGCCCACAGCTTTGGGCCGCTGATGCGCTTCGTCGCGGGCACGGAGTACGCCGGCCGTGAGCTCGTGCGTGGCGTGCTCGGGCGCCCGCGCACGGTCGCACCCTGATGCTCGTCGAGAGGGCGGAGGCCGCCCAGGATTCAGGCCTGCGCCCGCTGGCAGGGCCTCCGACTGCCGCGCTCGTCCTCGGATCGGACTACCGGGCGCTCGGTGTCGTCCGCAGCCTCGGCCGAAGAAACGTGCCTGTGCACGTGATCGCCTCGGGCGACGACAGGCTCGCCTGCTTCTCTCGCTTCAACGAGGCGACCTACGAATGGCCGGAATCGACGGAAGCGCGGCTCGAGCTGCTCGAGCGGCTGGCTCACGCCGGCGGCCACACCTGGGCGCTCTTCCCCTCCTCGGACGATTCCGCGGAGTTCGTGGCGCACCACCACGACAGGCTCGCGCCCATGCTCGCGCTGACGACCCCGCCTTGGGACGTGCTGCGCTGGGCACACGACAAGCGACTGACCCACGAGCTCGCCGTTCTGGCCGGCGTCGACTACCCGCATTCGCTTTACCCCCGCTCCCGGCGCGACCTCGAGCAGGCAGAGCTTCGCTTTCCGCTCATCCTGAAGCCGGCCGTGAAGGAGCGGAGCAACCGCTTCACCGCGGCGAAGGCGTGGCGGGCCGACGACCGCGAGACGCTGCTCCGCCGCTACGACGAAGCCGTGGAGCTCGTCGACCCGGAAACCCTGGTCGTCCAGGAGCTCGTGCGCGGCGGCGGGGACGTGCAGCTGTCGTACGCGGCCCTGGCCGAGTCCGGCAAGGTGCTCTGCTCGCTGACGGCCAAGCGCACGCGCCAGTACCCGGCGGATTTCGGACGGGCCAGCACCTTCGTGGAGACGATCGACTGCCCCAGCCTCGAGGAGCCGTCACGGCGCTTGATCGCGGAAAGCGGGTTCAACGGGCTCGTGGAGATCGAGTACAAGGTCGATGCCACGACCGGGCGAACCCTGTTGCTCGACATCAACCCTCGCGTCTGGGGCTGGCACAGCCTCTGCGGACGAGCGGGCGTCGACTTCCCCTGGCTGCTCTGGCTGGCGCAGCGTGGCGAGCGGCTCCCGCGAGCCGTCGCCCGGCCCGGTGAGCGCTGGGTTCGGCTGTCGACGGATCTCCCCACGGCGGTCAAGGAGATCGCCCGCAGGCGCCTTCCTGCGAAGGCCTACCTCGCGTCCCTGCTGCCACCGCACGAGGGGGCAATTTTCGCGCGCGACGACGTGCGTCCCGGCCTCGTCGAGCTCCCGATGCTGCTCGGCACGCTCGTCAGGAGGCTGGTGAAGCTTGGCCGTCTCTGAGGCACCACGCGTCACGGAGGCCGCCGCGCTACTCGCCGGGGACGACGAGCGCTGGCGTGAGTTCCTGCTCGCTCACCCCGACGCCCTGCCCTACCACCACCCGGCCTGGGTCGCGGCTCTGGCCGAGGCCTACGGCTACGAGCCGCTCGCTGCGGTAGTCCGCTCCGCGGCAGGCGAGATCGTCGGTGGCGTTCCCTTCGTGGAGGTCGGCGGCCGCCTGCGCTCGAGGCGCTGGATCTCGCTTCCCTTCACCGATGTGTGCCCGCCCCTCACCACCGCAGCGCTCGGCGAGCGCGAGCTCGCGGAGGCCGTCGAGGAGCTCCGACGGGAGCGCCAGGTCCGGTCGCTGGAGATTCGGGCGCCGCTCGCGGGCTTCGAGGAGCGTGGCGAGATCCGCGGGGTGCGGCACGAACTCGAGCTGGGCGACCCCGAGGCGCTGTTCGCGGCATTCAAGCCCCAGGTGCGCCGAAACATCCGCAAGGCGGAGAAAGTGGGGCTTCAGGTCAGGGTCGCGGAGCAACGCGACGATCTCGTGCGCACGTACTTCGACCTCCATGCCGACACGAGGCGCCGCCTCGGCGTCCCGCCACAGCCTCGTCGGTTCTTCGAGTCCCTCTGGCGCCACTTGGTCGACCCCGGCCTGGGCTTCGTGTTGCTCGCATACCACGAGAACGTACCGGTGGCCGGCGCCGTGTTCCTGGAGTGGAACGGCCGGGTCGTCTACAAGTACGGCGCCTCGGACCGGAAGCACTGGGCCTTGCGTCCGAACAACCTCCTCTTCTGGGAGTGCATCCGGCGCAGCGCCTCGTCGGGTGCGCGGACGCTCGATTTCGGCCGCAGCGACCTCGAGGATGAAGGTCTCCGCTCGTTCAAGGCGAGCTGGGGCGCAGTCGAGAGCTCGCTCGCCTACACCAGCCTCGGGCGGGTCAGACAGCACTCCCGGACCGGTGCAAGCGGCCAGCTCCTGCGGCCCCTGCTCCGCGCCTGCCCTGGCTGGTTCGGCCGGATGGTAGGTGCTGCGTTTTACCGTCTTGCGGCATAAAGCGACGACGCTTGCGTAGAAATCGGCAAGTTTCGGTCGGTTAGACCTAGATAATTGGCTAGTTTCAACTATGACCCTCTAGACAGGGCATTCGAGGGGCGAGTAGTGTCCTCGATACCTGTACTACGGATAGAAAATCTGTCACTGCGGATCGAAAGGCGGCCCTTTCGATGAGGACGAGGGAGAGAGCAGCGGTCATTCTGGACAGGCATCCGGTGTGGTTGGATGCGATGGATCAGCTGGTCGCGGGAGTAGGGATCGAGGTAGCGGGGCGTGCGACCGACGTCGACGAGGCACTTG
>DATLPH010000175.1:0-2773 GCA_035535855.1 Gaiellaceae bacterium
GCCTTCCTCGACATCGTCTCGACGAGCGGCGGGCCCGAGCTGCTGTTCGAGGAGATCGAGGTCAAGGAGACGTGCCGCGAGGCCGGCAAGACGATCCGCGACCTGCGCATCCGCGAGGCGACCGGCGCGATGATCGTTGCGCTACGCAAGCGCGACGGCACCTTCGACACCACTCCCGAGCCGGACGCCACGCTCGACGTCGGCGACGTGATGATCGCGGCGGGCACGCCGGAGGAGCTGCGCAAGCTCGAGGAGCTGTTCGCGCCGGCAGAAGCCCTTGCCTGACGCTGTAGCGCGGCTGGAGGCGAAGCTCTCGGAGCTTGCCGGTGCGCCCATCGAGCTCGAGCGCCCGAACGACCCCGCTCACGGCGACTATGCGACCAACGTGGCGATGCGCCTCGCGCCGGTGCGCAAGCAGTCGCCCCGGGAGCTTGGCGAGGAGCTGGCTGCCGCGGTCGTCGAGCTGGACGAGATCGAGCGCGCCGAGGTCGCAGGGCCTGGGTTCGTCAACCTTTGGCTCGCACCGGCCTGGTTCGGCGAGGCGCTGGGCGAGATCCTCGAGGCAGGCGAGGGATACGGCGGCGGCAGCGCCGAGCGGCCGGAGAAGGTGCAGGTCGAGATGGTCTCCGCGAACCCGACCGGTCCGATCACCGTCGCCTCGGCGAGAAACGGTGCGATCGGCGACTCCGTCGGACGCCTGCTCGCCTTCGCCGGGCACGAGGTCGAGCGCGAGTACTACTACAACGACGCGGGCGTGCAGATGGAGCGCTTCCGCGCGTCGGTGGAGGCGATCAGGCGCGGCGAGGAGCCGCCCGAGGACGGCTACCAGGGCGACTACGTCCGCGAGCTCGCGGCCGGCGACGACGACCCGGTGCCACCGATGCTCGCGCAGATCGAGGCGACGCTCGAGCGCTTCCGCGTGCACTTCGACTCGTGGGCGCTGCAGAGCGAGCTGGAGAAGCGTCTGCCGGAGTTCCTGCCCAGGATCGACACCTACGAGAAGGACGGGGCCGTCTGGGCGCGTTCCTCGGCCTACGGCGACGACGAGGACCGGGTCCTCATCCGCTCCCAGGAGAAAGGTGGGACGCCGACCTACCGCGCGGCCGACATCGTCTACCTCGTCGACAAGCTCGAGCGCGGGTTCGACCGCGCCCTGTACGTGCTAGGCGCCGACCACCACGGAACGCGCCGCTGGTACGCGGCGATCGCGCAGATGCTCGGCTACGACCCGGAGCGGGTGGAGGTGCTCCTCTACCAGCTCGTCCACCTGAGCCGCGGCGGAGAGCAGTCGAAGATCTCGAAGCGCCGCGGCGACGTCGTCTTCCTCGACGAGTTCATGGACGAGGTCGGCGTGGAGGCGGCTCGCTGGTTCCTGGTCAACCGCGGGCCCGACCAGACGATCGAGATCGACGTCGATCTCGCGGCCGAGCGCAGTGAGAAGAACCCCGTCTACTACGTGCAGTACGCTCATGCGCGCATCGCGGGCATCAGGCGAAATGCGGGCGCTGCAGAGAGCTCAGCCGAGGTGCCCGAGACGCTCGCCGCGGAAGAGCGGGACCTCGTCAAGCGGCTCGCCGACTTCCCGGCCGTCGCGGCCGAGGCCGCCGAGCGTCGCGGCCCGCAGGCGATACCGACCTACGCGATCCGCGTCGCGGACGACTTCCACCGCTTCTACCACCACCATCGCGTGCTCGAGAGCGAGGCCCAGGCGTTCCGGCTCGGCCTCTGCACGGCGACACAGGCCGTGATCGCTCGCTGCCTCGACCTCGTGGGGGTCGAGGCGCCGGAGCGAATGTAGGATCGCGGCCGATGGGGCGGGCGGAAGCTTCGGTCGAGGCGGGGCGCACGGGGAACCGTCCCGACCGTAACCTCGCGCTCGAGCTCGTCCGCGTGACCGAGGCCGCGGCGCTCGGGGCGGGCCGCTGGATCGGACGCGGCGACAAGGAGGCGGCCGACCAGGCAGCGGTGGACGGCATGCGCGCGATCCTCGACACCGTCTCGATGGCAGGCGTCGTCGTAATCGGCGAGGGCGAGAAGGACGAGGCGCCGATGCTCTTCAACGGCGAGGAGGTCGGCGACGGGCACGGGCCGGCGGTGGACGTCGCGGTCGACCCGCTCGAGGGCACACGCCTGACCGCGAAGGGCCAGCCGAACGCGATCGCGGTGATCGCGCTCGCCGAGCGAGGGACGATGTTCTTTCCGGGCGCGGCGGTCTACATGGACAAGATCGCGGCCGGCCCCGAGGCGATCGACGTTGTCGACATCGACGCGCCCCCGCGCGAGAACGTGGAGCGGGTCGCACGGGCGAAGGGGATGCGGCCGAGCGAGGTCTCGGTCGTGGTGCTCGAGCGAGACCGGCACGAGGCGCTGATCGACGAGCTGCGGGAGACGGGCTGCAAGGTGCATCTGATCCCGGACGGCGACGTGGCTCCGGCGATCGCTGCCGCGCAGCCGGCGACCGGGGTCGACCTGCTGATGGGAATCGGCGGGACGCCGGAGGGCGTGATCGCGGCCGCGGCGCTGAAGTGCGTCGGCGGCGGCGTCCAGGGCAAGCTCTGGCCGCGCAACGACGACGAGCGCCGGGAATTGACGAACGAAGGGTTCGACCTCGAGCGCGTGCTGACGACCGACGACCTCGTCTCCGGCGAGGACGTCTTCGTGGCCGCGACGGGCGTGACGACCGGGGCGCTGCTGCGAGGCGTGCGCTACCAGCCGGGGGGCGCCGTCACGGACTCGATCGTGATGCGCTCACGCAGCGGCACCGTGCGCCGCA
>DATLPH010000176.1:0-2234 GCA_035535855.1 Gaiellaceae bacterium
AGCGCCTTCTCGCTCGCGACGAGCTTTTCCTGCTGCTGCTCGAGCTGCTTTGTCTGCTCGTCGAGGCTCTGGAGCTGCTGCTGCAGGCCGGACTTCCGCTCCAACGCCTGCCGCGCGAGATCCTCGCGCCCCGCCGCCAGCGCCTCGCGCGCCTGTGCGTCCAGCTTGACCAGGCTCTGCTGCAGCCCCGCCTCCTGGAGCTCGAGGCGCTTCTTCGCCGTGACGACATCGGCAATGCCGCGCTTGACGTTCTGCAGCAGCTCGAGCTGCTTCTCGTAGGAGTAGTCCAGCGTCTCCCCGGGATCCTCGGCATGGTCGAGCAGCTTCGAGAACTTCGACTTGACCACCAATCCCGCGCGTGACATCAGACCGGCCATTCGTCCTCCTCTGGGAGCGGAGCGTCTAGCCTAGCGAGGGTGATCGTCGAGCGGAGCATGCACCCCGACTGGCTCTCGAACGCCTACCTGATCGGCGACAAGCCGGGTGGGACCGCGGTGTTCGTCGATTCGGGCGCGCCGCTCCGACCGCTGTTCGACGCCGTCTCGAGCAACGGCCTGACCGTCACGCACCTGCTGACGACCCACGCCGACGCGGATCACATCGCCGGCGACAGCGCCATTCTCGGACGCTACGACTGCCGGGTCGTGAAGGGCGACCTCGAGACCGGCGGCCTCTCGATCCGCGCGCTCGAGACGCCGGGCCACAAGGACGACCACCTCGCCTTCGTCGTCAACGACGAGCTCTGCTGCACCGGCGACGTGCTCTTCAAGGACGCCGTCGGCGGCGGAGACTTCGAGCAGATCCGGCGCTCCGTGATGGACGTGCTGATGAAGCTGCCGCCCGTGACCCGCGCGCTGCCCGGGCACACCGACGAGACGACGATCGGCCGCGAGTGGGAGGAGAACCCGTTCGTGCGCGTCTGGCGCGGAGCCGAGCCCGAGGGCACCGAGCGCGTGAAGGTCGGCAGTGAGGACGCGACGCTCGTCGTGTGGTCGCCCGACTACGACGGCAAGGGCAAGGCCTGGGTGCGCTTCGACGACGGGCGCGACGCGATCGTCGGCGGCTCACGCGTGGAACGCGGCTAGCCGCTCCGCCTCCGCCTCGAGCTCGAGGCGAGCCTCGCGCGGGAGGCGCCCGAACGGCTCGAGGCGCACCCGGCCGTCCACGTGTCGCCAGGTCCCCGCGACCTCACCGTCGACTAGGAACGTCGACTCCGACTGCGGGTTCTTGACGCGGAAGATCCGCTCCCGGTAGCGCTCCGCGAGGATCCCCGTGCGGCGGGCGTGCACGAGCAGGCTCGCGTCCCATGTCGGCAGGAATCGCGCCGGCGCTCGCGTCTCGGCCGGCGGAAGCGGCGCCCGTGGCAGGTCGAGCAGCTCGCGGCCCTCATCGTCGCGGAAGCGCCGCAGCTGCATCCGCTCGAGCGATGAGCGCAGGGCGCCGACCCGCATGCCCGCCCAGTTGGCGATGTCCGTCCGCGGCGCGGGCCCGAAGGCGCCGAGGTAGCGGCGCGCCATGCGCGCCCGTGCGTCTTCCTCGGAGAGCTGCGGCTCTGGGCCGACCCAGTCCTCGGCCAGCCCGAACAGATCGGCCCGACGATGCTCCCAGGTGCCTGACGGAGGCACGCGCACGAGGTCGACCCAGATCGCGATCCCCCAGCGCCAGACGTCGGCGCCGAGCGCCTCGAGCTCCTTGCGGTGCCGCGGCGCCTCGGCGAGGAAGGCCCGCATCCGCGTGGCCGCGCGTTCGAGCTGCCGACCGTCGACGCGGTGAACGCGCCGGGCCCAGGCCTTCCGCTCCTCGCGCACGGCGATGATCAGCGGCCAGTAGTCGGCCCGGGAGACGACATGGATGGTCTGTCGCATCAGCGTCGCCTGGACGAGCGTCCGGCGCTCGAGTGCGCGCGTCAGCGCCTCACGCTCGAAATCCGCGACTCGCGACCAGAGTCCCACGTACGCCGAGGGCGCGTACTGCGTCTGCAGGCACCCGGCACGCTCGACCGCGCGCGGCAGCGGCAACCTGCGCCGCTCGAGCAAGAGCTGCCGGGCCAGGAGCGCGCGGTTCAGCTCGCGGCGGGTCAGGACGCGCTCGGCCACATCGGCACGCTAACGCGCGGGTAAGCTCGCCGGACCGAAGGAGGAGGGACGATGGCCATCACGCTGCACCGGTGCAAGAACGAGTGGGTCAAGTTCGGCGGCCACCCCTGCTGGCGGGTACAGAAGGCGCTCGACGAG
>DATLPH010000177.1:0-8381 GCA_035535855.1 Gaiellaceae bacterium
GGCGGGCGGGCACTCGCTGATGCGCTCCTCTGCGGCTTCGACCTGGCTTCGCGCCGGGCTGGTCTTGCTGGCCGTCGGGCTGGCCGGAACGGCCAGCGCGGTCGCCGGCAACGGACGCCACGCGAAGCCGTGCGCGTCGATCCCGCTCGACCCGGCCTACGCCGGTTCAGTCGGCAACGCCTTGCGCGAGCGGCGTGACGTCTGGGGCGACACGCTGCTCCGCTCTCCCACCGGCCCCACCTACGACGGCGTCCGCCGCCTCCTGCACCCACTGCTGCTGGTCGGCCGCCCGGCGGGGCTGAAGCCCACGCGGTTGACCGACTCGGGCGTCTACTACCTCCCGTTCGGCCAGCCGAAGGGCACGGGCGGCGCCGATGCCGTGCAGCTGCACGTCGCCGACGGGAGCCAGATCGTCTCCGGGATCGTGAACGGGACGCGCCTCACCGTCAGCGTCGGGGCCGGCGGGAGCGAGCGCTACGGCTTCTGTCTCTCGCGGCTCGAGGCGCCGAGGCTCGGCGGCGGCTACCTGCCGATCCTCGAGACCTCGTACGTGGACGCTGACGGCGTCCGCTACCGGCAGGAGTCGTTCGCGGCACGGATCCCACAGACGCGCGCGCTCGTCAGCTTCGTCCGGCTCTCGGTCGACCCGCGCGGCACTCGCGTCCGCACCGCGTACCTGCACTTCACGCCGTCGGTGGGCCACCTGCGCCGGGTAGGCCGCCAGCTGCGGCAGGGGAAGCGCGCGCGCCTGGTGTTCTCCCGCGGCGGCCGCTTCGACGGCCAGTCGGTCCTCTTCCCGGCGCACGGCCCGAAGGTGGTCTACGTCGCCTGGCTCGACCAGCCCGCGCGAACGGGGCGCGTCAGGCTCGGGCGCAAATCGTACGAGCGCGCGAAGGCGTCGGTTGCCGCCTATTGGGCGCGCCGCCTGGCCGCCGGCGCCGAGCTCGTCGTGCCGGAGCAACGCGTCTACGACGCCGAGCGGAACCTCCTGATCCAGAACCTGCTGCTCTCCTGGCGCTACAGCCTCGGGAACTCGTACGAGCGCTTCTCCTGGGAGCTGATGGACGTGGCCGAGACGATGGGTGCCTACCGCTTCCGCGGGATCGAGCGCACGATCCTCGCCGCGTCGCTGGGCGCGCCGAGCTATTTCCCGAACCGCGCCGCGGGGGAGCGGATGAGCGGCTCGGCCGACTACTTCCGGCGCTTCGGCGACCGCGGCTTCGTCGAGCGGGTGACGCCGCTCTTCCGGCACGAGGTCGCCTCTTTCGGCAGTCAGCTGACCGCGAGCCGGGTCGGGCTCCTGCGCCGCGAGCGCTACGGCGCCGACATCGTCCGCCCGATCTACGGGCTGCACGCACAGGCGCTCGCGCTCCAGGGTCTGCGCGCGATTGCCGGGGTGTGGATGGCGACGCACCACCCGCGGCTCGCCTACGAGGCGACTCGAGTTGCTGAGCGGCTCGAGGCGGGCCTGCGCGCGGCGGTCACCGCCGGCCGCACGACCCTGCCGGACGGCTCGCTGTTCGTCCCGATCTCTCTCGTCGATCGCGCCGAGCGCCCGTACGACTCGCTGAGCGCGTCGAAGCGAGGGAGCTACTGGAACCTCGTCATGCCGTACGTGCTGGCCTCCGGCTTCTTCCGGCCCGGAGGCCCCGAGGCGACCGGGCTGCTCGCCTACATGCTCAACCACGGCTCGCGCTTCCTCGGGCTCCTCCGCTTCAGCCCGCACACCGGCGTGACGAATCCGGGCTACCAGACGCCCGGCTCGGACGACGTCTACGGCACGAATGTCGCGCGCTTCCTCGCCGACATGGACCAGCCCGACCAGCTCGTGCTCAGCCTCTACGGCAAGCTCGGCGCGGGCATGACCGAGAACACGTTCGTGGCGGGCGAGGGCTCGACGATCGCGCCGGTCGCCGGGCAGTACTACCGCTCGATGCACCGGCCGCCGAACAGCGCCAACAACGCCTTCTTCCTCGAGGCGCTCCGGCTCATGCTCGTGCACGAGACGACCGACGCGAGCGGGGCACCGCGAGGGCTCGACCTCGCGTTCGCGACCCCGCGCGCCTGGCTGCAGCCGGGCAAGCGGATCGAGGTCCGCGGCATGCAGACGAGCTTCGGCCGGCTCTCGTACTCGCTCGCAGCCGGGACCGACGCCGTGCGGGTGGTGCTCGACATCCCCGAGCGGCTGGCGGGGCCCCTGCGGCTGCGGCTGCGGCTACCGCCCGGAGTCCGGGTCGGTGGCGCGAGCGCCGACGGCGGGCGGATCGAGAGCTTCGTCGACCACGAGACCCTCGACCTCTCCGGGCTCCGGGGCCACGTCGAGCTCGTCGTCTACAACCACACTCCTCCGCCTGGCTGAGAGCCGAGCGTCAGTGCCGGAAGTGGCGGCGCTTCGTGAAGACCATCGTCGCGCCCGCACGCTCGACGGCCTCGATCACCTCGCCGTCACGCTTCGAACCGCCCGGCTGGATGATCCCGGTCACCCCTGCCGCCAGCCCGAGCTGCGGGCCGTCGGCGAACGGGAAGAACGCGTCGGAGGCGAGTACCCCACCGGCGGTCTCGTGACCGTGCTCGCGCGCCTTGTCGAGCGCGATCCGCACCGAGTCGACGCGGCTCATCTGCCCGGCGCCGACCCCGATCGTCTGCAGGTCGTGGGCGAGCACGATCGCGTTCGAGGTGACATGCTTGCACACGCGCCAGGCGAAGAGCAGATCGCCCCAGGCCATCTCGCTCGGCGAGCCGCAGACGACCTCGAAGCCCTCGCGGTCCTCGATGTCCCAGTCGCGCTCCTGCACGAGTAGGCCGCCGAGGACGCGCTTGTAGTCGCGCTCGCCGGGGTTGTCGAGGCGGCGCTCCCGGTCGTGGAGGATCCGCGTCGCCGGCTTGTCGCGCAGCAGTTCGAGCGCCGCCTCGTCGTAGCCGGGGGCGAACAGCACCTCGACGAATTGCGCGGCCAGCCGCTCGCCGAGCGCCTCGGAGACGGGCCGGTTGAGCACGATCACACCGCCGTAGGCCGAGAGCGGGTCGGACGCGAGCGCCCGCTCGTAGGCCTGCTCGATTGAGCCCGCGACCGCGACGCCGCACGGGTTCGCGTGCTTGACGATCACGCAGGCCGGGAGCTCGAACTCGCGCGCCACGAGCCGGGCGGCCGAGAGGTCGTTCAGGTTGTTGAAGGAGAGGTCGCGTCCGTGTAGCTGGTCGACCCGCGAGAGCAGGTGCCGCCGCGCGCCGCGCTCCGAGTAGTAGGCGGCCCGCTGGTGCGGGTTCTCGCCGTAGGCGAGCTCGAGCTCCTTCTCGAAGCCGGGGAGCAGCGCGTCGGGGAACACGTCGGCCGCGCTGAACCAGTTCGCGATCGCGTCTTCGTAGGCCGCGGTCATCGCGAAGGTCTCGGCGGCGAGGCGGCGCCGCGTGTCGAGCGAGAGCTCGTGCCGCGCGCGCAGCTCGACGAGGATGTCGTCATAGCGGTCCGGCCGGCAGACCGGCGCCACGTGGGCGAAGTTCTTCGCGGCTGCGCGCAGCATCGCCGGCCCGCCGATGTCGATCATCTCGACCGCGTCCTGCTCGCCCACTGCGCGGCGCGAGACCACATCCTCGAAGGGGTAGAGGTTGACGCAGACGAGGTCGAACGGCTCGATCCCGTGCTCGTCGAGGGCGGCGCTGTCGTCCGCGCGGTCGCGCCGCGCAAGGATCGCCGCGTGGATGCGCGGGTGTAGCGTCTTGACGCGGCCGCCGAGCAGCTCGGGCGTCTCGGTGAGCTCCTCGACCGGCGTGACGGTGATCCCGATCTTCTGCAGGAAGGCGGCGGTACCGCCGCTCGCCACGAGCTCGACGTCCAGCCCCGCCAGCCCGCGCGCGAAGGTGTCGAGACCCTGCTTGTCGTAGACGGAGAGCAGGGCGCGCTTGATCACGCGATCAGCTCACGCACGACCCGCGGCAGCAGCCGGTGCTCGACGGCCTGGACACGTTCCTTGAGCGAGTCGTGGTCGTCGTTCGGCAGCACGGGCACGCGCTCGGCCGCGATCACCGGGCCCGTGTCGACGCCGCCGTCGACGTAGTGCACCGTGGCCGCGGTCTCGGGCACGCCGGCCGCGAGTACGTCGTGGATCGGGTGCGGGCCGGGGAAATCCGGTAGCGGCGCGGCGTGGGTGTTGACGATGCGGCCCGGGAAGCGGGCCAGGAACTCGCGCCGGAGGAGATGCATGTAGCCGGCGCACACGACGAGGTCGACGCCGTGCTGCTGCAGCCAGTCGGCCATCGCCAGGTCGCGCGCCTCGCGGTCGGGGAAGTCGTCGAGCTCGAAGGCTTCGGTGGCGATCCCGGCGGCCTGCGCTCGCTCGAGCGCGCGAGCGTCCCTGGAGTTGCTGGCGACCGCGACGATCGGCAGGCCCTCGTCGATCAGGGCCTGAAGGTTCGACCCCTCGCCGCTGACGAGCACGCCGATCACGTCAGCCGCCCGATCACGGTTCCCGCGACCGCGTCCGCTTCCGGGACGACCGCGCACATTCCGATCCCGAGGTTGAAGACCCGCCGCTGCTCCTCTTCGTCGACGCCGTGCTCATCGAGCCACGCGAAGACCGCCGGCCGCGTCCACGAATCCCAGTCGAGCTCGACACCCACGCCGCTGGGGAGCACGCGCGTGAGGTTGCCGAGGATCCCGCCGCCGGTCACGTGCGCGAGCGCCTTCACATCGGCCCGCTCGCGGAGCGCGCGCACCTCGTCGAGGTAGAGCTTGTGGGGCGCGAGCAGCAGGTCGGCGTCGAAATCGCCGTCGCCGACGAGCGAGCGCACGAGCGAGAAGCCGTTCGTGTGCAGTCCCGAGGATGCGAGCCCCAGCACCAGGTCGCCCGCCTGACAGCGCGAGCCGTCGATCAGCCGCTCCCGCTCGACGATCCCGACGCACGTGCCGGCGAAGTCGAGCTCCTCCTCGCGGTAGACCCCGGGCAGCTCGGCGGTCTCGCCGCCGATCAGCGCGCAACCGGCCTCGCGGCAGACCTCGGCGGCGCCCTCGACGAGCTCGGCGACCTGCGCGAGGTCGAGCTCGTGGGCGGCCACGTAGTCCAGCAGGAAGAGCGGCTCCGCTCCGGTCGTGAGCACGTCGTCGATGCAGTGGGCGGCGAGGTCGCGGCCCGAGTCGTGCAGCCGGCCGGCCCGCCGCGAGAGCACGAGCTTCGAGCCGACGCTGTCGGTCGAGGCCGCGAGCAGCCGCCGCTCGTCGAGGGCGTAGAGCCCGGCGAAGCCGCCGAAGGAGCCCTCGACCGCGGGCGTGCGCGTCGAGTCGACCGCCGCGCGCAGCCGCTCGACCACCTCCTCCGCAGCCGCGAGGGAGACGCCAGCCGCCTCGTACGTCCTGCCCTCGGAGCTCACGGAGCGAGTCTACGACGACGCGCGGCTATGAGGGCTCGACGAAAACACCGCCGAGGCCCTCGGGGTGCGCTGCACGCCCCGATGCGGCGGTCCTCAGTCGCACCGATAGCTACGGCTATCGGCACTCCCTGCGTCCTTGCCTCGGAACGAGCAGCGCACCCCGAGAGCGTGCGGCGTTCCGTCAAACCCTCTAGCCGAACAGCTCGGCGTGCAGCTCGGGCCGGCCGCGCGGCCCACCCTCGACGAAACGCACCGTCGTCTCGCCGACGACGACGTCGCCTTCGCCGTGCTCGATCTCCAGTAGTTCGGCGAGCGCGGTCGCCTTGACGCGCGGGTCATCGGCGCGCAGATGCAGCTCCGAGAGCCGCAGCTCGTCCGCGTTTGCCAGCAGCTCGTCGATCCAGTCGCGCTGCGGGTGCACTTCGAGCCGGTAGCCCGCGTCGGTGGCGATGAAGGTGCGCCGGCCCGGGTACTCCTGCACGCGCAGCCGCCGCGTCGTCGCGCGCTCGAGCACGGCGTGGAACTCATCGTCGTCGAGCGCCACGCCGACGTGGTCGACGCGCGGCAACGGCCACTGGCCCGGCTGGACGACCACGTTCACAGCACCGCGCTCGAGCTCCGAGAGGCGATGGCGGAACCCCATCCGCTCGAGCTCCTCCCACGAGACGCCGGCCTCGAAGTGCACCTGATCCTCGCCGACCCGCCCGTAGCGCGCGATCAGCCGGAAACCGAGCTTCCCCAGGTAGCGCGCCTCGACCTGACGCACGTTGCTCGTAACGAGGTGGTAGTGGAACAGCTCCAAGGGTGGCGGATTTTGGCAGGAACTCGGCCCAATACGCGGAACGTGACGGACGGCACATGAGCGCAGCCGGCGTCCACCACGTCGACCTGGTCGTCTCCTCGATCGAGCGCAGCCTGCCGTTCTACCGCGACTTACTCGCACCGCTCGGCTACCACGGCGTCAGCGAGGTGCAGGGCGAGCGCGGCGAGACGATCTGGTACCTGTTCGGCGGCGGCGCCTCGATCGGCCTCCGCGAGGCCCAGACCGAGAGCGAGCTGCCGCACGACCGCTACCGGGTCGGCCTCCACCACCTGGCGCTCGAGGCGGGCTCGCGCAGTGCGGTCAACGAGCGGGCCGACTGGCTGCGCGCGCAGGGCGCCGAGATCGAGAGCGGCCCGGAGGAGTACTGGTACATGCCGGGCTATTACGCCGTGTTCTTTTACGATCCCGACGGCATCAAGCTGGAAATCGTGCACGTCCCTGGCCTAGCGGCCTGAAGAAAGGAGAGCTGGCATGTCGACGACCCCTCCGGAGCAGCCCGGCGACACGACGGGCGCATCTCGGCAGACGATGGGGATGCCGTCCATCCCATCCGGCGCCCGGATGCCGATCCCGGGCAATGCGGAGTTCGCGCTCTACTTCGTGGTCGAGGTGATCCTGATCCTGATCTGGATCATCGCCGACAGCGTCAATACGAACCAGTGGTGCGTTTTCACGGTCGCCCTGACGGCCTTCTACCTGCTCAGCCGCGGGATCGCCAAGGCGAGCCGCGTCCTCGAGCAGTAACTAGCTCCGGATCGGCTCGAACCTGAGCTTCGCGCCCTCACGCGGGACTGCCGTCGGGTAGTCCCGCGTGAGGCAGGCGCGGCAGAGCTTGTCGGCCGGCCTGCTCGTCGACTCCGTCAGGCCCTCGAGCGAGAGGTAGGCGAGCGAGGTGGCGCCGATGTGCTCCCGAATTTCCTCTACGGAGCGCGAGGCCGCGATCAGCTCATCCTCCTGCGCGAAGTCGATTCCGTAGTAGCAGGGGCCGATCACCGGCGGCGCCGAGACCCGCACGTGCACCTCGGCAGCGCCGGCCTCGAACAGCATCTCCACGATCTTGCGCGTGGTGTTGCCGCGGATGATCGAGTCGTCCACGACGACGAGGCGCTTGCCCGCGACCTCGTCCAGCGGGTTGAACTTCAGTTTCACGCCCTGCTCGCGCAGGCCCTGGTCGGGCTGGATGAACGTGCGGCCGACGTAGCGGTTCTTGATCAGGCCTTCCGAGAACGGGATCCCGCTCGCGCGCGAGAACCCGATCGCCGCCGGCGTGCCCGAGTCGGGGATCGGCAGGACGAGGTCGGCTTCGGCCGGCGCCTCCTGCGCCAGGCGCTCGCCCATGCGCACGCGCGCACCGTGGATCTCGACGCCGTCGAGCCGCGTGTCGGGCCGTGCGAGGTAGAAGAACTCGAAGATGCAGAGCGAGCCGCGCTCGGCCGGCTCGACGGCCTGGAGCGTTCGAACGCCGTCGCCGTCGATCAGGACGAGCTCGCCCGGCGCGAGCTCGCGCTCGAGCTCGGCGCCGACGAGGTCAAGCGCGCAGGTCTCGGAGGCGAGGATCCACTCGCCGTGCTCGCCACGGCCGAGGCAGAGCGGCCGGAAGCCGTGACGGTCGCGGAAGCCCATCAGCGTCCCCTCCGAGAGGGCGACCACGGAGAAGGCGCCCTCGAGCCGGGCCATCGCGCCCGCGACCGCGTCCTCGAGCGGAGCGGGGTTGCTTGCGATCAGCGCGGCGATCACCTCGGTGTCGGAGGTCGTGCCCAGGGTCACGTCGTCGGCCTTCAGCTCGTCGCGCAGCTCGGCCGCGTTCACGAGGTTGCCGTTGTGCCCGAGGGCCACCGTGCGCCCGCGGCCGCGCTGGATCAGCGGCTGCGCGTTCGCCCAGAGGGTCGAGCCCGTGGTCGAGTAGCGCGTGTGGCCGATCGCCGTGTCCCCATGGAGGCCGCGCAGCTTCTGTTCGTCGAAGACCTGGGTGACGAGGCCCATGTCGCGCAGCACCGTCAGCCGCCCTTCGTCGGAGACCGCGATCCCGGCGGACTCCTGGCCGCGGTGCTGCAGCGCGAAGAGGCCGAAGAAGGTCACGCGCGCGACATCCCGCTCCGGCGCGCGGATGCCGAAGACGCCGCACATCAGGCGACTGTCCCGAGCTCGCGCAGGTTGGGCCAGTCGGGCTCCGAGCCGGCAATCACGACCGAGC
>DATLPH010000178.1:0-2240 GCA_035535855.1 Gaiellaceae bacterium
CAACAGCCCGGGAGCGACTTCCGGCGCGAGGGCGATGAGCTCGTCTTCGACCGGCCGCTGGCTCGTGAAGGGCGGCTCGGCTTCTGGCGCTGGCTCTCCATGTTCCTCGGCGTGGCCGGCACCTACCGGCAGAACGACAGCGTCGACGTCGTGTACGACGTGGACGGGCGGCGCGTCGTGGCTCACGGCCTGCCGCTAAGCGTCGAGGACTAGGAAGCCTCAGGCAGCTCGACGGGCTCGCCGTCGACGAGCACGCGCTGCTCGTCGAGCTCGCACTCGGCCGCCCAGCGCGCCACGGCCAGTAGCACGGCGTCGAGCTCTTCCTCGGTGCTCTCCTCGACGCGCACCTCCCAGCGCTCGTCCTCGAGCGGCACGAGGTCGGTGCGCACGAACGGCACGAGGTCGCGGACGAGTAGCGTGGCGGCGCTCGACGTCGGCGCTTCGATGCAGACCGTGCGGATGGCGGCTCCCTCGGCGTCGGAGCCGTCAGGGTACCTCAGTCGACCAGCGACAAAACCTCGTCGAGGACGCCCAGGCCCTCGTCGAGCTCCTCGCGCGTGATCGTCAGCGGCGGGGCGCAGATGATCACGTTCCAGTGCGTCATCAGGTAGACGCCGCGGTCCATGGCGGCCTTCGCGAGCTTCGCCACCGGTGCTCCCGCCTCGCCCGCCGCGTTGAAAGGCACCAGCGGCTCCCGCGTTTCACGGTCCTTGACGAGCTCGATGCCCCAGAAGAGCCCCTTGCCGCGCACCTCGCCGATCGACGGATGCCGCTCCATCAGCTTCCCGAGCTCCGCACCCAGCACGGCGCCCAGCGAGGCCGAGTTCTCGACGATGCCTTCTTCCTGGAAGGCCTCGATCGAGGCGATCGCCGACGCGCACGCGAGCACGTGGCCGGAGTAGGTCAGGCCGCCCGCGAAGTACTTGTCCTGCACCCAGTCGGCGAGCTTTTGGTTGATCACCATCGCCCCGAGCGGCACGTAGCCGGAGTTGATCCCCTTGGCGACGGTGAGGATGTCGGGGACGACGTCCCAGTGCTCGCAGGCGAACCACTTGCCGCTGCGGCCGAAGCCGGCCATCACCTCGTCGCAGATGAGCAGGATCCCGTGGCGGTCGCAGACCTCGCGGATCGACTGCAGGTAGCCGTCGGGCGGGACGATGATCCCGTTCGTGCCGACGATCGTCTCCAGGATCACGGCGGCGACGTTCTGCGGGCCCTCGTACTGGAGGATCTCCTCGAGGTGGGGACCGCCCGAGCAGACCGGGCACGGGTCGGGGTGGCCGGCCGGGCAGCGGTAGGTGTAGGGGTCGAGCATCCGCACGACGCCGGGGATCCCCGGCTCGGCGGGCCAGCGGCGCGGGTCGCCGGTCAGCGAGATCGAGCCCGCGGTGGCGCCGTGGTATGAGCGATAGCGCGCGACGATCTTCTCGCGGCCGGTGTACCAGCGCGCCAGCTTGATCGCGTTCTCGTTCGCCTCGGCACCGCCGTTGGTGAAGAACGACATCGTCAGGTCGCCGGGGGTGACCTCGGCGATGAGCCGCGCCAGCTCTGAGCGAGCCTCGTGCGCCATCGGCGGCCCGATCGTCGTCAGCTTGTCGGCCTGCTCCTTGATCGCCGCGACCACCTTCGGGTGCTGGTAGCCGAGCGAGACGTTGACGAGCTGCGAGGCGAAGTCGAGGTAACGGTTCCCATCGTGATCCCAGAAGTAGCGTCCCTCGCCACCGGCGATCGCGGGCGGCGAGATCTGGTTCTGGACCGACCAGGAGTGCAGCACGTACTGCTTGTCGAGCTCCTGGATCCGCTTGGCGTCTAGGCCCTGCTCTACAGCCACAAGGCGATCCTAGCGCTAGGCTGGCGGCGACTTCCAAGGAGGCGGGAGATGACCGAGGTAGCGGACCAGTTCACGGACGAGCAGGCGGGCGAGGTCACCCGTATCACGCACTGGATCGACGGCAAGCACGTCGAAGGCGCCTCCGGGCGCAGCGGGCCCATCTACAACCCGGCCACCGGCGCCCAGAGCGGCGAGGTCGACTTCGCCAGCGTCGACGAGGTCGACGCGGCCGTCCAGGCCGCCAGGCGCGCCTTTGCGAGCTGGCGCGCGATGTCGCTCTCGCGCCGCACCGAGCTCTTCTTCCGCATCCGCGAGCTCTTCCACGACCACTCCGACGATCTCGCGCGCCTGCTCACGCTCGAGCACGGCAAGGTCTTCTCCGACGCGAAGGGCGAGGTCGCGCGCGGGC
>DATLPH010000179.1:0-6697 GCA_035535855.1 Gaiellaceae bacterium
CGAAGAAGTCCGTGTAGCTGCACACGGGTCGCATGTCGAGGATGAGGACGTCCTGCGCCAGCTTCTCCTGGGCGAGGCCGGCGATGCGGCGGGCGTGTTCTAGCGGTGTCAGGGTCTCGTCAAGTCCTCTCGGGTCCGCCGCCAGTGTAGCCGCGGTAGAGGGCGTGCTCGTTGATCGAGGCTCCGACCGCAGGCGGGACGAGGTCGTCGATCGGCTCTCCCTCGGCGATTCGCCGCCGAACCTCGCTGGATGAGACCGGCGGCGAGTCGAGCTCGAACGAGAGCACGCGGTCGCCGTAAGCCTCCAGGTCGGCGGGCGGGTAGCCCGAGCGCGTGCCGACCGCGAGGCGCACCCAGCGCAGCACCTCCTCGGGCTCCTGCCAGGACGGGAAGGCCGCACCCTCGTCGGCGCCGACGATGAAGATCGCGTCGCCGAAGCGCCCGCCTCGCACGGCGTCGACGGTGAAGGCGTGCTCGTCGAGCACGACCTCGGCGGGGAGCTCGGCGAAGGCGGCGCGCGCGAGGCGTAGCCGCGGCTCGGAGTCCGCGACGACCTTGCGGTGGCCCGGGTCGGCGGCGACGAGCACGACCAGTCGGTCGATCGGCAGCTGCTCGAGCGCGGCGCGCGCCAGGGCGAGGTGACCGTTCTGCGGCGGGTCGAAGGTCCCGCCGAGGATGCCGGTCACTGGAATTCCAGGACCTCGCCCTCGACGTCCACCTCGTCGCCTCGCCTCGCGCCTGCGTCGCGCAGCGCCTGCTCGAGCTCTTCCTCCGAGCCGGGCGTGCCCATGACCCGGAAGCCGCGGTCGGTGCGGAAGATCCGGAAGCGGCGCCGCTGATCAGGCTTGGGCCGGTAGACGAGGAAGCGCGGCAGCCCCTCCTCGTCGGGCCGGGGCGCCTCGGCCGGGGGGCACAGCTCGAACAACGCCCGGCGGAACTGCTCGACGCCGTCGCCGGTCGCGGCCGAGAGGGCGAACACGCGCAGGACGCGCCCGTCGTCGGGCTCGAGCTCGGGCGGCTCCGGCAGCAGGTCGGTCTTGTTCAGCACGACGACCTGGGGGCGCTCGGCCAGGCCCGCCCCGTACTCCTCGAGCTCGTGGTTGATCGCCTCGAAGGCGTGCGCCGGATCGTCGCCGGCGACGTCGATCACGTGCACCAGCAGCCGCGCACGCTCGAGGTGGGCGAGGAACTCGTGCCCGAGGCCGACGCCTTCGCTCGCACCTTCGATCAGGCCCGGCACGTCGGCGACGACAAGCTGCCGCTCGTCCGAGTCGACGGTGCCGAGCACGGGCTGCAGCGTCGTGAACGGGTAGTCGGCGACCTTCGGCTTCGCATTGGAGATCCGGGCCAGCAGCGACGACTTGCCCGCGTTAGGGAGCCCGACGAGAGCGGCGTCGGCGAGCAGCTTGAGGCGGAGCTCGTAATCCGCCTCCTCACCCGGAAGCCCGGTTTCGGAGAAGCGGGGCGCCTGCCGCGTTGGGGTGGCGAAGCGCTTGTTGCCGCGGCCGCCTTCGCCGCCGCGTCCCAGGACGACCTTCGCCTCCGGCGCGGCCAGGTCGGCGACCAGCTGCTCGTCCTCGTCGAGAACCTGGGTGCCGACGGGCACGAGCAGCTCGATGTCCTCGCCGGAGGCGCCGTGCTTGCCGCTGCCGCCGCCCGCGCCGCCCTTGCCGGCCCTGAACCATTGCCTCGCGCGAAAGGCCGAAAGGTCGCGCAGGTCGGCGTCGGCGACGAGCACCACATCGCCGCCAGGACCGCCGTCGCCGCCGTCTGGACCGCCCTTGGGGACGTGCTTCTCGCGCCGGAAGCTGAGCGCCCCGTCGCCGCCCCGCCCCGCCTGCACGTGAATGCGGGCCCGGTCGTGAAACATGGCGCTATTCGGTGATCGAGATGAAGCGGCGCTCGCCGCTTGTCCGGAAAGCCACTGTGCCGTCGCGCTTGGCGAAGATCGTGTCGTCGCGGCCGATCCCTGCCCCGGCGCCTGGCCGGAAACGCGTCCCGCGCTGGCGGACGATGATCGTCCCAGCGGTGACATCCTGGCCGTCGAAGACCTTTACGCCGAGCATCTTCGGGTTTGAGTCGCGGCCGTTCCGCGACGAGCCGAGTCCCTTTTTGTGAGCCATCTAGTCCTTCTCCTTCGCTTCGAGCGCCGCGAGGGCGCCCTTGCGCTTCGCGTGGGCGCGCTCGTACTCCAGCGCAGCCTCGACCTGCTCGAGCGACCAGCGACCGATCTTCTCGTTGATGTCGGCGATCGTCATCTCGGCGTAGCCGCGCGGGAGCTTGTCCGGTGCGGCCTCCGCCTCCTGCTTGGCCGGAGCCTCCTGCTTGGCGGGCTCTGCCGCCTCCTTCTTCGCGGGCGCGCTGCGCTTGGCCGCCCCGCCGATCGACTCGATCTCGATTTGCGAGAGCTTTGCGCGAAAGCCGGTGTGGCGGCGGTAGCCGCTCTTGGGCCGGTACTTGCCGATCCGGATCTTCTCGCCGAGCGGCGACCCGACCACGCGAACGGTCACCTTCGACTTCGGCGCGAGCTCGAACTTGCCGTCCCCGCCGAGCATCAGCACCTCCGGATGAAAGGTCTTGCCCTCCTCCGTCGGGAGGCGGTCGACAAGCAGGCGCTCGCCTTCCTGGACGCGGTACTGCTTACCGCCGAGTGAGATGATCGCGTAGGCCATGGCACCGAAACGCGGGCGTTCGCCCGCGAGCAGGGAAGTGTAGCCGCGACGGGCCGTTCTCGGCAAAACACGGGTCTCGGCGGGATCTACGTCGTCTGGGTGCTCTGCGGCCTGGCCACGGTCGCCGTCTTCGAGACCTACTGGCGCTTCCCGCCGCAAGACTTGTGGAAGGTCACGCACACCGGGCTCGTCGGCGGCGCGGGCCGGGCCTTCGTCTTCCTCAGCTACTCACCGGCCCTGGCGGCAATCCCCGTGCTGCTGATCGTCGCCGACCGCTTGGACAACCGCCGCACCCGGCTGCTCGCGCTCGTCTCGCTCGTCCTCTGCGCCACGGTCGCGATCCCCGGCGTGCAGACGCCGAGCCAGCTCGACCCGAGGTGGGCGTATCTCCCGGCCGTGATCGGGGTCGGACTCGCCGTCGGGTTGACAGCGTGGGCGAGCGCGCACGGGCGGCCCGAGGCGGTGCGCACGACGACCGCCGGCGACCTCGCGCGTGTGAGCGTCGGTGCGGTGTCGCTCTTCTTCGCGGCGCCCTACATCGCCGCCGAGCTCGGGTTCTTCCTCGACGGCGTGCCGTTGCTGGGCTGGATCTTCCAGACCGGCGCGATGCGGCCCGAGCCGGGCGCCGGCTACCTGCACGCTGCGGTTCATCACGGCCATCACCACGGGCTCGACGGCTTCCTCTTGGCCGTGACGGCGCTGCTGCTCTCGCGCCTCCTCGGCGGGATCCGAGCCCCGGGCCTGCGCACCGCCACTGCGCTCGTCCTCTCGCTGATGCTGGTCTACGGCCTGACGAACGAGGCGCAGGACCAGTGGGTCGAGCAGATCGTCAAACGCGGCTGGACCGACTGGGAGATCCCGAACGTGATGATCCCGTCGCTCTCGCTCGCATGGGCGGCGATGCTCGCCTGCGCGGCGCTCGTCTACGTCGCGTTCCTGCGATGTGAGCCGCTAGTCGCCCGGCGCTGAGTCGGTCTTCGCCGTTGCGGCGGCTCCGGACCCGGAGCCGGACCCGGAACGCCGCTTGCGGTTCCGGCCGCCGCGGGAGCCGCGGCGCGTCTTCTTCTTCGGCGTGGCGGGCGGCTCGGCGTCGCCGGATCCGTCCTCGCTCTTGGCGGCAGGCTCGTCCGGCTTGGACTCCTTCTCCGGCTTGGCCTGCTGCTCCGGCTTGGACTGCTTCTCGCGGCCGCCGAGGTGTGGATCGGGCAGGTGGATCCTGGGTGCGTCTCCGACCTCGCCGTTCCCGCGCGCCTGAGCCGCCGGCTGCTCAGCGCTCGCGCCGTTCGTCTCTGCGGCCGCGGGCTTCTTGCGCCGCCTGCGGCCTCCGCGGGAGCCTCGCCGGGTCTTCTTCTTCGGCGCCTGTTCCGTCGCGGCCTCGGTCTCTTCCTGTTCCTCTGTTTCTGTTTCTGTTTCTGCCTCTGCCTCTGCCTCGGGCTCCTCCGCCTCCGGCTCGGCTTCCTCCTCCTCGGGCTCCGGCTCGGCTTCTGCCTCCGGGCCCTCCTCGGCCTGCTTCTTCGTGGGCGGCTTGCGCGTCGGCTTCTCGGCGGCGCTCTCGGCCGTGATCGGCTCCTCTGGAGCCTTCTTGCCGCCGACGAGGCCGGCGTAGGCGACGCCGTCGAGCACGCGCTCGATGCGCACCTTGGCCTTCTTGCCGACGAGCCCTGCGGCGTTGCCGACGACGACGGTCAGGCCGTCGTCCAGCTTGCCGACCCCGGCGTTGACGTCGTAGCGTCCTACCTCGCCGAGCTTCAGGTCGACCTGCTTGCCCTCCTGGGCCGGGCTCTCGCCCCTGACGCTCTCGAGCGTGCCCTTGGCGAGCTCCTCGAAGTGGTTGACGGGCACGTCGTCGCGCGAGACGAACACGAAGCGCCGCTTCGTCTCCTCCTCGATCGCCATCAGCCTTGATGCGCCGGGGCCGATCAGGGTGTTGGCCACCCGCGAGTGCAGCTCGACCTTGAACGCCTTCGTCCGGGGAGCGCTCGCGGCCAGCGCGCGCAGGTGTCGCTCGACGTCCACCGCGGCCGAGGCCTCCGAGAGGACGACCCCGTCGCCGCCGCAGACGGTGCACTTGCGCGTGAGGATCTCGCGCGGCCCGTCGGTCACGTTCTGCCGCGTCATCTCGACCAGCCCGAGCGGCGAGATCTCGACCACGTAGGTCTTCGTCCGGTCGCGCTCGAGCTCGGTCTTCAGCGCCTCCTCGACGGTCGCCCGGTTCCTCGGATTCGCCATGTCGATGAAGTCGATGACGATGATGCCGCCGATGTCGCGCAGCCGCAGCTGGCGCACGACCTCCTTGACGGCCTCGAGGTTGTTCTTGGTGATCGTGTCCTCCAGCCGCCCGCCGGATGATTTCCCCCGCCCACCGACGAAGCGGCCGGTGTTGACGTCGATCACCGTGAACGCCTCGGCGTAGTCGAAGACGAGGTAGCCGCCGGAAGGCAGGTCGACCCGGCGCGAGAGCGTCGAGCGGATCTCGGCATCGACGCCCGAGGCCTCCATCAGCGGCGTCTTCTCGCGGTGGCGGACAACGCGGTCGGCCATGTGGGGCGAGGTCTTCTTCAGGTAGCCGACGACGCGCTTGTAGGTGCGCTCGTGGTCGACGAGCGCCCGCTCGAAGTCCTCGGTGAAGAGGTCGCGGATCACCCGCAGGGGCAGCTCGGCCTCCTGGTAGACGAGCGACGGCGCCTTGGCCGCCTTCGCCTGAGCCTCGATCGTCCTCCAGAGGCGCTGCAGGAAGACGAGGTCGCGCTCGATGTCCTCGGCCGAGGCGCCCTCGGCGGCGGTGCGGATGATCACGCCGCCCTTCTTCACGTCGAGGCGCTTGAGGATGTCGCGCAGGCGAACCCGCTCGTCGTCCTCGAGCCGGCGTGAGACGCCGAGCCCCTCGCCGTGCGGGACGAAGACGACGAATCGGCCCGGGAGCGAGATCTCGGTCGTGAGCCGCGCGCCCTTCGACTTCATCGGGTCCTTGACCGCCTGCACCATGACCTCCTGGCCACGGCTCAGCAGGTCCTGGATCTTGCGGCCGCGAGACTTCCCCTCCAGCTCGGGCGCGATCACCTCGTCGACGTAGAGGAAGCCGTTCTTCTCGAGGCCGATCTCGATGAACGCGGCCTCCATCCCGGGGAGGACGTTGTCGACCGTCCCCTTGTAGATGTTGCCGGCGATCGAGCGCCGTTCTGGCCGCTCGAGGTAGGCCTCGGCGACTTTGTCGTCCTCGAGCACGGCGACGCGCTGCTCGCTGACGTCGACCGAGATCAGCAGCTCGCGCTTCGCGGGCGGAAGCGGCGGGCGGCGGGCAGGCGTCCGTCGGCGAGGAGCCCGCTGCTTGCGGGCGGCCGGGCGGCGCTCTGGCCGGGCCTCGGTCTTCTTGGCCTCGGGCTTCGTGTCCGCCGTCTCGGCCTTGGCCTTAGCCTGGGTCTGGGTCCCTGCCGCGCCGGTGCGTTTCCGGCCGCGCCCTCCGCGGCTACCGCGGCGGCGCTTCTTGCGTGCAGGGTCTGTTGCGCCCGCCTCGGCGGGCGGGGGAGTTACGGTCTGGGTTGGTGCGGGAGGCGCGTCCTGGACACGGGCGCGCTCATCAGTAGACGGCTTCGGCCGCCTGAACCATCGAAGCAAGTGGAATCTCCTTTTTGGGCGCGCGCGCTGCCTTCGCCCGGATGAGACGGGCGGAGCGCGCGCTGCAGTGTGGTCAAACTCATCGGCATAAGCCGTCGCTACAGGCTAGCAGCGCCAGCTGTCGTTACCGATGCGCGGTTTTTAGGCGGCCGCGGCCGGCCTGAGCTTTGCGCGCTTCGTGCGCACCGCGCGAAGCCGCTGACTCAATCGGGCATACGCCCAGGGCTCGACCTCTCGGTAGCGCGGCTCGGTCTGACCCCGCGTCGCCTCGAGATATTCGAACCAGGCGTCGGCCTCCTCGATCATCAGCAGCTCCTCGGCTTCTCGTCTGTGGGCCATGGCGGGATGGTAGGTCCGCCCCCGGACGGAGGGACACGGGGGAAACCCGGTTTCCCCCGTGAACCCCCTCG
>DATLPH010000180.1:0-6435 GCA_035535855.1 Gaiellaceae bacterium
CCACCAGAGGAGGCACGATGGCGAACAGCGTTCGCGACGCGATGACCGAGGATCCCCGCTCAATCGGCAAGTCGGTGTCGGTGGTCGAGGCCGCGCGACTGATGCGAGAACAGGACATCGGCTCGCTCCCGATAACCGATGCCGAGAAGCTTGTCGGGATGATCACCGACCGAGACATCACGACGAGAGTGGTCGCCGAGGCGGCAGACCCGAAGATGACGTCGGTCGAGGATGTCTACTCTCGGGACCTCATCAGCGTTGAGCCCGACAAAGACCTCGAAGAGGCGCTCCGACTGATGGCCCGCCACCAGGTTCGGCGGCTGCCCGTCGTCGAGAACGGCAGGCTCGTCGGCATCGTTGCCCAGGCCGACATCGCCCTCAGGGAGAACGAAAAGAAGACCGGTGAGCTCGTCGAGGCGATCTCTGAGCCCTCAAAGGGAGAGCGCAGCTAGCTTGATCGGTGCTCAGAAGGCGTTCGCGGCCGACCTCCACTCCTGGAGGCGCTGCGCGATGAGCTCAGCCCGCTCCTCCTCGCTCCCGCCATCCAGCACCTGGAGGTCTGAAGGGTCCGCTCGAAGGTAAACGCCGGCGGTTCGGGCATTCAGCTCGGGGTCGCGGTCCGACCGTGTCGTCCAGTACCCGGTAGCGCGGTCGGTGGTCTCCACCCGTATCTCCCCGGTGCCCTCGAGCTGCGGAGCATTCGGGTCCCGAGGGCGCTCGCCCTTCCAGAAGTAGAAGATGCCGGCCGGATCCCTGCGCTCCTTCGCAGCCTCGCTCCAGTAGCGGGCCGACAGGCTGCCGTCCTCCTGCCATGACCGGCCGTTGACGTTCAGGCCACCGTCGCGGTCCCGCGAGATGCGCAGGAGACTCACCGCCGACGGTTCGTCCTCGCTCCGCACGGTCAGCGAGAGCTGCCACCACAGCCCTTCGACCGGGCCGCGGCGACCCTCGGTCTCGATCGCCTTACGGAGCTTCTCGTTGATTGAGCGAACCTCCGCCGGGCTCGTGGCCGGGTCGTAGCGGACGGAGGTCAGTCCGAGCAGGTCGCTCGGCAGCTTCGAACCGTGCGCGTGGAGGATGAACGTGCGCCGGATGCCGAGCGCACCGCCGAACAGCCCGGCCTCGAACACAACGTTGTCGCGCGGCGACGCCTCGCCGGACTCGGACGGATCCGTCGTGGTCCAGTCGTCCTGGGCGAACACGAAGGCGGCGAAATCGACCTCCTGGGAGAGCTCGACGAGCCGGTCGAGGGTGGACCGTCCCGGGTTGAACGTGGTCGTCCAGGGCTCGACGTCGGCGACGTCCTCGAGCCCGCGCGTGATTGCCTTGAGCAGCTTGGCCTGCTTGCCCGACGACCCGAGGAAGATGCGCGGCTTGTTCATGCGCGATTCAGGATTCTTGCAACGCTTGCAGACCGTTGGCGGTGTCGGGCGCTCTAAACGGAGAAGGCCCTGTCTCCAGGGCCTTCTCAAGTAGCGGGGGCAGGATTTGAACCTGCGACCTCCGGGTTATGAGCCCGGCGAGCTACCTGACTGCTCCACCCCGCGTCGCTTGGGTGCAGTTTACCAACCGTTTTCGGCGGCTGTCAGCCGGATTGCTTTAGCAGCTCGACGCATCCCTCGAGCACGCCGCTCGAGTCCGCGGTCCGCGCGAGCAGGGAGTGAAGCTGCTTCCGCTCCGCTGCGTCGAGGCCCACGAAGAGCTTGTCCTCGACCTTGCTTGCGGCCTGCTTGGCGGCCGCCAGGCGGGCCCGGCCCTCCTTCGAGACCTCGACGATGTGCCGCCGGCGGTCGTCGGGATCGCGGCGGCGGACGATCAGGCCTTCCGCCTCGAGGTCGTTGAGCAGGCCGACCAGCTTGCTGGGGTCGACCTCGATCGATTCGATCAGTGCCTGCTGGCTCGTCGGGTGGGCGTCGACCTGGAACAAGACGCCCAGGTGGCGCGGCGTCAGGCCTGACGGCTTGAGCGCCTCGCCGAACCAGCGCTCCGCGGCGCGGCCGACCTTCACCAGCAGCATTCCTGCGCTCGGCGTGTAGCCGAGCACTTGCTTCTTGTCGACCGGCTCAGTGGTTGTCATGCCGAAACCCTAGCAAATTCTAGATATTTGACAAGTCAGAATCGTATGTCATAGTAAATGATCGTACTCGACAAGCATTTCAGGAAGAGAGGGATTTCCATGTCGCCACGAAGCAAGATCGCCAACACCGACCGGCGCTGGATAGCCCTTGCCGTCCTCGTCGCCGCGCAGTTCATGGTCGTCCTCGATGTCGCGATCGTGAACGTCGCGCTGCCTTCGATCAAGACCGACCTCCACTTCACCCAGTCGAGCCTGCAGTGGGTGATCACGGCCTACGCGCTCATGTTCGGCGGCTTCCTGCTGCTGGGCGGGCGGATGGCCGACCTGCTCGGGCGCCGCCGGCTGTTCATCGCCGGGGTCGCGCTCTTCACTGTCAGCTCGCTGCTCGCCGGCTTCGCCTGGTCCGAGGCCTCGCTGATCGCCTTCCGCGCGACTCAGGGGCTCGGCGGCGCGCTGCTCGCGCCGGCGGCCCTGTCGATCCTGATGACGATGTTCGCCGAGGGCCGCGAGCGCAACATCGCGCTCGGCGTCTGGGGCGCAGTCTCCGGAAGCGGAGCGGCTGCCGGCGTGCTCCTCGGCGGAGTCCTCACCAGCTGGCTCGCCTGGTCGTGGATCTTCTTCATCAACGTCCCCGTCGGCCTGGCCGTCGTCGCGCTGACCCCGTTCCTCCTGCGCGAGAGCCGCGCGGCGCTCGACCACCGCCACTTCGACGTTGCCGGCGCCACGTCGGTGACCGCAGGGCTGATGCTGCTCGTCTACGCGATGACCCGGGCGACGCAGATCGGCTGGGGCACCGCCGAGACGGTTGGCCTACTGACCGCCTCTGCCGCCCTGATCATCGCGTTCGTCGTGATCGAGCTGCGCTCGAAGGCGCCGCTCCTGCCGATGCGCATCTTCCGCCTGCGCACGCTCACAGGCGCGAACGTGACGGCGTTCCTGCTCGGCATGTCCGTCTTCTCGCAGTTCTTCCTCGGGACGCTGTACATGCAGCAGGTGCTGCACTTCTCCGCAATCGAGACCGGCGTCGCCTACCTGCCCCTGACGCTGACGATCATCGTGCTGGCGAACTTCTCCCAGAGCCTCGTCACCCGCGTCGGAGTGAGGCGCGTGATGCCGGTGGGCCTCGCGCTCGCCGCGGCGGCGCTCGTGCTGCTCACGCAGCTGCCGGCCGACGGCCACTACTTCTTCGACCTCTTCCCCGCGTTCCTGTTGAGCGCGGTGGGGCTCGCATTCACCTTCGTCCCGATGACGATCGCGGCGCTGATGGGCGTGGAGGCAGCCGACGCCGGCATCGCGTCCGGCCTGTTGAACACGACCCAGCAGGTCGGCGGCGCGGTCGGGCTCGCGGCTGCATCGACGATCGCGACCACCTTCACGACGCGCTACGTGGAGGCTCACCCGGGATCGTCCCCGCTGAGCCCCGAGGCCCTGACGCACGGCTTCGACGTCGCGTTCTACGTCCTCGCCGCGCTGGCTGCGCTCGCCGCCGTCCTTGGGTGGGTGCTGATCGAGTCCCGACCTGCGGCTCCGGCGGAGGAGCCGGCATTCGAAGCAATTCCGATCGAGGAGGCTGCCTGATGGGATTCCACGACATCGACCCACTGCTGGAGCGGATCCGCACGGTCGTCGCGGAGACGGAGCAACTGGAGGGTGACGGGGCCGACGAGACAGCGCTCGCGGCCCCGCGGCACGAGCTCGCGCAGCTGAAGTCGCTGCTCGCGAAGGCCGTCAGCCACGAGGCGGTGTACGACTCCAGCGCAGCGGCCTGAGGCTCCAGTAGCCTCGGAGCCATGCGCGTCGGCGTCGTCGACCTCGGCACCAACTCCACCCGCCTGCTCGCGGCGGACGTGGACGACGGTTGCGTCGAGGAGCTCGCGCGTCAGACGCAGATCACGCAGCTCGGCGAGGGCGTGGACGAGCGGCGCAAGCTCCTGCCGCTCCCGATCGCACGCGTGCGGAACGTGCTCTCCGACTACCGCCGCGAGCTCGAGGCTCTCGGCGCCGAGCGCGTGCTCGCGATCGGGACCAGTGCGATTCGCGACGCCGAGAACGGCGAGGCCTTCCTCGGCGAGATCGAGTGGAGCTACGGCTTCGCCACGCGGCTGCTGAGCGGAGACGAAGAAGCCGAGCTGACCCGGCGAGGCGTCGCGGCCGGCCGCGAGCTCGACGAGGGAACGCTGGTGCTCGACGTCGGCGGCGGCTCGACCGAGCTGATCACCAGTGGCGAGCGGACGAGCATCGACGTCGGCAGCGTGCGCCTGACCGAGCGGCACCTGCACTCGGACCCGCCCTCACCCGAGGAGCTCGACGCCGCAAGAAGCGCCGTCCGAGACGCGCTGCCAAAGCTGGAACCACGAGCCGCGATCGGCGTCGCCGGAACGGTCACGACGCTCGCGGCACTCGAGCTCGGCGGCTACGACCCGGACACGGTGCACGGCCACCGCCTGTCGCGCGAGGCCGTCGAGTTGCAGCTCGAGCGGCTCGCCTCCCTCCCACTGTCAGAGCGCCGCGAGCTGCCCGGCCTCGAGCCCGAGCGCGCGCCCGTGATCGTCGGGGGCGCGGTGATCGTCAGCGAGGTGCTTCGCCGCTACCGGCTCGCAACCCTCGAGGTGAGCGAGCGTGACATCCTCCACGGCGCGGCGCTCGAGGCCGCGACGCTGCCGCCGGTGGAGGAGGGTGACGCTCCGCCGGGCGCGTACACCTGCTGCTGAAGGGGAGAACTTCGAGGCGCTCGCCGAGGCCCAGGCCGCCCGCGCCTAGAGCTCGAGCACGTCCAGCTCTGCCGGCGGCTCGTCCTCTGCGAGCCGCCGCTGGAGCACGCTCCGGGAGAGCACGCCCACGAGCGCGCCGTCGTCCAAGACCGGCACGCGCTCCGCGTCCCACTCCTCGAGCAGGCCGAACGCCTCGTCGAGCGGAACGTCGGGGTCGATCGTCCAGTTCGGAGGCTCAGCGATCTCGCCGACGGAGACCTCGCGCGGGTCACGCCCGGCCGCGACGACCTCGGCCACGAGCGTCTTGCGCGTGACGACGCCGACGAACCGCCCGCCCTCGCAGACGTAGACCGCACGCACGTCGGGCTGAACAAGGTGCGCGCCCGCCTCCTGCGCCGACGCCGAGCCCTCCAGCGTCTGCGGGTCGGGGATCATCGCGTCGCGAACGCGACTCATGGATAGATCCCTCGCGAGCGGAGCGCGCCTGCGACCTCGCGGATCCCGGCCACGAGCGCGGCGCTGCGCAGCGACAGGCTCCGCTCCTCGGCCAGCAACCAGACGCGGTCGAAGGCGTCGTTGAGCTGCTCGGCCAGCTTCGCCCGGATCTCCCTGCGGTCCCAGAACAGGCGCCCGAGGTCCTGCACCCACTCGAAGTACGAGACGGTCACGCCGCCGGCGTTCGTGAGCACGTCGGGAAGCACGAGGATCCCACGCTCGGCGAGGACAGCATCGGCCTCGAGCGAGGTAGGCCCGTTCGCGCCCTCGGCGATCATGCGCGCCTGCACGCGCGTGGCATTGGCGGCGTGAATCTGGTCCTCGCGCGCGGCCAGGACGAGGATGTCGCAGGGAAGCTCAAGCAGTTCCTCGTTCGTGATCCGCTCGCCCTCGCGCCAGCCCTCGAGCGACGCGTTCGCCTCGACGAAGCGCCGCAGCGCCTCGACGTCGAGGCCTCGCTCATCGTGGATCCCGCCCGACATGTCGGAGACGGCGATCACGGTCGCGCCTTGCGCCTGCAGCTCCGCGGCGGCGATGCCGCCGACATTGCCGAAGCCCTGCACGACGCAGCGCTGCTCGGCCAGGTTCCAGCCCAGCCGCTGGCACGCGCGTTCGATCACCATCACGACCCCGGCGCCGGTGGCCTCGTGCCGGAACAGCGAGCCACCGAGCGAGATCGGCTTGCCGGTAACGATCTCGGGGACGGCGTGGCCGATCTCCATCGAATAGGTGTCCATCATCCAGGCCATCGTCTGCTCGTTCGTGGCCATATCGGGCGCAGGGATGTCCTTCTGCGGCCCGATGATCGGCAGCAGCTCCGAGGTGAAGCGGCGAGTCATCTTCCGTAACTCGTCGAGTGAGAGCTCACGCGGGTTGCAGCGCACGCCGCCCTTGGCGCCGCCGTAGGGCAGCCGTAGCAGTGCGCACTTCCAGGTCATCCACATCGCGAGCGCCGCGCACTCGCCGAGCGAGACCTCGGGGTCGTAGCGGACGCCGCCCTTCGTCGGGCCAAGCACCGTCGAGTGCTGCACGCGGTAGCCCGGGAAGACCGTCCAGCGGCCGGAGTCGAGCTTGACCGGGACGCTGACGACGAGCGAGCGCTCCGGATAGCGCAGGCGCTCGGCCACGAAGTCCTCGACATCCGCGTGCGGA
>DATLPH010000181.1:0-9963 GCA_035535855.1 Gaiellaceae bacterium
GGCCGCGCGACGATCGGCGCAAGCGTCCCGTCGACGTCGAGCAGCACGGCCGCCCGCGTCGGTTCCTCGCGCAGCCGCGCCAGCGCATCGTCCACAGGCCGCAGAATACGGCGGTGCGGCTCATCCTCATCGGTCTGGTCGCCGGGTTCTTCAGCGCGCTCTTCGGCGTGGGAGGCGGAATCGTCGTCGTCCCGCTGTTGATTCTGGTCGCCCGCTACAGCGAGCGGCCTGCGATGGCGACCTCGCTTGCGGCGGTCGGCCTGATCTCCCTCGTCGGCGCGATCTCCTACGGCTTCCACGGGGAGCTGAAGCCCGGCGCGGCCGCGGTCGTCGGCATCCCCGCCGCGCTCGGCGCGGTCTTTGGCAGCTCGCTCCAGCAGCGGCTCGCCAACCGAACGCTGTCGCTCGCGTTCGCGGCCCTGCTCGCCGGCATTGCCGTCTGGCTGCTCGTCTGATGTGGGCGCTGCTGGCCGCGGGAGCGCTCGGCCTCGTCGCGGGCGTGCTGGCCGGCCTGTTCGGCGTTGGCGGCGGGATCCTGTTCGTCCCGACGCTGACCCTCGTCCTCGGGCTGACTCAGCTCCACGCGGAGGCGAGCTCGCTGCTGGCGATCCTGCCGACCGCGGCCGCCGGGGCCTGGCGGCAGCGCACCTACGGCAACGTCCGCTGGCGCCCCGCCCTCGTCGTGGGCGTGGCCGCGATCGTGGGAGTCGAGGCGGGGGTGCAGATCGCCGAGGCCCTGCCCGAACATGTGCTGCGGCGGCTCTTCGGCCTGCTTCTGCTCGCCGTCGCCGCCCAGCTCGCGTGGCGCAGCCGGCGGAAGCCGCCCTATGCTTCCTGACATGGCGGGCGACGAGGAGCTCTGGATCCCGCTCGTCGACGAGCCGATCGGCTCGATCGTGGCGCAGATCCAGGAGGAGATCCCGGAGATCGGCGGTCTCGTCGACTCTCCGCGCAAGCTGCTGGCCTTTCGCACCTTCGCGTACGTTCGGGTCGGCCTCCTGCTCGGCGGCCTGCTCGTCGAGAGCGACGTGGAGACCGACGAGACCGGCACCTGGGCCGAGCAGCTGATGAGGAGCCCGGAGCACCACGACCAGGTGGTCGCGGAGGTGCGCGCGGTGGCCGAGGAGGTCGCCGCCGACCCTGCCTACGAGGACGAATCGGTCGGCCCGAGCGACGCGGAGCGCAAGCGTTTCGCGACCTTCGCCAAGCAGCGCCTCTCCGCCGACTCCTAGCAACAACCGTCACTCGCCGCCGTCTTTGCTGATAATGCGGGGACGGTGGGGAAGCGGCTCACGATTCTCGTGGCGCTGCTGGGTCTGCTTGTTCCGCTCGTCGGGACGGGTGGAGCCGGCGGTGCCCGCTCGACTGCAGGCGCCTCGGCGCGCGCGGTTGCGATCCGCGTGCTCGTCCCGGGGCAGGCCGGTGCGCAGGCCGGCGCGATCTCGTCGCCGCCCTACCACGCGGCCTTCGGCTCGAGCTTTGCCTACCCCGCGGACGGCTCCGTCGTCACGACGGGCTCGCTGACCGCCTCGTCCTCGAGCGACTCGGGCAGCTCCGCCACCGCCGCCTCCACGAGCGAGGTCCAGTCGCTGAGCGTCTTCAAGGGCGAGATCGTGGCGAGCTCGGTGAAGGGCGCCGCCCGCGGCTCGACCCGTGGCCGCGCGGCCCGCGGTGACTTCTCCGGCGCGACCATCTCCGGCCTGACCGTCCTCGGCTCGGCTACCTCGGTCGCTCCGAACGGCCGCGTCGCGCTCGGCGACTGGGGCTACCTCGTGACGCTCGAGCAGGGCACCGACACGAGCTCCGGCGCCGGCGGCATGCAGGGCTTCCACGGCTTCGTCACGGCGCTCGCGATCCACCTGACGGCGCCGCACGGCGGCCTCCCGGCCGGTTCGGAGATCCAGGTCTCCTACGCCGAAACGAGCGTGCAGGCCAGCGTGGCGCCCGCGCCCGCGCCGATTGCGCCGGGCCCGGTCAAGAAGGCGCAGCCAAAGGTGGTCAAGAAGACGCCGAAGGCGCCCGAGCCCAAGCGCAACGGCCGCACCTCACCGCCTCTGCTCCAGCCTCCTCCGGGCCTCCAGCCGGAGCTGACCGGCGGCGGCTACGTCTTCCCCGTCTACGGCCCGTCGTCGTTCATCGACACCTTCGGCGGCTTCCGCGGCGACGTCCCCGGGAACTGGCATCACGGCGACGACATCTTCGCCGCGCTCGGCGCACCGCTCCTCGCCTGTGCCGACGGGATCGTCTTCTCGGTCGGCTGGAACGACCTCGGAGGCAACCGCCTCTGGCTCCGCGACGACCAGGGCAACGAGTTCTACTACGCGCATCTCTCCGCGTTCACGCCGCTCGCCAAGAACGGACGGCGTGTGAAGGCGGGAGAGGTGCTGGGCTTCGTCGGCAACACCGGCGACGCCCAGGGCACGCCCACCCACCTGCACTTCGAGGTGCATCCGTTCTCGCTGCTCTTCATGGGCTACGACGGCGCCGTCAACCCGACGCCTTACCTGCAGGCCTGGAAGCACCTGCAGGACGTCCGCTTCTACAACGTCGCCGGCTGGCTCGCGCAGACCGGGATCTCCGATCCCGCGCCGAAGCCTGCTGCGATCCTGCTGCAGGTCTCCGACATCTCGGAGGCCAGCGGCCTCGATCCCGGTTCGCTCCAGCGGGCGATGGCCGCCCGCGACCGCGGGACCGAGGGTCAGCTGATCAGGTCGCTAGGGCTGCGCCCGAAGGCGCCGCGGCCCTAGGGCGAGTTACCGCTCAAGGCTGCGCTTACGACGCCGTTTCAGGATGCACGGGTTCCCCGTGCGTCCGTCTGAACTGACCGGTCGACCCGCTCTAGTTCGAGTTACCGCCCGAGCCAGAGCCGCCGTAGCCGAACTCCTCGTCCTCGCCGAAGATCCGGTCCTTCAGCCAGCGCCGGGTCTCGGGCCCGGTCATCGGGTTGAAGAGGATCCCGAGGGCGATGCCGGCGAGCAGCATCGTGCTGTTGCGGCCCTTGTGGCTGTCGTTTCCCTGGATGCGGTCGGCCGCGCTGCGTAGGTCGTCGATCGCCGAGCGCAGCTGGTCCTGGATGTCCTTGTCGCTCGCGACCTTCGTCGCGACGCCGGTCACACCCCGGTTGCCGATCAGCTCGTCGTACACGTCACGGGCGGTGGCGAAGGCGCTGCGCAAGTTGTCCCGCAGCTCCTCGTCCTGGATTGCCCGCTTCACGTACGGCTTCACGTCCTGAACCCTGTCTTTGGCCTTAGCCATGAGCAGGCCGTCCTTTCGCTCGTTTGTAGGCGGAAATCTACCCTGTGCGGGCTCGGCGCTAAACAGACGCGGCGGCTTGGCGCTCCGCGGCGGGCGCGGCCTGGGGCCGCGAGCGGCCGGGACGCTGGAATGCGACCGCCAGCACGTCCTCGATCGAGTCGGCCAGGATGAAGTCGAGCTCCTTGCGCGTCTCGGGCGGCAGCTCCTCGAGATCGGGCTCGTTGTCGCGCGGGAGCACGACTCGCTTGAGGCCGTAGCGCTGCGCCGCGAGGGTCTTCTCGCGGATCCCGCCGATCGGCAGCACCTGGCCCGTGAGGGTGATCTCGCCGGTCATGCCGAGGTCGTCGGCGACAGGCTCGCCGCGCACGAGCGAGGCGATTGCGGTTGCGATCGTCACCCCGGCTGAAGGACCGTCCTTCGGCACCGCGCCGGCGGGCACGTGGATGTGCACGTCGTGCTCGGCGAACCAATTCTCCGGCAGGCCGAGCTGGTCGGTGTGCGAGCGGACCCAGGAGAGCGCCGCCTGTGCCGACTCCTGCATCACCTCGCCGAGCTGGCCCGTGATCGTCAGCTTGCCCTTGCCCGGATAGGCCGTGGCCTCGATGAAGAGCACGTCACCGCCGACCGGCGTGTAGGCGAGGCCGGTCGCGACCCCGGGGTCGGCGGTCCGCTTGCGCGGGTCGGCCGGGAAGCGGCGGGCGCCGAGCCACGCACGCGCCCTGCGCACGTCGATCGAGATCTTCTTCGCCTTGCCGTCGGCGAACTCGCGTGCCACCTTGCGCAGGAGGTCGGCGATCCGCCGCTCGAGGTTGCGCACGCCGGCCTCGCGCGTGTACTCGCGGATCACGGTCCGCAGCGTGTTCGCGCTGATCGTGACCGGCTTGTCGTCCAGGCCGTGCGCCTCGAGTTGCTTGGGCACGAGGTACTTGCGCGCGATGCCGAGCTTCTCGTCCTCGGTGTAGCCGGAAAGGTGGATCACGTCCATCCGGTCGAGCAGCGGGCTCGGGATCGTCTCGAGCTGGTTCGCGGTGCAGATGAAGAGCACCTTCGAGAGGTCGAACGGCAGGTCGAGGTAGTGGTCGCGGAAGTTCGAGTTCTGCTCGGGGTCGAGCACCTCGAGCATCGCGCTGGCGGGATCGCCGCGGAAGTCGGCGCCCATCTTGTCGATCTCGTCGATCAGCAGCACCGGATTCTTCGACTCGGCGTCGCGCAGCGAGCGGATGATCGTGCCCGGCATCGCGCCGATGTAGGTGCGCCGGTGCCCGCGGATCTCGGCCTCGTCGCGCACGCCGCCGACGGAGAGCCGCACGAACTCGCGGCCGACCGTGCGGGCGATCGACTGGCCGAGCGACGTCTTGCCGACGCCGGGCGGGCCGACGAAGCAGAGGATCGGGCCCGAGAGGTCGTTCTTCAGCTTCGAGACGGCGAGGTACTCGAGGATCCGCTCCTTCACCTTCTCGAGGTCGTAGTGGTCCTCGTCGAGGATCTTGCGCGCGTGGGCGAGGTCGAGGTTGTCCTCGGTGGTCTCGTCCCATGGCAGCGAGATGATCCAGTCGAGGTACGTGCGGATGACGCCGTACTCGGCAGAGGCCGAGGGCAGCTTCTCGAGCCGGCCCAGCTCGCGGTCGACAGCCTTGCGCGCGTCCTCGGGCAGATTCTTCGACTCGATCTGCTCGCGCAGCTCAGCGAGCTCGGCCTGCTGCTCGTCGCCTTCGCCGAGCTCGTCCTGGATCGCCTTCAGCTGCTGGCGCAGGAAGTACTCGCGCTGGCCCTTCTCGAGCTCGGACTGCACCTGCGTCTGGATCTTCGTTCCCAGCTCGACGACCTCGAGCTCGCGCTTGAGGATGCGCAGCACGTCGCGCAGGCGGTCGCTCACGTTCGCCTGCTCGAGCAGCGCCTGCTTCTCCTCGGTCTTCAGGCGCAGGGTCGAGGCGACGAGGTGGGAGAGGGCGCTCGGCTCGTCGACATTGGCCGCGGCGAGCTCGAGCTCGGGAGGCAGGTAGGGCACGAGCGAGATCAGGCGGCCGAACTCATTCTGGACGCTGCGCGTCAGCGCCTCGAGCTCCTGGCTCTCCTCGACGACGTCCTCGACGACCTCGAACTCGCCGACGAGGTAGGGGTCGTCCTGGGTCCGGCGCTGGAGCTTGATGCGGGCCACCCCCTGCACGAGGATCCGCAGCGTCCCGTCGGGGACGCGAATCATCTTGTGGACGATCGCGGCTGTGCCGGTCTCGTAGAGGTCGTCCCAGCCGGGCTGGTCGACCGCGGGATCCTTGACCGTGACGAGCGCAAGCATGCGCTCGCCGTCGAGCACGTCTTCCACGAGCTTGACCGAGCGCTCCTGGCCGATCGCGAGCGGTGAGACCGACTGCGGGAAGACCACCGTCTCCTTCAGCGGCAGGATCGGCAGCGCCTCCGGGATCTCGACGTCGCCCTGCTCGAGCGCCTCTTCGAAGTTGAGTTCGCTCATCCGCGGCCTCTGATCGCGATGTAGACGCGCTCCGCCTGCGGCGCCTTCGCCGCGATCGGCAGCACGATGGTCAGCATCCCGTGCTCGTAGCGCGCGGTGGCGGCCTCGGTGTCGACGGGCTCGTCCAGCTGGATCCTGCGCTGGAAGGGGCCGTACTCGAGCTCGAGCTGGCGGTAGCGCCCGCTCACGGGTGGGCGGTGGCGCTCGCCGGCGACCACGAGGACGCGGTCGGCAGCGGCGACCTGGATCGAGGCCGGGTCGACACCGGGGAGCTCGACGACGACGTGCAACGCGGGCGGGTCCTCGCTGCGGATGCAGTCGGCGTGCGGCCGGAAGCCGCGCTGGCCGCCGACGAAGCGCGGCAAGTGCCAGAGCTCGTCCACGAGCTCTTTGATGTCGTCGTGCAGCCTGTCGATGTCGGTGCGCCTCTTCATGGTCCTCACGTAAACGTTAGTGGTGCCCGCCTGGGTCCCGTTTGAACGCTGAATGCGGTGCTGTTAAGTTAGCAACGACTAGCTTAGCCGCCGCAGACCTCGAGAGGAGCCGCCGCAGATGGAGCGCTGGACGCGTTGGATGATCCACTACCGCTGGGTCGTGGTCGCAGCCTGGCTTGTCGTGCTCGTCGGAGGCGTCGCGGCCTCAGCGAAGCTCCCGGCGCTGCTCTCGAACACGTTCACGATGCCGGGGACGGACTCCGAGCGGGCTCGCACGATCCTCAAGGAGCACTACGGCGACCGCAGCGACGGCGCGTTCACGGTCGTCTTCCGGGTACCGGACTCGAACGACCCGGCGCTGAGGGCCCGGCTCCAGCAGGATCTCGCAGTCGCCGCCAGGCAGGTTGCGACCGGGCAGGCGCGCCCGCTGGTGCCCGGAGGGAAGCACGTCCTCTACGGCGACATCGTCTCGACGCTGAGCATCGCGGACGCCAAGGAGCGGACCGACGAGGTCTACCGTGCCCTGCCGCACGGCGGCGGCGTCCGGTCCTACGTCACCGGGCAGGCGGCGATCCAGCACGACCTCGACCCGATCTTCAACGAGGATCTGAAGAAGGGCGAGCTGCTGATCGCGCTGCCCGTGGCGATCGCGATCCTGCTCGTGGTCTTCGGCCTCTCGGCCGCGGTGACGATCCCGTTGCTCTTCGCCGCCTGCACGATCATGGGCACGCTCGGGGTCGTCTACCTGGTCGCGCACCAGGTCACGATGGCGACCTACGTCACGAACCTGGTGCAGCTGATCGGGCTCGGCATCGCGATCGACTACTCGCTGCTGATCGTCTATCGCTTCCGCGAGGAGCTCGCCCGCAATGGCTCGAAGGACGACGCGATCCTGCGCACGATGGCGACCGCGGGCCGCGCGGTGGTCTTCTCGGGCGCGACCGTGGCGATCGGGCTCGCGCTGCTGCTGTTCATGCCTTCGCCGTTCATGCGCTCAATGGGGATCGGCGGCTTCTTGATCCCGCTCGTCTCGGTGCTCGCGGCCACGACGCTGCAGCCGGCGCTGCTCTCGCTCTACGGGCGGGGCGGGATCAAGCGCGTGGCCGTCGCCGAGTTCATGCGCCGGCGCCTGCACGTCCCGCTGCCGCGTCTCGCCGGCACGGATGACATCGAGCAGGGGATGTGGGCCCGACTCGCCCGGGCGATCATGCGCAGGCCAGTCGCCTTCCTGGCCGCTGGCGCGACGCTACTCGTGGCCATCGCGATTCCGGTCTTCTCGCTCGAGCTGACGCCCGGCTCGGCCTTTGGCATTCCGCAGCATCCGCAGGCCGTTCGCGGCTTCAACATCCTCCGCCACGCCGTCGGTCCGGGCGCTCTCTCCCCGACGCAGATCGTCGTGGACACCGGCGCGCAGGGCGGCGCGCGAGCACCGGCTGCACAGCGCTCGATCGTGACGCTCGCCGCCAAGCTGCGGCACGACCCCGAGGTGATCGCGGTGCGTTATCGGCCCACGAAGCCCTTCATCGACAGCAGCGACCGCTACGCGCAGATCGTCGTCGCCGGGAAGCACGAATACGGCGAGGCACCTGCGCAGTCCTTCGTCCACCGGTTGCGCGGCGACATCGTCCCGTCGGTGTCGTGGCCGGCCGGCGTACGGGTGCTCGCGGGCGGCGGGCCGCCGCAGGGCGTGGACTTCATCGATCGCTCATACCAGGTGTTCCCGTGGCTCGTGGTCGCCGTGCTCGTGCTGACGTACCTGCTGCTGATGCGCGCGTTCCGCTCGCTGATCCTTCCGTTGAAGGCGGTACTGCTGAACCTGCTCTCGGTCGCGGCGGCCTACGGCGCGCTGGTGATCGTGTTCAAGTGGGGCGTCGGCAAGGACCTCTGGGGCCTCTATAGCTTCGAGCAGGTCGAGGCCTGGATCCCGATCTTCCTCTTCGCGATGCTCTTCGGGCTCTCGATGGACTACGAGGTCTTTCTCGTCACGCGCATGCGCGAGTCCTGGGACGAGACGAAGGACAACGGCCGTGCTGTCGTCGAGGGGCTGGAGCGCACCGGGCGGATCGTCACCGCCGCGGCGATAGTGATGGTGGCCGCGTTCTCGGGCTTCATCGCCGGACGGGTGGTCGGCCTGCAGGAGTTCGGGCTCGGACTCGCAGTGGCGATCTTCGTCGACGCGACGATCGTGCGCGCGGTGCTCGTGCCCTCGCTGATGGCCCTCTTCGGCCGCTGGAACTGGTGGCTGCCGCCGACCGTCGCCCGCGTCGTGCGTGTGCCTCCGTCGCCTCTCGAAGTGCCGACCTCGTAGCATTCCGCCGATGGCGAGCGGGCTGAAAGGCGTGATCCTGGCTGGCGGCACCGGCTCGCGGCTGCACCCGCTGACCCAGATCACGAACAAGCACCTGCTGCCGATCTACGACCGTCCGATGATCAGCTGGGCGATCGAAGCGCTCGTCAAGGCGGGCGTGACGGAGCTGATGCTGGTGACGGGCGGCACGCACGCGGGCGAGTTCTTCCGCCTGCTCGGAAACGGCCACGAGCACGGCGTCGACCGGCTCTTCTACGCCTACCAGGACAAGCCCGGCGGCATTGCGGAGGCGCTCGGGCTCGCGGAGCGGTTCGGCCGCGACGGCCGCACCTGCGTGATGCTCGCCGACAACGTGGTCGAGCGCTCGGTCGCTCCCGCTGTTCAGAACTTCGCGGCGCAGGAGAGTGGCGCGCGGATCCTGCTCGCCAGCGTCGAGGAGCAGGAGCACCTGCGCCACCTCGGAGTGCCCGAGCTCCAGGACGGGCGCGTTACGAACATCGTCGAGAAGCCCGACGACCCCGCGAGCGAGTTCGCCGTCACCGGGATCTACTTCTACGACGAGCAGGTCTGGGACGTGCTGCCCACGCTCGAGCCCTCCGGTCGCGGGGAGCTCGAGATCACCGACGTGAACAACTGGTACGTCGGCCGCGGCGAGATGGAGTACGACGTGCTCGAAGGCTTCTGGGGTGACGCGGGCGAGTCGATCGACGCGTACTACGAGGTGAACGACTTCGTGCGCGGCAACGGCGCCAACAAGGACGCGCTCTAGCGTGATCGACGGCGTCCAGCTGATCCCGCTCAGGCGGTTCGAGGACGAGCGCGGCTGGTTCATGGAGCTGATGCGCGCGTCGCTCCTGCCGCAGCCGGTGAAGCAGTCGAACCTTTCGTTCTCGCGCAAGGGCGTGATCCGCGGCCTCCACTACCACGAGCGAGGCCAGAGCGACCTCTTCGCGTGCGTGCACGGGATGGTCCGCGTCGTCGTGCTCGACCGCGAGAGCGGCGAGACGTTCACCGCCGACATCGGCGACGACAACCCCGCCGCGGTCTTCATCCCGGGCCACCACGCCCACGGCTACGAGGCGCTCACCGACTGCCTGTTCCTCTACCACGTGACCGAGGAGTACGACCGGGACGACCCCGACGAGCACGAGGTCCCGTGGAACGACTCCCGGATCGTCCACCTCTGGAGCACCGAATCGCCGATCCTGTCGGAGCGGGACGCCGCGTCCTGATCACCGGCGCCGGCGGTCAGCTCGGCGCGGCCCTGCGCGAGGCCTTTCCAGAGGCTGACGCGCGCACGCGCGAGGATCTCGACGTCACGCAGCCGCTCGCGGTCGAGACGGAGCTCGTGCTCCACGCCGCCGCCTGGACCGACGTCGACGGCGCCGAGGCCGATCCGGCCGGCGCGGAGCTCGTGAACGTCGTCGGCACCCGCAACGCGGCGGCGCTCGGCGTTCCGGTCGTCTACTTCTCGACCGACTACGTCTTCGACGGCA